>NZ_BAAAEN010000011.1:131850-185435 GCF_039523035.1 Pigmentiphaga daeguensis | reverse complement strand
CTGCAGAGCAAGACGCCTATGCAGGCTATGAGTGGGTGGTATGATTCACACCCTCATTTGTTCCATCGGCGGCCTTATGATCGTCCGGGACTCGACAACTAGGCCTGTTCCGCTCCATGGCTCTCATGCTCCCCGCCGCGCTTCGATCGGACAGTCTGCAACGGGACCTCATACGCCTCGGGGTGCTGCCGTGCGCCACCGCCGCCGTGGCGCTGACCCTGTGGTTCACCCACGAACGGCTGGACGCGCTGGAGCAGGCCTTCCGCGCCAACGGCGCGGCGATCGCCCGGCAGCTTGCCGTGGCCAGCGACCTGAGCCTGTATGCGGGCGACGTGGAAACGCTGCGCGACCTGGCCGAGAACATGGTGGCCAAGGGGATCGCGTCGCGCGTGGAGATTGGCAACGGCGCGGGCATCGCCATCGCGGCGGGGCCGGAGTCCGGCAAGCTCAAGCACGCCCGCCCTTTCGCCGAACCGGTGCGCCTGCGCGCCACGCGCGGCCTGACCGACTACCCCCGCCCCGGCGGACCGGCGCTGGACATCGGCACGGTGCGCGTGTTCCTGGACGATGCCCAGCACCGGAGCGCGCGCGCCGCCTCGATGCTGGCCGGCGGCCTGATAGGCGGCACGGCCCTGTTGCTGGCCTGGCTGTCGGCCCGCCACATGGCACGCGCCGTCGTCCGGCCGCTCAAACGGATCTCCGCCACCGTCTCATCCTTGCAGGAAGGGAAGCTGGACGCCCGCTGCGGTCCGTGCGGCCGCAACGAGATCGCCGCCCTGGCCAGCGACGTCGACCACATGGCGCAACGCCTGCAGGACGCCTACTCGTCCCAGGAAGAGCGCATCCAGGCCGCCACCCAGGAGGCGCTCGCGCGGCTGTCGCAGGCTGAACAGGCCACGCGTTCTCGCACGCGCTTCCTGGCCACGGCCAGCCACGACCTGCGCCAGCCGGTGCATGCGATGGGACTGTTCATCGACGGCCTGCTGCCCACCGCCAGCCCCGCGCAGTTGCCCGCCATGCAGCGCCTGCAGGAAGGCACCCAGGTCATGAGCGCACTGCTGGACGCGTTGCTGGACATCTCGCGGCTCGACGCCAACGTGCTGTCGCCGTCCTATGCCCCGGTGCGCGTGCGCGACCTGTTCGACCAGCTCGACGCCATGCATGGCGCGATTGCGCGCGAGGCCGGCGTGGAGCTGGTGTGGCGCGACCGCGGTCGCGCGGTCATGACCGATGCGGGCCTGGTCATGCGCGTGCTGGACAACCTCGTGCGCAACGCCGTGCGCCACAGCGAAGGCGGCAGGGTGCTGGTGGCGGCCCGGCGCGACGGCGCCGCCACCCGGATCGAGGTGCGCGACAACGGCATCGGGATCGCGCCCATCCAGCAATTGCGCATCTTCGAAGAGTTCTACCAGGTCGCCAATCCGCAGCGCGACCGGCGCAACGGCTTCGGCCTGGGCCTGTCCATCTGCGCCCGGATCGCCCGCCTGCTGCAAACCGACATCGGCGTGCGATCCGCGCCGCGCCGGGGCAGCACATTTTCGCTGCTGCTGCCCAGCACCGACGCACCGCCCGTGGCGCCCATGGCCGCCGCGTCCGAGGCCGCAGGCACGACCTCGCTGGACCTGGACTGCCTGCTGATCGACGACGACGAGGCCATCCAGGAAGGAACGGCCCACCTGCTGCGGCAATGGAACTGCCGCGTGGACCAGGCCCTTACGGCCGGCGACGCGCTGCGCAAGCTGCGCGACGCCAGCCGGCGCTACGACGTGATCCTGTGCGACCTGCAACTGGGCGACAGCGACGACGGGCTCGCGCTGCTGCTGCAGGCGCGGGAGCTGCGGCCGCGCGCCACCGCCATCATGATCTCGGGCACGACCACGCCGGACATCCTGCAGCGGATACGGGAAGCCTCGGTCACGCTGCTGACCAAGCCGGTCGCGCCCGCCAAGCTGCGGGCGCTGCTGGGGCGCTGGACGCCGGCCGGACGCGGCGCCCGGTCGGCCAGTCTCTAGAACCTGTCCCCCTTAGAAGTCCGAGCAGGCGTTGCGGCGATCGGTGGACACGCAGTTGCTCAGGTTCGGCCGTGTCCGCACCCGGGACCATTCCCGGGCCAGCACGTCGCCCGCCTGCTCGACCCGGTCGCCGGCTATCGGCCCGGTGGCGAAGCACATGGCCACGGGCGCCAGGTTCCGGTCGTACAGGTAGGTGGTCGGTATCTCGCGCTGGAGGTCCACGCTGGGCAGGGCGTAGCTGTTCACGGTCAGCACGCCGGGCACGACGTTGATGAGATACCCCTCGGCCGAGACGAAGGGCGTGACCGCCGTCACGGCGTAGGTGCCGGCCGGGCTGGCGGCATTGGCGGCCGAACCGGCCGCGCCGCTGATGCCGGTCCCGGTATCGTCCAGGATCAGGCCCTCCAGCGTGTAGCCCAGGGCGGGATTGCCGATGCCGGCCGGCCGCGAGGCGCTGTCCAGCGTCACGGTCACCGTCGGTTGTTGCCGGTAGATGAAGTGGTTGTCCGCGTCGGCGATGGATGCGCCATAGGCGCGGCCGTACAGGTTGGGCAGCGTGCCCGAGCCGGCCATGCCGCCGCGCGTCTCGCCCTCCCAGGTGTCGGCCCATACCCGCCAGCGCCCGGAAGTATCGATGCGCGCGCCGTCCGGATTCTGGAAGCGCGCCGCCGCCACCAGGTCGGCGGTGCCGCCGGTCACGCCGGCATCCAGCGTCAGGTCGCCGGACTGGGTCCGCACGACCGTGGTGGCGGCGGAAATGCCTCGTTCCGAGCCGGCCACCACGCCTTCCCCCGCGCCCAGTGTCGGCAGCGTGACTTCGCCTATGCGCAGGGCATCCGCGTCGGTGTAGGCGAACCCGCCGCGCGCCCCGCCCGCCACCGTGCCGACGCGGTTCGATGCCTGGTCCAGGACGACGCTGCCGTCCGTGCTGCGGGCCGCCAGTTCGTCGGCGATGATCGAGCCCGACGCATTCTGGCCGATGTCGCCGCCGGCAAGCAGCGCGACCGTGGCGGCCTGCACGGACTGCCCCAGCGTCACGTTGCCGGCGTCCGCCTGGAGCACCATCGACCCGGCCGCGGCCGAGGCGGCGGCGATGGACAGATTGCCCGAGGTGGCCCGCACGAACGCATCGCCGGCCGTCACGCCCGAGGCGGAGACCGTCTGCGGCGCGCCCGCCCCATCCAGCCCGGCGGCCGTCACGGTCGTCACGGCCAGGTCGCCGGTGCCGCGATAGGCCAGGCTGCCGGCCGCGCTGCCCGCCAGCGCGCGCACGTCGTTGCCGCCGTTCTCCAGCCGCACGTCGCCGCCGGTCGAACGCGCCAGCAGCGCATCCGCCGCGATGCCGCCGGACGTCGATTCGGTGATCCCTCCCGTGGCGAGCAATGCCACGGTCCGGGCCCGCACCGCGGCGTTCACGGCCACGGCGCCGGCATCGGCCTGCAGGCTGGCGGCATCGGTGGCCGTCACGCCCGAGGCGACCGTCAGGCTGCCCGTCCGCGCCGCGACCCGCACCGTGCCGGCCTGCGCACCGGCCACGGTCGATGACGACAGCCCACCCCCCGCATCCTGGGTGGCGACAGTGGCCTCGCCGACGGTCAGCGCATTCGCGTCCGCGTAGCGCAGCTCGGTGGCCGCACTGCCCGCGAACACGCCGGCGTCGTTGCCGGGGGCGGTCAGCGTCACCGACCCGGCCGTCGACCGGGCCGCCAGCGTGTCCGCCGTGATGCCGGCGCCGGCCTGCTGGCCGATGTCTCCGCGGGCCAGCAGGGCCACGGTTCGCGCCTGCAGCGATTGCCCGACTTGCACGCTTCCCGCGTCCGACTGCAAGGTCAGCCCGTTGGCTGCGTTCGAAGCCGCCTGGACCGACAGGTTGCCCGTGGTCGCCTGGACGATCGCATCGGTGGCCGTCAGGCCCGAAGCCGCGACGGTCTGCGGCGTGCCGCTGGCGTCCAGCGCCCCCGCCGTCACCGTTGCCACCGCCAGGTCGCCGCTGCCGCGATAGCGCAGGTCGCCCGCGGCGGATGCCGCCAGCGTACGCACGTCATTGCTCCCCGCCGCCAGTTGGACGTCGCCCGCCGTGGACCGGGCCAACAGCGCGTCGCCGGCAATGGCGCCGGCGGCGGCCTGCGTGATGTCGCCGCCGGCCAGCAGCGCCACCGTGCGCCCCTGGACCGCGGCACCCACTCCGATCGCCCCGGTGTCGGCCTGCAGGCTGAGCAGGTCGACGGCCGAGACGGCGGCGGCGACGTCCAGATCGCCCTTGCGAGCCGCGATCTGCGTCGTATCGGCCGAGATCCCCGACGCGGCAACGGCCTGCACGTTGCCCGCGGTGTCATGGCCCACGACGGCGGCATTTCCCAGGGTCAAGCCGTCGGCGTTCGCATACCGGAAATCGGTGGCCGCGCTGCCCGCCAGGATCCCGACCCGGTTGCCCGCGTCCGTCAGCGTCACGCTCGCGCCGGTCGAACGGGCGACCAGCGTGCCGGCGGTGATGGCGGCGCCCGCCTGCTGGCCGATCGCGCCGGCCGCCAGCAGGCCCACCGAACCGCTGTCCAGGGTCCGGTTGAGCTGGATGGCGCCGGCATCCGCCTGCAGCGTGATGGCGGTCGGCGCGGTAATCGCGGCATTGGCCGTGATGTTCCCGGCACGGGCCTGCACGATGGCGCGGTCGGCCGAAATGCCATCCAGCGCCCGGGTCTGCACGCCGTTGGTCGCGGCGTCCATGCCCAGGGCCGACACGTTGCCGACCGTGATGCCGTCGGCATCGACGTAGCGGAAGTCGCCCGCCGCGCCGCCGGAAACCGTGGCCACGGCATTGCCCGCGTTGGTCAGCACGACGTCGCCCGTGGCCGACCGGGCCGCCAGCGCGTTCGCGGCGATCGCGGCGGTGGGCGATTGGGTCACGTTGCCGCCCGCCAGCAGCGCCAGCGTGCCGGCCGTCACGTTGCCGCCCAGCGCGATCGCCCCGCCTCCTTCGTTCTGCAGGGTCAGGTTGCCGGCCGTGGCCACCGGCCCGTCCACCGAGATGTCGGCGGCGTGGGTATTGCTGCCGACGATGACGTTGGGCGCATCCAGGTTCCCCATGTCGGCGTCCGACAGCGAGAACCCGTTGCCGCCCGCCCCGCCCACGGAAATCCGGGTCGCCGTGTGGTCGGTGGCATTGCCCGCGGCATCGACGCCGCCCGGCCGCAGGTTGATCGACGCACCCGACCGCACCGAGGCCGCGAGCGCGATCGCATCGGCGCTGCCGTCGTTGTCGGCCCGCAGGACGACGCCTTGCTGGCCATCGATGGCATGCGACGACAGGCTGGACGAGCCGCCTTGCAGGTCTATGCCGGCGCCGCTGCCTTCGGACTGACCCGCCACGCGCACCCGGCCGGCCTGCGCGACCAGCGAAGAGTCCTCCAGGATCACGCCGGAAGCGGTCGTGCCCGCCCCCCGCGCCAGCCCGCGCACGTCCACGTCGCCACTGGCGGACTGCACGTGCGCCCCTTCCATCCTGACGCCTTCCGCGCCCGTCGACGAATCGCCGCCGCCGATGCCGACGATGGCGATGTTGCCGGACGTGGTCGTAATGATGGTGTCGTCGCTGCTGCCCGACGTCATCTGCACGCCCTCTCCATAACTGGAAGAGACGCCGCGCACCGTGACGCTGCCGCTGGCCGCGTCGATGCGTCCGCCTTCGATGTCCACGCTGGCCACCCCGTCGCCCGCGCCCCGCAGCAGGACGTTCCCGCCGGCGCCGGCATCGCTCTGGCCGACACGCGTGTCGATGACGCTGTCCACCAACCGGATGGCCGGCCCGCGATTGGAGCTGGCGCTGCCCGCCACCGGGTCGCTCTGGCCATACAGGCTGACCGATCCGCCGTTGGTGGTCAGCGTCGCGTTCTGGAAGGCGATGGACTGATCGCCCGACAAGGTGCCGCTTGCGTTGCTGTTGAACGCCAGGTCGAGCGCGCCCGCCTCGGACACGATGCTGAACGAATCGCCTCGTATGCCGCGGTACGCGTCCAGCGCGAACGCCAGCGGCGCCGCGCCGGTCGTGCGGCGGATATCCACGCCGCTGGCTATGGTGATGTCGCCGCCCGTGCCGCTGCCGGCCCCCGTCCCTATGCGTACGCTCGTGCCGGCATCCAGGGCGGTGTTGATGCTGGAATCCTGGATCGTGGTGTCGGCCACCGCCTCGAAAGGATCGGCCAGCGGCGCGCCCGGCCCGGTGCCGTGGACGATACGGACGTCATAGGGATCGACGATCCAGTTTCCCGCCGCGCCGGTGACGGTCCCGGCATTGACCCGGACGCCGCTCGCGTCGACGCCGCCGCCGGAAGTCTCGATCCGTCCGCCGTGGCCCGCGCCCGTGCCCCGCGCCTGGAGCGAGCCGTGGACGCGCAGGCCATCCTGCCCCGTCAACAGTACCTTGCCGCCATCGCCCTCGGCGCCGGTCGAGTTCGCCTGCACGCGCGCGAAATCGTCCACGGCCGCCACGGCCTCGGCCCGCACCGTCACGTCGCCCCCGCCGCCGGCGCCGTCGGCCAGCAGCGCGGTGGCGCCCAGCACGCCCACGTTGCGTCCGGTGACCTCGATGCTGCCGCCCCGGCCGTCCGCGCTGCCGGCGTCCACCTGCAACGTCGCGCCCACCTTGGTCGGTTCGCCCGCCAGCCAGACGTCGCTGTCGCGGCCGGCGATGCGTATGCGGCCACCGTCGGTGGCGATGTCGGGCGCCGTCCCGCCCGGCGCCTCCAGGGCCTCGACGCTTTTCTCGATGCGCACGCCGCGCGCGGCGATGGTGGTGAAGGTCGCCCCCGAGGCGCCGTCGCTCTGGATGAGCAGGCCGTCGCCGCCCGCCGCCCCGGTGATCAGGATGTCGCGGCGCGGACCGGCCAGCACCCGGGTGTCGAGCATGTGCACGCCATCGACGGCCTCGATGGTGTCGTAGCCCAGCACGCCGAAGATGTCGGGCGACTGCGTCAGCGCGTCCAGGTTGGAGCCCTTGCCGTCGATCGTCACGTCGCCGCCGGCCGCCACGGTGGTGTTCCGGATCGCCACGCCGGCTTCCGGGACCTCCACGGGAAGATTGTCGGCCAGCGTGGCATTGGCCGCCGTGCCGACGATGGTGATGTCGCCCGCCGCGTTCAACCGGTGCTGCGTGCCCCCTTCGCGGCGCCCGTCTATCCGTACGCCCGCCGCCGCCACGCCGCCGTGGCCGGTTATCGTGATGTCGCCGCCCGCCGCCACGCCGGTCCCGCTGAGGGTGACGCCCTCGCCCCCTTCCACGCCGCGGCCGGACGTCGCGTCGACGGTGGTGATGCCGGCCCCCGCGGCGGCCAGCGAACCGCCCGCCGAGCAGGCATCGTCGGCGCACAGCGACACGTCGCTCCAGCCGACGAAGATGCCGGCGCGGCGGGTCTGCGCCCGGCCATTCACGAAGGACGTGCCGCCGGTGGCCTTGCCGTTGGCGGCATCGCCTTGCCCGAACAGGCGCAGGTCGCCACCCCGGGTAGCGATGGTGGCGCCTTCCACGTCGATGCTGCCCCCGCTTTCCTCGACGAAATCGCTAGCGCCCTCCGGCCGGCGCATCGCGGCCTTGCCCGAGGAATCGGCGTTGAACTCGACGTTCAGCGCGCCCGCCTGCGACTCGATGCGCGCGCCGTTCCACATGTCGATGTTGCGCATGGCGTCCACGCGCAGGGTGGAAGTGCCGCCCTGGGTCTTGACCACGCTCGCGTCGCTCTCGAACACCACGTTGCCGCTCTGCCCCCGGCCGCCGTCGAGCGCGAAGCCGGTGGCGGCCACGGTCACATCGGTACGGTTCCCCAGCGCTTCGCCCACGGCGCCGCCGGATACCCGGCTGTCGTCACCGGCCACGGACACCTCGGTGGCGGGCCGTGCCGCCGGCGCGGTACCCACGGTCACGTCGCCCTGCGAGCTTATCGTCCATTTGCCGTTGGCGCCGCTGCCGGCGCCGGCCGCCGAGACATGGGCCGCCCCGACCTCGACCACGCTGCCCGACGTCTTGACGACGCCGCCCGCTCCGTCGCCCGCGGCATTCGCCGTCATGATGCCCGCCGCATGCAGCCCCGGGGCGCCGACGTCGACGGTGCCGCCGTTGCCCGCAGCCAGCGCATCCGCGTGCAGGCGGCTGGCCTCGTCCATAGTGACCGCCCGCCGGCCCGCCAGTTCGATGTGCCCGCCGCCGCCGTCGCCGGAGGCATCCAGGCGCGCCGATCCGGTCCGGATGCCGCCGGCCTCGATGCGGAGGGTGCCGCCCGACGCCCCCGCGGTGCCCGACACGTCCAGCGTGCCGCCCACCGTCACGTCGGCCTGGCCCGAGGCCCCCAGGATGATCTCGCCATTGCGCGCGGTCAGCGATTGCGCCCGGATCGTGCCCTGCTGGTTGACCACGCGCTGCGCCACCTGGGCCGAGTCCGCCAGCACCGCCACCCGGCCGCCGTTGGCCTGGAGCACCGCGCCGCTTTCGTTGGCGACCGCGGCCATGCTGGCGCCGGCGTCCGGCGCGAAGCGGAACGTGGTCAGTCCGTCGCCCTGGAAGTCCAGCGTCACCTGGCGGGCCGACACCAGCCCCACGGTGCCACCGTCGGCCACGATCTTGCCTTCGCCGCCGTTGACCACGGTAGCGGCCATCAGCGCGATGGTCGATCCCGGCGCGGTCAGGGTGCCCAGGTTCGTCACCGAAGCGGTGTTGGCGTCGTCGCGCTCGAACCGGAAGCGGCCCGCCATGAAGTCGGCATTGGAGATGTTGAGCGTCGAGGCGACCAGGCCGCCGGTCTCCACCTTGGAGCCCTGCCCGAACAGCACGCCCGCCGGATTGATCAGGAAGATCCGGCCATTGGCCGACAGATCTCCCGAGATGCGCGACAGGTCCCCGCCCAGCACCCGGTTCAATGCGATGCTGGAGGCGCCGGGCTGCAGGAAGCGGACCGCGTTGCCCGCGCCGATCGAGAACGTGCTCCACTCGATGATGGCGCGATCGCTCTGTTGCTGGATGGACATGACGTTGCCGCTCGTGACGGGCGCGAGCACGCTGCCCTGCACGGGATTGAAGCCGGTCGGCATCTGGGCGCCCGCGCTGGTGCCCACCAGGGCGAGCGCCAGCGCCAGCGGACGGGGACTCCAACGCTCCTGGGGCACCGCGGAAACGGGCCCGCGAACCTTGCGCGGGGAACGGATGGCTGCACTCATGTGATTCTCCTGGTCCCGGAGCGCGGTCCGCGCCGCCTTGGGCGCCGGTCTCCGCCGCCCCGGTTCCTTAAAACACTTTCTGGAATTGCACGAAGATCCTGGGCTTGCGATCGCCGCCGTCGGTGACCGGCGCCGAGGTGTTGCGGCGCCACGCCAGCGAGACGTTCACCATGAAATCGCCGGGCCGCGACCAGACCGCGCCGATGCCGAAGCCCTGCATGCTGCGGGTATTGTTGGTGTCCAGGCTGGTGGGCGAATGGAACATCCGGCCCTTGCCCACGTCGTAGAACACATAGGGCGTCAGGTCCTCGGTGGCGGACCAGCGCCACTCGACCACGCCCAGCACCCCCTCGTCCACCAGCAGTTCGCTGGACGGGAAGGCGCGCACGGCGCGGGCGCCGCCCAGCGCCAGCTTCTCGGACGCGTCCAGGTTGCCGTTGGTGAGCTGCCCGCCCAGGGACACGTACAAGGTGTGGCGCGGCAGCACCGATTGCAGGCGCGACACCTGCCAGGTCAGCTTGGTGAATCCGCCGTCCGTGCGGTGGCCCGCCGGCCCCTGGTCCATCGCGCGCGTCAGGTCGTCCTTGATGTCCAGGCGCCCGTGGTAAAGGGTACCGGTGCTGGCCCAATAGCCGCCGCCGAGCAATTCGTCGCGCCGCTCCCAGCTCCAGCCCAGTCCCACGCCGACGATGTTCTTGCGCGCCGAATACGAGAACATGGAAAGATCGTCGCGCAGGTCCTTGTGGTCCACGCCCAGGCGCAGGAACAGATTCTGGCCACGCTGCCGGATCACGGGGTAGTTCAGCGACAGGTCGGCCACCGTCGCCCGGCCCTTGGCGCCCAGTTGCGACCAGGGCTGGCCCAGTTCATAGCGCACCCGCGAGATGCCCGCGCCCAGGCGCAGGCCGTCCGTGCCCAGCGGCGCCTCGTAGCCCAGCCGTCCGAAGTTCAGCGAATTGCCCTCGGACATCATGAGCCGGGCGTCCAGGTTGTCCCCCAGCCCCAGCGGACTGGCCACGCGCATGGTGCCGCCCGCGCGGACCCGGCCCGACTCGCGCGTGCCGTGGTTGTCCGCGTCGAAGGCGAAGGTCACGCGCCGCGCCTGCGTCACCTCGACCACCAGGTCCGTCGTGCCGGGCTCGCCGCCCTCCTGCAGGCCGGACGACACCTTGATGCCGGGCAGGTCGGACAGCAGCAGCATGGCGCGTTCGTAGCTTTGCGCGCTGACCGGCTGGCCCGGCTGCAGCGGCGCGAGGTAGGCGCGGACGCGTCCCTCGGAGATCGGCGCATCCGGCGCGACCTGGATGTCCACCTTGCCCAGGCGCCCCTCGACGACGCTGATCTCGACCCGTCCCTCGCGCACGGTCTGCACCGGCACCAGCGCCTGGGCCAGGAAGTAGCCGCGGCTGCGGTACAGCCCGGTCACGTCCCGCGCCAGCGCTTCCAGGTCGGACAGCGAAACATCGCGCCCCACATACCCGGCCGCCAGCGCCTGCAATTCGTCCGCCGGTATGGCCGCGGCGCCGGTGAAGGTCACCTGCTGCAAGCGGAAGGCCGTCTGCGCGGCTGACGCGGGCGGTTCAGGCAGGCGCTGCGACGGCGCCTGCGCCAGCGGCCCGGGCGTCTGGGCCAGCGCGGCCGAGCATGCCAGCCCCATCGCCGCGGCGGCGATACCTCGGCGATTCCATGTCTTGTCGGCACCCCGCATGCTTCAGCCCTCCACCGTCAGGCGCCAGTTCCCGATCAGGTTGAACGGCGCCCAGAAGAACGGGTGCGCCATCTTGTTGCGCTTGAGGACGGCAAGCTGGCCGGCCTGCATCGCCCGCTGGATGTCGTTGCCCTTGGCCAGTTCGGCGTACAGGGTGCTCATCAACAGCTCCGCGGCGTCGTCGGACACCGGCCACAGCGAGGCGATCAGGCTGGATGACCCGGCGGACAGGAAAGACCGCGTGAACCCCAGCACCTCGTCGCCCTGCGCGATCCGGCCCAGCCCCGACTCGCACGCCGACAGCGTGACCAGGGCCGTGTGGTTCATGTCCAGCCCCAGGATTTCGCGCGCCTCCAGGAAACTCTGCCGGCCGTCCTCGTTGGCCAGCAGGATGCGCGAATAGAGCGGATCCACGGTGTCGGCCTGCGCGTGGGCGGCCACGTGGATCAGGGGCGCGCGGGCGGCGGCTTCCTTGAACTGGGTCTTGGTGGCGGCGGTGCCCATGTAGACGTTCTTCTGCGGGAACAGCCGCGCCAGTTCCTGCACCTCGCGCTCGGCGCCGGGCAGGTCGTACTGGTCCTCGATGCGCGGATTGCCGAACGCGGTCAGCGTGGGCGCGACGCGCGGCGTCCTGCGCGCGAGCTGCACGGCGATGCTCATGGACGGCGCCACCGACATCGCGTGGCTTTCGATCAGGTAGGCGCCGTTCAGGCGCAGCGCCTGGAACGGCAGGTAGTGCAGCGGGCCGTGCGGCACCACGACCAGCCGCTGCCCGGGCGCGATGCCCAGCGGCGCGATCAGCAGTTCGCCCACCCGTGCCGCGCCGTCCACCGCGCCGCGCTTGCCGTTGACGATCAGGTCGCGAAAGGCGTCGACCAGTTTGGCCAGGTCGTCGCGCCCGATCGGGATGGAGACTTCCCGCAGCTCGGATGGCCCGACGACCCAGGCCTGGAGGCGCTCGGGCAGGGCATGGAACTGGATCACCCGTTCGTCGGGCGCCAGGGACTGTTGCAGCCCCGACAGCGACAACGTGGCCATGGCGGCATCCGACACGCTGCCCCGCCCGCGCACCGCGTCCAGCAAGGCCCGGCTGCGGCTGCGCTCGCTCAACTCGAATGCCGCCGAGGCATTGCCCAGGTCGCTGTACAAACCGATCGCGCGCTCGAACACCGACTGCATGTCCGAGAACAGTCCCATCTTGAATTCGTCGCTGCGGAAACGCGCGCGCACCGCGTCCACCCCGTCGAGCGCCTTGCCCAGCGCATCGGCCGCCGCCGGCTTGTTGCCCAGCGCCATCTCGCTGCGCGCCACGCCGTCCCACGCCCACAGCTGGTAGTAGCCGCTGTCGGCGCCGGTCCGTCGCGTCGTGAGCGAGCGGTACAGGTCCGCCGCTTCCTGCGGCCGGTTCTCGGCCAGCAAGACCCGCGCGCGCGTGCGCTGCCACTGCGTGGCCAGGACCGGGTCGGAAGGTTGGGCGGTGGCGTCCAGCACCTGCCGCGCCCGCGCGGCATCGCCGTTCTCGGCCAGCGCGTTGACCAGCGACACGCGCACCAGCGGCGCATAGCGTTCCGAGCTGTTCGCCAGCGCGGTCTCGTAGCTCTTGATCGCCGCGGGGTAGTCGCCACGCCGGACTTCGACGTCGCCCAGCACCTTGTGCACCGGACCCAGCACCTTCTCGGGTTCCTTGGGAGGATGCCGCAGCGCCTCGCGCGCGAAGGACTCCGCCTTGTCCAGGCGGCCCGCATAGCTGTAGGCGATCGCCAGGTCGCGGTTGGCCAGCGCGGCCAGGTTGGGATCGTTGGTGGCCTGGGCCAGGTGCAGCGCCTTGCTGGCGGCGCGCACGCTCTGCCGGAACTCGCCCTGTTCGGCCAGCGCCACCGCCTGGCTGCAATACTGGTAGCCGCTGAGCTTGACCGGATCCTGGGCATACAGGATCGCACCGTCCTGGGTCAGCGCCAGCAGGGTGTCGGCATCGGCCAGCCGCTCCTGCGCGACCTGCCCCACCTCGGCGTCCGGCACGGGCTCCTGGGCCCATGCCGGCGAAAGGGCCAGTCCGAACGACAGCGCGCACACGGCCTTGCGCGCGCCGCTCCAGATCCTCTCCTTCCGCATCGCCCGCCCCATGCTCTCGCGCTCCACGTTCGCAGCGGGTGCGTCCCGCCATGGATATAGGAACGAAGTCTAGGTAGCGTGCGCTAACATGCCTATACGCAATAGGACATAGCGCTAAAGGGGTAAGGCCGCGACATGCATCTGTCACTCGACCTCGACGATCTGATGCTGTTCCAATCCGTGGTGGAAAGCGGCTCGCTCACGTCGGCCGCGCACAAGCTGGGCGTGCCGCGCGCCACGCTCAGCCGCCGCCTGATCGCGCTGGAGAAAAGCTGCGGCGCGATGCTGCTCAAACGCAATACGCGCAAGGTCTCGCCCACCGCCCTGGGCCTGGACCTGCTGCAGGAGTGCGCGGACATCGCGCGCGCCCGCGACAGCATCGCGCGCAAGATCGCGCGCAGCGCCACCAGCATGTCGGGCACGCTGAACGTCGCGATGCCCATCGAGTTCGGCACGGCGTGGCTGGGGCAGGCCATCTCGGAATTCGCCCTGGAACACAACGACCTGCAGATCGTGGTCGACACCACCACGCGGCCCATCGACCTGATCGGCGAAGGCGTGGACATCCTGATCGCCTTCGGCGAGCCCAAGCCGTCGCGGCTGACGGTGCGCAAGCTGGGCGAGATCCGCTACGGGCTCTATTGCAGCCCCGCCTATGAAGCCGGCCTGCCCCAGCCCATATCCCTGGCCACGCTGCCCGCGCTCGACTGGGTGGTGACCGAGCTGCAGTCCGGACAAAGCCTGTGGAACACCGTGCCGTCGGGCGCGGGCCGCTCCGCGCTGGGGCGGGTGCGGGCGCGCGTGAACAGCATCCGCCTGCTGCGCGAGATGGTGGCCTGCGGAACCGGCGTGGGGCTGATCCCCGAGATCCTGGGACGCGACTACGTGCCCGGCGGACGCCTCAAGCGCATCGTTCCCGAGTGGGAGCCCCGCCTGCCGCTCAATGCCTACATCGTCTCGCGCACCAGCGTGCCCCGTGCCACCCGGGCGATGCTCAAATACCTGGCGGATGCCATCCGCAAGTCGCAGGACGCTTAGGGCCTGGTCACGCCAGCGGGAACCCCGCGCAGGCCCCAGGCGCGCCTACGCCTTGCCGAAGTGCCCCGCCATCATGGCCTCGAAGGCGGCCGGATTCTCGAGCTGGGGCAGGTGCCCGGCCCCGGGTATCTCCACCCATTGGGCATGCGGCATCGCCCGCGCCTGCTCGCGCATGGCCGGCACGATGACCCCGTCGGCCTCGCCCGCCGTCAGCGTTGCCCTGACCGGGCTGCGCGCCAGCCCGTCGCGATAGTCGAAGCGGCTGATCGCCCGCGCGCAATGCGCATAGCCTTCCACCGGCGTCTTCAGGATCTGCTCGCGGACCCGCGCGACGAGGGCCGGCTGCTCCGCCAGCGTGGCCGGCGTGAACCAGCGCGCCAGGGTCTCGTCCGCCAGCGCCGCCATGCCGTCGCGCCTGGCGCGCGCGATCCGCTCGTCCCACAGCGCCCCGTAGTTGTCCGGCGTGCTGGACGGCGCATCGCATGCCACCAGGCTGGCCAGCCGCGCGGCATGGCGCGTGGCCAGGTCGAAGCCGATCATGGCGCCCAGCGATACGCCCATGAAATGGAAGCGCGCAAGGCCGAGCGTGTCGGCCAGCCGCGTGATCGCATCGGCCAGGCCGGGCAGCGTCACCTCGCCGGCGACAGGCGCCCGGCCATGGCCCGGCAGGTCGATGGCGACCACCTGGTACGTGCGCGCCAGCCAGGCGGCCTGCCGCGCCCAGCTTTCCCCGTCGGACATGATCGAATGGACCAGCAGCACCGCCTCGCCCGCCGACGGCCCCTGCACCGTGTAGTAAAGGCCCGACCCCGCATCGAACTTGCCCTGCGCGCTCATCACCGCATCTCCCCTGTTGAAGTACCCAGCATCATAGACTCCTGGCGGGCGATCAAGGGTCCCTGCGCTTCCGAGCGGCGCTTGACCTCCAGCCAGCGCGGATCCCGCGCGAACGCGTCCCAGGCCTGGTCGAAATCCACGCACGACCGCCATTTCAGCAGGTAGACGAAGGTGTCGGGCGCCTCGGGCGGCGTCCAGCTTCGTTCCAGCATCAGCCCTTGCTCGGCCAGCAGGGGCGCGGCCGATGACAGGAAGCGGTCGCGCATGGCGGCGAACTTGCCGGGAGCCGCCACGTAGGTCTTCAAGGCATAGACATGGCCGTCCCCCGTCTCGACCGGCAAGGCCGCATCGCTGCCCCATTGCGTCCAGGACCCGTCGTAGACCCTGACGTCGCGTTCGCCCAGCTTGTGCAAGGCCAGGGCCAGCACGCAGGCCGACACGCCGGATCCGCAGGAGCAGACGAAGCGGATGTCCCGCCCCAGCCCGAGCCCATGCGCCCGCATGACCTCGGCCAGCCGGTCGTCAGGCAGGTAGGCATGCGAAACCGGGTCGAGCAGTTGTTCGTAGGGCAGGTTGACGCTGCCCGGGATGTGGCCGGCGCGCAGTCCCGGCCGCGGCTCGGGCGCCAGGCCCTGGAAGCGTTCGGCGCTGCGCGCGTCCACCACCTGGGACGAGGCGTGCGCAGCGGCAACGCGCGTGGCGGCGGTATCGGCCACCGCGTCGTGCTCGCGCATCGCGCTCCAGTCCCCTTCCCGCGCGGGCGCGGCCGGGCCCTGCTCCACCGCGCCGTCGGCGGCCCGCCACGCGGGCAACCCGCCGTCCAGCACCGCCACGCGCTCGTGGCCGTAGCCCCGGAACATCCACCACAGCCGTGGCGCGGTGCGTATGCCGTGAGTGTCGTAGACCACGACCAGATCCCCGGCCTGGATGCCCAGTCCACGCATGACGGCCTCGAACTGCGCCACCGGCGGCAGCATCGTGGGCAGGCCGGACGCCGGATCGCTGATCTCGGCCAGGTCCACGAAGCGCGCGCCCGGTATGTGCGCCGCCTCGAACTCGCGGCGCGCGTCGCGCCGCTCCGCGGGCAGGTGGCTGGTGCAGTCCAGGATGGCCACGCCCGCGCCGCCCGCGATGCGGGCCAGGTCGGAGGCGGCGATCAGTGGTCCGGTCGGCATCGGGGCGGCTTCACGCTCGTTGGCCATGCCTATTCCACCTTGATGCCGGACTCGGCCACGAAACCCTGCCAGCGCTTGATCTCGCCGGCCATGAAGGTCCGGAACTCCTCCGGCGACATGTTCCCCGGCGGGCTGCCCATGGCCTCGAGCTTGTCCTTCATCGCGGGTTCGTTCAGCGTCTTGCGCACCACCGCCGAGATCTTCCGCACGACGGCGGGCGGCGTGCCGGCGGGCGCCAGCAATCCGGTCCAGCCGTCCATGCCGTACCCGGGCACGCCCGACTCCGCGATGGTGGGCAGGTCGGGATTGCGGGGATAGCGCTTGGGACTGGTGATGGCGACCGCGCGCAGCCGGCCGGACTCGATCCAGGGCTGCACGTCGGAATAGTTGGCGAAGGTCATCTGCACGTCGCCGGCCACGGCGGCCGCCACGGCCGGCGCGCCCCCCCGGTAGGGCACGTGCACCATGTCGGTCTTGGTGTCGTACTTGAAGACCTCGCCGGCGAACTGCGTCAGTCCCCCGGCGCCGCCGAAGTTCAGCTTGCCGGGATACTTGCGTGCATACGCAATCACATCGGCCACCGTCTTGACCGGCAGCGAGGGATGCACGGCCAGGATCAGCGGATTGGTGTTGAGCAACGCCACCGGCGCGAAATCGTTCAGCCCGTGGTAGTCCACCTTGTAGATGAACTGGTTCAGGGTCTGGGGCGCGGCCAGGCCCACCAGCAGCGTATAGCCGTCGGGCTTGCTCTTGGCCACGTAGGACGTCGCCAGGCTGCCGCTGGCGCCCGGCTTGTTCTCGACGACGAAGGGCTGGTTGAACGCGGCCTGCAACGCCTCGGCCGTGATGCGCGCCATCTGGTCGGCGATGCCACCCGGCGCGTAGGGCACGATCAGCCGCACGGCATGCCGCGGCCAATCGGTGTCGTCGGCGGCTTGCGACGGCGCGATACAGGCGGCCCATGCCGCGGCGGCCAGGCCGGCGGCTTTCAAGCTTTTCTTCATGATGTGTCTCCTCCGGTGCGCGGCGCGCCCGTTATAGTGGAATGACGGTCAGCACGTCGACGCAGCGCGAATCCAGCACGACCACGCGTTCCCGCAGGCGCGGGCCGTCGCCCTGGGCATGCAGGATGTCCAGGTACTTGCCGACGCCGTACAGCCGGGACTCCCCGCTCTCGAACGTGCGATAGACGCTGAAATTCGACCGCACGCGCCAGATGCCGTCGCCCACCGCGGCCACCCGGCTGGGTCCCAGCACGTGCGTGTAGCAATGCGGCTCGAAGATGTTGGCGGTACGCAGCGCCGCGATGCGATCGCGCAGCATGCCGCGCCCCTCGCAATGGATGATGCCCACGGGCAGCCCGGCCGCCACGTTCTCGCGCGTGGTCAGCCGGTAGGTGCCATCGTCGGTGAAGAAGTCCGGCCAGGACTCCAGTTCGTCGTCGTCCAGCGCGTGGGCATAGTCGGCCATCAGCCGTACGATCGCGGCCTGGACGTCCTCGCGCACGGCGGGGGAAGAAGCAGTACGAAGTGTGGTCTGCATGATCAGCGTTCCGTCAGAATCCCATGATGTCGCGATAGCCGTGCCAGAACCCCCGGACCGAGGCCTCGGTGGCGCGCGACGACTCGTTCGACTCGGCCACGCGGCCGCCCATCTCGATGAACGCCGCGCGCTGGCCCGCCCCCACCGTGCCCCGCTGCACGAACTCGTTGATGCAGCCGTCCTCCAGGGCCACCAGGCCGGCCGCGCCCGTCAGGTTCGACTGCATGATGCGCATCTTCGACTGCTCGGGCGTGTCGCGCTCGTAGCCCAGGAATATCCATTTCAGTTCGGTCCTGTCCACGCCCTGGGGCACGAAGAACCGGATAGCCAGGGAGTTGAGCGTGAACTGGAACACCACGTTGGGAAACACGGTCTGGATGCTGTGGGTGATGCCGTCGTCGAACTCTTCCCAGGCGTCCAGCAGTTCGGGGCCTTCCAGCGCCGATTCGCCGTGCTTGGCGCCGTACTTGGCGGAGTGCACCTCGGCCGTCAGGTACTCCTTGTCGAGATTGAAGGTGGCGCGCTTGGAATAGCTGATGTGGTGCCACTTGCGGTCGGACAGGATGATGCCCCCGTCCATGTCCAGCCGGTTGACCTTGAACGTGGTGTAGAAGGTATGCAGCAGCGTCGCGTGATAGGAATCCCGCACGTTCTCGGCATACAGCTTCCAGTTGTTGTGGATGATCTGGCTGTGGCGGCCCAGCACCTTCAGCGGCCGGCCGAAGTTGCGCTGGATGAAAGCGCTCATGCGCGGGCCCAGGAACTCGTCCAGCGGCGGCGTCTCGTCCGACAGCGTGCCGAACACCAGCCCGCAGAAGGCCTGCACGCGCACCGGCTGCAGCCGGTGCGCCTCGACGTCGAAATCCTCGGGCATGCCGCCCTTGCCGTTGACGCCGTTCTGGAAAGCGATGGACCGCAACCGGCCGTCCAGCCGGTACGACCACGCATGATAGACACAGGTCAGGTTCTTGACCTTGTCCTTGGCCTTCAACGCGACCAGCGCGCCCTTGTGGGCGCAGCGGTTGACCATGGCGTTGACCTGGCCATCGTGGTCACGCGCGACGATCACCGGCGTCTCGCCCATCCAGGACGTGACGACGTCGCCGGGCTCGGGGATGTCCTGTTCGATGCAAAGAAACTGCCAGACCGGGCCGCGGAAGATCCGCCGCTGTTCCCGGTCGTAGACTTCCTGGTCGGAAAAGACCTGGAACGGCACCCGGGTGATGCCTTCGCTGGGCCAGTCGACCAGCGCCTCTCCTGCCTCCATCGTTTTCTCCAATACGCCTCGCGAACTTGGGGCGACGGAGCGATGGTAAGGACTTGCCCGGCCGGGGCATAGCCACATGGCTGGAACTCATCATCCCACTTTTGACGCAAATCACATTCAATTATGGGCGGAATCGACATTCGTGCTCTTTACCCGGTCTTGTTGAATGGAAGAGGGAACCCTCGCCGTATCTCGACCTGCGATCGTCACTCATCACCGTCGGTAGTCCTTGATCGGTGGGGTGGGGCGGCCCGCGGTGGGGCGCATTCGGAGCCGCCGGAGTTGGCGCGGTTGGCGGGGAAGCAAGGGCGTGCATGTTTGAGCGCGGCAGTAGGGACAGTCCGGGGGACTGTCCCCGCGCGAGTTCACGCCCGCCCCGCCAACCGCGCCAACTCCGGGAAGTCCCGCGCAGCGGGACCGGCTACGCTGCGCCCCACCGCGGGCCGCCCCACCCCACCGGTCAAGGACGGTTCAATATCTCAATCCCTGCAGTTGAGGCCAGTCATCATGGATGCCATGAATGGCGATTCAGCCCAGGCTAGCCGATCATCTTCGGCAGCCAGGTCGCGATGCCCGGCAGGAAGAACACCGCGCCCAGCAGCAGCAGACTCATGACCACGTAGGGCACGACCGCGATGAAGATCGTCCCCATGGAGACCGACGGCGGCGCCACGCCGCGCATGGTCATCAGCAGCAGCCCATGCGGCGGCAGCAGGAGGCCGAGCTGCATGCAGATCAGGAACATGACCCCGAACCACACCGGGTCGATGCCCAGCACGCCGACGATGGGCATGAAGATCGGCAGCGTGATCATCATCATGCTGATCTGGTCGACGAAGATGCCCAGGAAGATCAGCATCAGCATCATGCCCAGCACGATCATGCCGGTGGACAGGCCATGGCCGGTGATCGTCTCCACCAGGCCGTTGCTCGCCCCCGAGAACGACAGGATCTGGGCGAAGGTCGTGGCACCCAGGATGATGAACAGGATCATGCCCGAAATGGCGGCCGTTCCCTTGAGCGACTTGACCACGGCTTCCCAGGTCAGGCGCCGGTAGAGCGCGGCCAGCAGCATGGTGGCGAAGGAACCCAGCGCCGCGCACTCGGTAGGCGTGGCCCAACCCGCCGCCAGCGCCCCCACCACGACGCCGAAGATGGACAGCGTGGGCAGCACGTAGGCCACGAACAGGTTCCATCGCGCCCAGCCGGTGCGCCGCTCGCCGGTATCAGACGCCGGCGCCCAGGACGGCGTGATGCGCACGCGCACCACGATCCACAGCACGAAGGCCACCGACAGGATGATCCCCGGCATCACGCCGCCTATCAGCAGCTTGGAGATGGAGATGCCCGACAGCGAACCCAGCAGCACGGTCAGCGCCGACGGCGGGATCAGCATGTCCACGGCGCCGATGGCCATGATGGGGCCGGTCGCGATGCGGGGATGGTAGCCGCGCGACAGCATGACCGGCAGCATCAGCGATCCCAGCATGGCGGTGGTGGCGATGGTCGATCCGGAAATGGCCGAGAACACCGTTCCGGCCACCACCGCGACCACGGCCAGGCGGCCCGGCACGCGCGTGATCAGCCGTTCGATGCCGTCGATCACCTTGAGCGCGAGGCCGGTGTGGAACAGCACCTCGCCCATCAGCACGAACAGCGGAATGGGCGTGAGCGAGAAGGCCGCCACCGAGCTGACGCTATTGCGGGCGAGCTGCATCAGCCCGATCTCGCCTCCCATGTACAGCCACGCGCCGATGATATTGATGGAGATGAAGGTCAGCGCCACGGGCATGCCGATGAACAGCAGCACCGTGGATCCGCCCAGCAGGATCCAGGCCGCGATCTGCCAGCTCATGATGCGCTCACCGCTTCGTTGCGCGGGCCCGCCTCGGCATGCAGCAGGCGGTGCATGCGGAACAGCATTTCCACCGCCAGCAGCAGGAACACCACGGGCAGCGGCGCCAGCATCCACCATTCCGGCGTGACCAGCGTCTTGATGTTCATGGCGCCCGACTGGTAGCTGGCCCAGGCCGACTGGGCGCCATACCAGGCGATCGCCAGGCAGCATCCCAGGCCCAGGACGTCGCCGAGCCATTCCAGCCCCCAGGCCACGCGGCGCGGAATGGCCTGCAGCACGATGTCCACGCGAATGTGCTGGCCCTGGCGCAGCAGCCAGGGCGCCAGGCACAGCGTAAGGAGATACAGCATGGCCTCGGACACCTCGTTGCTCCAGGCCAGGCCGCGGGGCAGGCCGGCGATGGCGAGGTTGCGCAGCAGCACGTCGGCCACGATGATGAGCATCATGGCCAGCAGCAACGCGCATCCCACGGCGGCCAGCGCCGTCAGCAGCCGCCCGTAGGCGGCGGACACGCGCGCGATCATGGACGGCTGCCGGCGGCCGGACGGGACAGCAGCGACTTGAAGCGCGCCGCGACCTCGGGGCTCTGCTTGGCCGCGGTGGCCCAGCCCACTTCGTAGGCCATGTCGCGATAGCGCCTGGCGGTGGCATCGTCGAACTTGATGGTCTGGATGCCGGCCTTGGCCTGCCGCGCGGTTTCTTCCTCGGCGTAGCGGTCCCAGAAGCCGTTCTGCGCTTCCAGGGCCAGCAACTGCTTGTTCAGGTAGGCCAGCTGCGGCGGGGTCAGCTTCTTGTAGGCCGGCAGGTTCATGATCAGCGAGACCTCGGCGTCGTAGAAGCCCGGGTCCACGCGGAACTTGGTCTTCTCCTGCCAGTTCAGGTCGAAGATGCCGCCTATCGGCCAGCCATAGCCATCCACGACGCCGCGCTCGAGCGCGGTGTAGACCTCGCCCGGGGGCGTGGTGATGACGTTGGCGTTCAGGGCCTGGAAGAACTCGCGGTAGACCGGCGTGATGCGGATCTTCATCCCCGTCAGGTCCGGCTTGTCGATCTTCTTGTTGATGTACAGGTGGAAGGGCTGGTGTTCGACCATGCGGGCCAGGTACTGCATGTTGCCCTTCTCGTTCCAGACCTTGTTGATGGCCTCGAACGCGCCGTTCTTGCGCTGCTCGGCGACCGGGACGTCGCTGAGCTTCAGGAAGTCGGCCTCGGGCAGCACGTTGGTGTAGAAGGCGCCGGTGTTCAGCGCGATGTCCACCACGCCGGTCTTGACCGCGTTGCCCACCTCGAACGGGGGCATGGTCTTGGGGCCGCCCAGGAAGTTGAGCTGCAGCACCCCCTTGCCTTCCTCGTTGAACTTCTTGACCCATGCCTGCAGGTGCTGCACGTAGATGCCGTTCTCGGGAAAGGCCGAGATCAGCCGCAGCGTCGCCTGCTGGGCCTGGACGGGGCCGGCGGACATGGCCGCGCAGGCCAGGAAAGCGGCGGCTGCCTTGACGAGCGGAAATTTCATGCGTTGTCTCCTGTCTTTTCTTGTACCTACGAAGTGCTGCGTGATGGCGCCGCCTCATCCTAGACGGTCGCGAGTTTTTCCTCCAGCGCGCGGCCGCTGTCGTCCGACAGGGCCGCCTTGACCAGCGCCCGCAGGCGCGGGGGGCCGTCGTCGGCCTGCCGCAGCGCCGGCAACACCGACATGATGCGCTGGAAATTGCCCCAGCCGCGCACGTGGGTGTCGCCGTAGCCCTTGATCAGCCGCTGCGCGCGCGCCACTTCCACGGCCAGCGCCGGCTGCCCGGCCGCCAGCGAGACGATGGCCTCCATCCACCGATCCATGCGCTCGCGCTCGACCCGATAGCGCAGCGACGCCCGGCGCATGCCGCGCAGCCCCGCCACCGCGTACAGCAGCAGGAAACCGCGCAGCGAACTGGTGCGCACCACCCGGCCCTTGCGCGTGAACGGCCCGATGCAGGCCCGCGCGAAGGCGCTGCGCATCATCCACCGTCCCAGCCAGGCGGGCATGGCGTCGGCCAGTTCCTCGAGCCGGGGGTGCATGAATTCATTGATCTCCAGTTGCTGCGCCGGCGTCAGCCGCACCTCGGCGGCCACGCGGGCGAAGCGCGCGCCGCGCGTCTTCAGGTCCGCCACCCGCGCCACGTCCTCGTAGGTCATCCACAAGGCCAGGTGGCGCGCCGTCTCGGACAATACCTCCATGCTGGCGGCGCCGCGATCCGGCAGCGCGGACAGCAGCGGGACCAGCCGGTCCAGGTACTCGCCGGCATAGGCCACGTCCTGGTAGTCGGCCGCGCGGACCAGGCCGGCGCGCAGCACCGCGTGGCACTCGGCCGGGAATTCACGCGCCATCCGCTCTTCCAGGGACGCCAGCCGGGGGCCGACGGCAGCGGGCAGCCGGCCGGGGGCCGCGAATGCCTCCGCCGGCGAAGCCGCCGCCGGCACCTCGCGCCGCACGGTGGTCTCGTGCAGCACCGTCTCCTGGCCGGCCATGGCGGCGTCGAAGCCCGCGGCGAAGGCCTCCAGGCTGGCCTTCACCCCCACGCCCCCGCGGCGGATGGCATCCTCGAACCGTTCGCGCCCGAAGGGCAGCGCGCCCGTCGCCGCCAGCGCCCCGTACAGCGCCGGACTGATGGGACTGCCGGCGTCCTCGGCGATCCGGCTGAAGTCGGCGGCCACGAAACGCCGCGCCGCCACCCGTCCGCCTTCCAGCAGCGCGGCCGAATCGACCCGGTCGTCGCCCATCGCCGTGCGCTCCGTCATGGAATACACCCGGTGGGTGGACGCGATCAGCGTGGTGCGGTCGTCCGCCACCAGGCCCCGCTGCAAGGCGCGGCCCGCCTCCATCAGCTCGGAGGCGATGACCACGTCGACCTCGCCGGGCACCGGCCCCAGCGCCATGACCGGCGCCTTGCCCGGCGGCACGTCCGCCTCGCGGAACATCTCGATGTAGTACACCGTCGCGCCCGTGCGCTGGGCCACGCCCGGCACCGAGGTGGTCTGGGCCAGGTAACCGTTGTGCTCGGCCAGGTCCACCAGCCAGTCGGCCAGCACCCCGCCGCCCTCGCCGCCCATGGCCAGCACCGCGATGGTCAGCGCGCGCGGCGCGCCTGTCTCGTTGCCGATGCTCATGCCGCCAATCCCTCCAGCCGACGGTCGATGCGGCGCTGCAAGGCGCCGATGACGGCCTTCCTGACGCGCGCCTTGAATTTGTCCCAGCGCCCCGGGTTGTTGATGATCTCGGCCCGGTAGAACGATGGGCACAGCACCGCCGCGTGCGACACCTCGCCGCACAGTCCGCAGCCCACGCAACTGTCCACCACCGCCGCGACCGGATCGGTGCGCAGCGGATCCGGATTGTCCCGTATGGTCAGCGAGGGGCAACCGGACAGGCGGATACAGGAATGGTCGCCGGTGCACGTATCGGGATCCACGCCGAAGCGCTCGCGCACGACCCGCCGGCCTTCGCCTATGGCCTTGCGCATGAGCGGACGCACGCGGCGCTGCTTGTTCAGCATGCATTCGCTTTGCGCCACCACCACCTTCGGCCCCTTCTCGCGCGTGGTCAGCGCCTCGCGCAGCGTGTCGCGCATCTGCGCCACGCTGTAGGTGCGCGTCACCGTCCGCACCCACTTCACGCCCACCCCGCGCACGGCGTTCTCGATGGGGTTGTTGGTGCTGCGTATGGGGTTCTCGGCCTTGGACGACAGCACGTCCTGTCCGCCGGTGGCGGCCGAATAGCCGTTGTCCACCACCAGCAGCACGTTGTCGGTCTCGTTGAACACGGCGTTGCCCACGCCGCTGGTCAGGCCGTTGTGCCAGAACCCGCCGTCGCCCATGATGGAGATGGTGCGGCGGGAAGTCTCGCGCGTGTTCAGCGCCGAGGCGCCGGCCCACCCCAGGCCGTAGCCCATGGTGGTGGCGCCCAGGTTGAAGGGCGGCAGCACCGAGAACAGATGGCAGCCGATGTCGCAGCTGATGTGGTGCCGGCCCAGTTCGCGCTCGACCAGCTTGATGGCGGTGAAGATGGGCCGTTCCGGACAGCCGGTGCAGAACGACGGCGGCCGGCCCTGGACCTGGTCGGAAGCACGCTGGATGGCGAAGGCCTTGGGATTGTCCGGCATGCGCGCGGGCGAGGCCGGCCGCGCGGCGCGAGGCAGCGTCCGCCCTTCGAGCAGGCCGGGCTCGTAGCGGCGCACATACTCCGCCAATCCCTTGAGCAACACGCCGCCGGTGTATTCGCCCGCCATCGGCAGCACGTCCTTGCCATGGACGCGCGTGTTCAGGTCGGCACGCCGCAGGATGGCGTGCACCGCCTGCTCGATGTAGTCGGGCTGCCCTTCTTCCACGATCAGGATGCTGCGCTTGCCGGCGCAGAAGCGGACGAACTCCTCGTCCACCAGGGGATAGGTCACGTTCAGCACGTACAGGGGAATCCGCGACTGGCCGAAGGCATCGGCCAGCCCCAGCAGCTCCAGCGCGCGCAGCACGCCGTTGTACATGCCTCCCTGCATGACGATGCCGATGTCCCGGTCGTCGGCGCCGAAGAACTCGTTCATGCCGTGCTGGACGATGTAGCGCACCGCCGCCGGCCAGCGCTTGGCCACCTTTTCCTGTTCGTGCAGGTAGGAGGCCGGCGGCAGCACGATGCGGTTGACGTCGCGCTCGGGATTCTCGATGGCGTCCTTGAGCGTGAACGCCGGCCGCTTGTTGGCCCGCGTGGTGAAGCGGCCATGCACGTGGCAGGCGCGGATGCGCAGCTGCAGCATGACCGGCGTATTGCTGGCCTCGGACAGCTCGAAGCCCCGCTCCACCGCGCCCACCATGCTTTCCAGGTTGGGGCGGGGGTCCAGCAGCCAGACCTGCGATTTCATCGCGAAGGCATGCGAGCGCTCCTGCATGATGCTGGAGCCTTCGCCGTAGTCCTCGCCCACGATCAGCAGCGCGCCGCCGGTCACGCCGCCCGAGGCCAGGTTGGCCAGCGCGTCCGAGGCCACGTTGGTGCCCACGGTGGACTTGAAGGTGACGGCGCCGCGCAGCGGATAGTTGACCGAGGCCGCCAGGGTGGCGGTGGCCGTCGCCTCGGAGGCGCTGTGCTCGAAGTGCACGCCCAGCTCTTCCAGGATGTCGTTCGCGTCGGTCAGCACATCCATCAGGTGCGAGATCGGCGCTCCCTGGTATCCCGCCACGTACGACACGCCGGACTGCAGCAGGGCCTTGGTCACCGCCAGGATCCCCTCGCCGCGGAACTCCTCGCCCTCTCCCAGCTTCAGCTTGCCGACCTCGTTCGTGAACGAACGCTCCGCCATGGTCCCGTTCTCCTCTGCCTGGTGTCAGCGCATCATTCTTCTCCAGCGGCGGGCCGTGGGCTAATGGTTTATTCGTATATCCCACATTTGTTTTGTGAATACCCCGGATAATCCCTATAAGGATCATCCATGAATATCGGCCCGGCCTGTCTTGATTCCCTACATTTTCCGGTATTGATAAATCCATCCTTTGCTGCCAGCATGACAGCTGCGGTTTTGCTGCAAGGAGCGTGCTGTGAAGCAAGATCCTGCCTGGAACCCGACGGCCCGCGCGGACTCCACCGGAGCCGGCATGTCCCGCCGTGGCTTCCTGAAGGCCATCGCGGTGGGCGGCGTCACGGTGTGGATCGCCCCCCTGTACAGCGCCGCCTTCGGCGCCCTGTTCGAGGAACGCATCTTCCGCGGTCCCGAATGGAACCGGGCCAGCGGCCGCACCCGCTTCCGGGTCGACGGCCACGAGAAGGTGGTCGGCGGCAAGGTCTTCGCCCGCGACATCCGCGCCGCCGACATGCCGCACTGGCCCAAGCAGCAGTCCCACGCGCTGATCCTTCGCGCCACGCTGGCCGACCGGCTCTACGAGGGTTTCGACCTCGCGCCGCTGGGCGATGACCTCAAGCCCGACCGCGTCGTCACGGCCGAGGATCTGGCCCGCGACAAGCTCGCCTTCCCCAGCTTCTACGGCGACGACATGCTGCTGCCCGCCGGCAAGACGCCGGCCTACCTGGGACACGCGGTCGCCATCCTGATCTTCCACGACTTCGCGCGCTACCAGCTCGCCCGCGGCCGGCTGCGCGCCGCCCGCGACGTCATCCGCTACGGCGCGACCACGGGGCCGCTCGACCGCGAGCCCTGGGGCGTGTTCCGCTACGTGCGCGTGGGCGGCGCCTCGCCCGACGACGAAGATGCTTATTCCAGCCTGAAAGACAGCCCGCTCTTCCCCACGGAAAAGAAGACACTGATCTGGCCCTCCACCAAGGCCGAGGACAGCATCGACGCGCAGGGCATGCGCGCGGCCGAGCAGATCGGCGCGGAACTGGCCTCGCCGCCCGCCGACTGGCTGGTCATGAAACGACGCTACACCACGCAGTCCATCGACACCGCCGCGCTCGAGCCCGACAACGCGAACTGCTGGTATGACCCGGCCACCCGTTCCCTGCACATGGTGCTGGCCACGCAATCGCCGCAGGAAGTGGCCGAGGCCGCCGCCAAGATGGTGGCCGACAGCGGCTTCCCGCTGGAACACCTGTTCGTGCACCCCTGCTACACGGTCGGGTACGGCTCCAAGGACCATTGCAACGTGCCGTTCTACGGCCTGGTCGCCGCGCTGTACGGCGACGGCCATCCGGTGCGCTTCGCGGTCGACCGCTTCGAGCACTTCCAGACCTCGCTCAAGCGCCACGCCTTCGACATGCAGTACACCATGGCGGTGGACCGCAAGACCGGCAAGCTCCAGTCCTTCCAGGGCACGCTGACCGGCAACGGCGGCGGACGCGCGAACTTCTCGCCCTCGGTGGTCATGGTGGCGGCCACCGCCGCGCAGTCGGTGTACTACTTCCCCAAGAACGACCTGATCGCCGTGGCCGAGGCCACGCGGGCCATCGACGCGGGCTCGGCGCGTGGCTACGGCACGCTGCAAAGCATGGCCGCCACCGAGATGATGATCGACGAGATGGCGGCGGAACTCGGGCTCGATCCGATCGAGTTCCGTATCCGCAACGCACTGCTGTCGGGCATGAAGAACACCCAGGGCGCCATCGCCGGCGGCGCCCTGCGGGTGGACGAGGTGCTCGAGCGCGCGCGCCGCCATCCGTTGTGGGCCGAACGGGCGCAGCGCAAGCTCGACTACGAGGCCGCCCATCCGAACGAACGCTATGGCGTGGGCTTCGCCTGCGTGCAGAAGGACTTCGGCACCGGCGGCGAGGCCGCCTTCGTGCGCGTGGAGCTGACAAGCGAAGGCCGCATCGTGCTGCACCATACCGGCGTCGAGATCGGCACCGGCATGAGCACCTCGCAGGCCGTGATGTGCGCCGAATGGTTCGGCCGCCCCGCCGACGAAGTGCGCACCGCCGTTACCGACTGGTCCGACCTGCCCATGGTCGGCAACGTCGATACCTACACGGTCAAGCAGGAGGAACAGGACCGGCTGGCCGCCGATCCGATGTGGACGCCGGTCCACGCCTCGCCCTCCAGCGCCAGCAACTCCGTCTACTTCTTCGGGCACGCCACGAAGGAAACGGCCCGTGTCGTGTTCGAGCACGGACTGTGGCCGGCGGCGATGGCCATCTGGACCCGCGGCGCGGGTGGCGGCCAGGCCGCGCCCCTGGTCGTGCGGCGCGAGGACGCGCGCTGGACCGAACGCGGCCTGACCGCGAACGGCCTGGAACCGCTGCCGCTCGAGCGCCTGGTCAAGGCCGCCTACGAGGCCAACCTGGTGACCGCCGCCGTGGGCCATACCTTCAACCGCTGGCAATGGGCCGAGGCCGACTTCGACGTAGGCGGCACGACCGTCCGGCGCCCGCTCGACGGCCTGGCCGTGCGCTACGGCGACGGCGGCCGCTCGGCCAGGCCCTACGACGTCGTCAGGCGGGCCAACGTCTTCTATCCGCCGGCCCAGCGCAACAACGCCGGCGTCACCTACTACAGCGCCAATGCCGCCCTGGCCGAGCTGGCCGTCAACCCGACCAGCGGCAAGGTGCGGCTGCTGTCGCACCACTCGGTGCTCGAATGCGGCAAGCCGGTGGTCGAGGAACTGGTGTCGGGGCAATTGCAGGGCGGCATCGCGATGGGCATCGGCCACGCGCTGCACGAGTACCTGCCGCTGTACGAGGACGGCCCCGGCAACGGCACCTGGAACTTCGACCGCTACCACCTGCCGCGCGCGCACGACGTGGCCGTCTGGAGCCAGACCGGCGACATCCTGCCGCCCATCTCCGACACCGATCCGCCCAAGGGCATCGCGGAAGTCGTCATGATCCCCATCGTCGCCGCCATCGTGAACGGCATCGCGCATGCCATCGGCCACCGCTTCACCGACCTGCCGGTCACGCCGGAGAAAATACGGGAGGTCCTGGAATCATGACGATCACGACCTCGCCCCTGACGCTGACCATCAACGGCAAGCAAGTCGGGCCCATGGACGTGCCCGACACCTTGATGATGGTCGACTTCCTGCACGAGTACCTGGGCCTGACCGGATCGCGCTTCGGCTGCGGCATCGGCGTCTGCCATGCCTGTACGGTGCTGTTGGACGGTCCGGACGGCACCGAGGAGATCCGTACCTGCATCACCGGTGCCCACTACTTCAACGGCAAGCGTATCCGGACCATAGAAGGCCTGGCCGAGCGCGACGATAAGCGGAAGATCATCGCCATCACCCCGATCCAGCAGGCCTACCTGGACCACTACAGCTTCCAGTGCGGCTACTGCACGCCCGGCTTCGTCATCGGCGCGACCGCGCTGATGGAACGACTCAAGGCCCACCCCGTGCGCGCCGACCAGCTGGAAGACACGATCACCGAGCACCTGGGCCGCCACATCTGCCGCTGCACCGGCTACGTACGCTACTTCGAGGCGGCCAAGGCGGTGATCCTCGCCACCCCCGGCCTCGTCCTCAAGGAGAACTGAGATGGCCCGCCCGTCCCCCCGGCGACGCGGTCCCATCGTCGCCCTCGTCATCCTGGTCCTGATCGTGGTCGCCGTCGCCGCGGCGATCCTGGGCAACCGCGACGATCCGCCCGACCGCCCGCCCCAGCAGGTCCAGGCCACGCCGGAACAATTACAGCTGGGCCGCTACCTGGCCCGCGCCGCCGACTGCGCGGCCTGCCACCAGACCGCCGACGGCGCCGCCTACGCCGGCGGCTTCCCGCTGCAGACTCCCTTCGGCACGCTGTACGGCACCAACATCACGCCCGACCCCGACCACGGCATCGGCCGCTGGACCGCCGACGAATTCCACCGCGCGCTGACCCGGGGCAAGGCCCCGCACGGCCGCAACCTCTACCCGGCCATGCCGTACACGGCCTACCACGACATCCCCCGCGCCGATTCCGACCTGATCTACGCCTACCTGATGAGCGTGCGCCCCAGCGCCCAGCCCAACAAGAAACCGGAGATCCCCTTCCCGCTCAACCTGCGCATCCTGATGACGGGCTGGAACCTGCTGTTCTTCGACCACGACCCGCTGCCCGCCGCGTCGCAGGGCGAATCGGCGCAATGGGTGCGCGGCCGCTACCTGACCAACGTCCTGGGGCACTGCGGCGAATGCCACACCCCGCGCGGCAAGCTGGGCCAGCTCCACCGCGACGACTGGCTGCAGGGCTACACCCTGAACCGCTTCGAGGCGCCGTCCCTGACCCCTCGGGCCCTGGCCGAACGCGGCTGGACGCCTGAAGACCTGCAACGCTTCCTGCGCACCGGACTCGCCCCCCAGGGCATCGCCGCCGACGAGATGTACCCCGTCATCCTGCACAGCACCCAATACCTGAGCGACGACGACCTGAAGGCCATGTCCGCCTTCCTGCTGGGCGACCAGCCCCCCAAGCCCGCCCCCGCCCCGCAAGCCAAGCCCGACAACGCCTCCCCCTCCCCCGGCCGCCGCGTCTACCTGAACACCTGCGCCGCCTGCCACGGCGTCGACGGCGAAGGCCACCCGCCCGGCATGCCTCCCCTGGCCAACAACAGCACCGTCCGCCTGGAAAACCCACGCAACCTGCTGCTCTCCATCCTGGACGGCCTGCCCGCCCAACGCCTGCCCGACGGCACCACCATCGGCGACATGCCCGGCTTCGCCAGCCGCCTGACCGACGACGAGATCGCCCAACTGACCAACTACCTGCGCACTACCTGGGGCGCCCGCGAAGGCCAGGTCACCGCCGCCGACGTGACGAAACTGCGCGAGGGCAAATGAAAGGGGGTAAGCCCCCTTCATTTGCTCGCTGAATATTCCGTAGAATCCCCATAAGGCCCCAGGATACCCGCCCGCCCCTCATCCAGGACGCTCACCACCATCACACAGGCAGATGGCGCAGGCCGGTGGCAGGGGCGCAGGCCATGGGGGCGCATTCGGAGCCGCCGGTGGGTGGGTAGTCGGCGGGGAAGCAAGGGCGCAGCTGTTTGAGCGCGGCAGTAGGGACAGTCCGGGGGACTGTCCCCGCGCGAGTTCTGTGCCCGCCCCGCCGGCTGCCCACCCACCGGGAAGTCCCGGCAACGCCGGGACCGGCTTCGCTGCGCCCCCATGGCCTGCGCCCCTGCCGCCGGCCGTCTCAAGAACTCAAACCATCATGAACTTCCGCCAACTAGACCTGAACCTCCTACGCGTCCTGGTCTCCATCCACCAAACTCGCTCCGTCACCGCCGCCGGCAAACTCCTCTCCCTCTCCCAACCCGCCACCAGCAACGCCCTGGCCCGCCTGCGCTACTTCTTCGACGACGAGCTCTTCGTGCGCACCCCCCAGGGGCTGGTCCCCACCCGCATCTGCGAACAGGTCGCACCCACCGTCGCGGCGGAATTGCGCGCCCTGGAAACCGCGGTGACCGGACGCGAAGCCTTCGATCCCCAGCACAGCCACGTCGAGTGGCGAGTCTCCATGTCCGACCTGGGAGAAATGACCTTCCTGCCGACCCTGGCCGCGGCACTGCACACCGAGGCCCCCCACTCCCGGCTGACCAACATTTCCGTGCCCGCCAACGACGTCGCCGCCGCCCTGGAAGCGCGCGAGATCGACTTCTGCCTGGGCATCCTGCATCCCAAGCAGCGCGGCATCCAGGCCGACGTGCTGTTCCACGAGCCCTATGTGGCGATCACTTCGCCGGACTGGACGCCCACGCCCGGACACAAGGGCAAGACACTGAGTCCCGCCGAACTGGCCAGCGCATCGCTGCTGGTGGCCTCGCCCACGGCAACCTTCCACGACAGCGTCAGCGAAATGCTCACGCGCATGAAGCTCGACGACCGTATCGCCGTGCGGGCACGCCATTTCGGCGCGCTGCCCGAGATGGTCATGAATTCGCGCATGCTGGCGATCGTACCCACCACGTACGCGCGCAACGCGCAGCCGCGCTATGGATTCAAGGTATGGACCCTGCCCTATGCGCCCGCCTACGACGTGCGCCTGCTGTGGCACGCCAGCACGGCGCGCGATCCCTCGCTGCAATGGGTACGGGCGCTGGTGCACAGGCTGTTCCGGGTGCCCGCGGCGGGCGAGGATGGCGCCGCTCCGGCCAAACGCGCGCGGCGGCGGGCGGCGCCTCAGTGATAGTCGTCTTCGCGCTGGTGGCGCACGGCAAGGATGGTGACGGAATCAGGCCCATCGATCTCGAACAGGGCGACGTAACCCGTACGGCCGAAAGGAATCACCAGTTCGCGCAGGTAGGGCGAATGCGGCGTCGCTTTTCTGCAGGTATAGGGCGAACACTCGAGAATCTTGACGCCACCCTGGATTGCGACCAGGGCCTGGGCGGCCAGGCCCGGATCATCGGGATCCCTCTCCAGGACAAAATCATAGAGCCGCAGAAGGTCCTGCTCGGCTTCCCGCGTGAAACGAACGCGGTACATCAAGACCGCTTGCGCCGGTCGACCTTCGCTGCCTCCAGGCGCTGCTGCAACTTGTCCAATACGGCTTGCGACGATGCGTAGTCCCCCGACTCCCGCGCCTGATCACGCGAGGCCAAGGCCCGGGCCAGGAAAGCAGCCTGCGCCTCGCGGCGCGATACAGCCGAACGAACAGCCTGCTCGACAAAGCTGGACAAACTCTCCCCGGCTTCGAGGACTCTTTCAGCAGCCTCGCGCAGTTCCGGCTCTACCCGCAGGGGAGGAAGCGTGGCGGTTTTCATGGCAACTCCCAAATGCATCGCATTTGCAATACATTAACGCAACGCTGGGCCATCGGCAAGCCAGGGGACGTATTCAATCCGCCTGGCGCACCTCGGCCCGTATGGCTTCCCGCACCCGCGCCGCCATCGCATGGCGATGGTCCTCGTCGCCGTTCTCGGCCGTGGCGGGCGGCAGGTAGACGACCTGCACCGCCACGCCGGTCGAGCCCAGCACCCGCCAGGCATTGCCCATCAGCGTTTCTTCGCCCACGTACGAAGGCAAGGTGCTGCGCGCGCCATGATGGAGATAGCGCAGCGCCACCGGCAGCACCGGCACGCCGGCGCGGCGAGCGGGCTCGAACAGGCCGGCGTGGAAGGGCAGCACGTCCAGGCCGTCTGAGGTCGTGCCTTCGGGAAAGAGTCCGATCAACTGGCCGCGCGCGAAGCGCTCGCCCATGGCCTGGGCCACGTGGTGCAGGGCGCGCCGGTTGCCCCGTTCGATGAACACCGTGCCCACGCCCGCGATCAGCCAGCCCAGTACCGGCCAGTCACGCAGCTCGCGCTTGCCGACGAAGATGGTGCAGCGCACGCTGCTGAGCGCGTAGATGTCCAGCCACGACACGTGGTTGGCGATCAGCAGGGCCGCGCCCTCGACCGGCGGATGGCCGCTGACGTAGACGCGGACGCCGCACCAGCGCAGCAGCCAGCGGGACCACCAGCAGTTGATCCGGTCGCGCCGCGCCACGTCGAACCGCCGGAACACGGTGGCCAGCACGATCAGCCCGAATATCACCCACAGGGTGACAAGCAGGAACCGCAGCGAGAACCGCAGCAGGTGCGCGGCCAGGCGAAACCAGGCGCGCACGATCAGGCAGCCGCCTCATACGCGACGTGGCCCGCGACGATGGTCATGCGGACTTTGCCCGGCAGTTCCATGCCCAGGAACGGCGTGTGCTTGCCCTGGCTTTGCAGGCTGTCCTCGCTGACCAGCCAGTGCGCGTCCAGGTCGACCAGGCAGAGGTCGGCCAGCGCCCCGGCGCCCAGTTGACCGCACGAGGCCAGCACCTTGGTGCCCAGGACCCGGGCGGGTTCGCTGGTGACGCGCGCCACCGCGCGCGAAAGCGGCAGATCGGCGTCGCGGGCCCATTTCAGCGCCAGCGACAGCAGCAGTTCCAGGCCCGTCGCGCCGGGCTCGGCCTCGCCGAAGGGCAGCAGCTTGTAGTCTTCGTCCACCGGCGTGTGGTCCGAGCAGATCGCGTCGATCGTCCCGTCCGCCAGCGCGGCCCGGATGGCATCGCGGTCGCGCTGGCCGCGCAGCGGCGGGGTCAGCCGGCAATGCGCGTCGAAGTAGCCGATGTCCACGTCGGTCAGGTGCACGTGGTGGGCGCTGACGTCGCAGGTCACGGGCAGGCCCTCGGCGCGGGCGCGGCGCACCAGTTCGATCCCGGCGGCACTGGAAATGCGGCACAGGTGCAGGCGCGCGCGCGTGGCCCGCTGCAGTTCGAACAGCGTGTGCAGGGCGATGGTCTCGGCCTGCTCGGGGATGCCCGCCAGGCCCAGGCGCGAGGCCATGGCGCCGCTGGCGGCCACGCCCTCGCGGGCCAGCCAGGGATCCTCCGGGCGCAGCCACAGCGCATAGTCGAAGGTGCGGGCGTACTGCATGGCCCGCAGCAGCACGTTGGTGTCGGTGACGTGCGCGTCGGCCTGCGAGAACGCCACGCAGCCGGCCTCGGTCAGCTCGGCCATCTCGGTGATGATCTCGCCCTTCAGGCCGACCGTCATCGCGCCCAGCGGATAGACGTGCGACTGGTTGAGCTGGCGGGCGCGATGCTTGAGCATCTCGACCAGGCCTGGCTCGTCCAGCACCGGATCGGTGTCGGGCGGCAGCACCAGGCTGGTCACGCCGCCCGCCAGCGCCGCCTGCAGTTCGGACTCCAGCGTGGCGCGGTGCTCGAAGCCGGGCTCGCGCAGCCGGGCGGACAGGTCCACGAGGCCCGGCAGCACCGCCAGGCCGCGCGCGTCGATCAGGCGGTTGGGCACGAAACCGGCCGGCGCCTGGCCGATGCCGACCACGCGTCCGGCGGCGATGTAGATGTCGTTGACGGCGTCCACGCCGTTGGCCGGGTCGATCAGGCGGCCGCCCTGGATATGGATTTTCATGGGTCAGGCTCCTGCGACGATGCTCATGACGGCCATGCGGACCGCGATGCCGAACGTGACCTGGTTCAGGATGACGGCCTGCTTGCCGTCGGCCACCGGGGAATCGATCTCCACGCCGCGGTTCATCGGTCCGGGGTGCATGACGATCGCATCGGGCCTGGCCAGCGCGAGCTTCTCCTGCGTCAGGCCGTAGTGCTTGAAGTACTCCTGCGCGGAAGGCAGCAGGGCGCCGCGCATGCGCTCGTTCTGCAGGCGCAGCATGATGATGACGTCCACGCCCTTGAGGCCTTCGGCCATGTCGGTGAACACGCGCACGCCCATCTGCTCGAGGCCGGAAGGCAGCAGCGTCAGCGGACCGATGGCCCGCACCTCGGGCACGCCCAGCGTGGTCAGCGCATGGATGTCGGAACGGGCCACGCGCGAATGCAGGATGTCGCCGACGATCGCCACCGTGAGCTTGGTGAAGTCCTTCTTGTAGTGACGGATGGTGTACATGTCCAGCAGCCCCTGCGTCGGGTGCGCGTGGCGGCCGTCGCCGGCGTTGATCACGTGCACGTGGGGCGCCACGTGCTGGGCGATCAGGTGCGGCGCGCCGCTGGAGGCGTGCCGCACCACGAACAGGTCGGCCTGCATGGCCGACAGGTTGTTGATGGTGTCCAGCAGCGACTCGCCCTTGCTGGCCGACGAGGCGTTGATGTTCAGGTTGTAGACGTCGGCCGACAGGCGCTTGGCCGCGATCTCGAACGTCGTGCGCGTGCGCGTGGAGTTCTCGAAGAACAGGTTGAACACGCTCTTGCCGCGCAGCAGCGGCACTTTCTTGATCTCGCGGTCGGCCAGGGGCACGAAGGATTCCGCGGTATCGAGGATCTGGTTCAGGATCGCGCGCGGCAATCCCTCCACGGTCAACAGGTGGGTGAGTTCGCCGTTGCTGTTGAGCTGCGGGTTACGCATGGTGCGGCTCCTGGGGCGGCAGGGTTTCGAAATCGATCTTGAAGGCATCCCCGGCGCGCGACAGCACGAGGCTCTGTCCCGGCGCCAGATCGACGGTGGCCGCGGCGAAGTCGGCGGCCACGGGCAGCTCGCGCCCGCCCCGGTCCACCAGCACGGCCAGCCGGATGGAGGCCGGGCGCCCGTAGTCGAACAGTTCGTTCATGGCGGCGCGTATGGTGCGGCCGGTGTAGAGCACGTCGTCCACCAGGACCAGGTGCTTGTCGTCCACGTCGAAGGCGATGTCGGAGGGCTTGACCTGGGGATGCAGGCCGATGCGCGCGAAGTCGTCGCGATAGAAGCTGATGTCCAGCTTGCCGGGCGCCTCGGGCAGGCCCAGGTCGCGGTGCAGCCGCTCGGCTATCCACGATCCCCCGGAATGGATGCCGACCAGGTGGGTGCGGTCGGCCGGCAGCGTGTCCAGCAGCTTGCGCACGGCATCGCGCAGCCGCGCATACAGCGCCTCGGCGTCGAGGTTGGGAGGAGTTGGGTTCATGGCAGTCTCGGATCAGGGAGAACGGGGCGTGTCGAAGTAGCTCTGCAGGATGATGGCGGCGGCCACCGCGTCCACCCGCAGCCCGCGGCCGGCCGCCCCCATCTCGGACTGGGCGGCCAGGCTGGTGCCGCGCTCGTCCACCAGTTCCACGGGCAGGCCGTAGCGGCCGTTCAACTGGTTGGCGAAACGCCGGCACAGGGCCGTCATGGGCTGCTCGCCGCCGTCGGCATCCAGCGCCAGGCCCACCACCAGGCGGGACGGCTGCCATTCGCCCAGCAACTGCTCGATGCGGCCGAAGCGTGCCTCGCGCGTGGTGTTGGCGATGACTTCCAGCGGACGCGCGTGGCCGGTCAGCGTATTGCCGACGGCAACGCCGATGAATTGGGTTCCGTAGTCGAAGGCGAGCAGCGTTTCGTCAGGCATGGCCGGCTTCGCCCGCCAGCATGATCGGGGCGATGCCCAGCAGCGCCAGCGCGGCGTCGAAACGCTCGGACGGCGGAACGTTGAAGATGATGTCGGACGATGCCGACACGCTGAGCCAGGCGTTCTCGGAGATTTCGTCCTCGAGCTGGCCCGCGCCCCACCCCGCGTAGCCCAGGGTGACCAGCAGCTTGCCGGGCCCCTGGCCGTCGGCAACCGCCTGCAGCACGTCGCGCGAGGTGGTCAGGGCGAGGTCGCCAACCTTGATGGAGGAGTTGTAGTCGCCCACCGGGGCATGCAGCACGAAGCCGCGGTCGGTCTGGACCGGCCCGCCGAAGAACACCGGGGACGCCGCCTGGGGGGAATCGTCCAGCGACAGCTCGATCCGCTCGAACAGGCCCGCCAGGGTCAGGTCGGTGGGCCGGTTGATGACCAGGCCCAGCGCGCCCTTGGGGGTGTGTTCGCATACATAGATGACCGCGCCGGCAAAGTTCGGATCGGCCATGGCCGGCATGGCGATCAGGAACTGGTTCGTGAGATCGATATTGGCGCGTTCGCTCATACCTGAATTGTAAACGCCCGCGGCGGGTCAGATCTCGACCATCTCAAAATCTTCCTTGCGGGCGCCGCATTCGGGGCAAACCCAATTGGGCGGCACGTCTTCCCACTTCGTTCCAGGAGGGATACCCTCTTCCGGCAGGCCGGCCGCCTCGTCGTAGATCCAGCCGCAAATCAGACACATCCAGGTACGCATCGTCGCTCAATCTTACCAAGCCCTGTCCCCGCGGACCGGGAACCATCGGGCATCCATTAGAATCTCGCATCTTACCGAAACACCGTGGGCCCCGCCCGGATCCCGCCGGACGGCGCCGCCTTTCGAGACTTTTCGTTGCCAGCCGCCCCCACGCCTCCCCTCGTTCTGACCTTCGCCCCCTCCGACCCCAGCGCCGGCGGGGGTATCCAGGCCGACCTGCTGACCTGTGCCAGCATGGGATGCCATGCGCTGACCGTGCTGACCGGTTATACCGTGCAGGACTCGGCCGGGCTGGAAGACGGCGAAGCCGTCGCGCCCGAATGGATAGACGACCAGGCCCGCAGCCTGCTGGAGGACATGCCGGTGCGGGCCTTCAAGATCGGCGGGCTGTTCTCGGCCGAGGCGGTGGCGGCCGTGGCCGAGATCCTGGCCGACTACTCGGCCGTCCCGGTGGTGCTGCACCTGGGGGCGGATCCCCCGGACGCTGACGACGCGGAAACCGAGGACTCGGCCGAGGAAATCATGGCCGCCACCATCGAACTGCTGGTGCCCCAGTCGACCCTGGTCGTGGCCGACAGCCTGCGGCTGGAGCAACTGGTGGCGGACGGCCTGCTGGACCTGGACTCGGCCGACGAGACCGCGGCCCAGGCGCTGCTGCGCCGGGGGGCGGCCTGGGTGCTGGCCACCGGCCTGCACCAGCCCGGCGACATCGTGGTCAACACGCTGCGCGGCGGCGGCGACACGGCCGCCGAACCGGCGGGCGAATACCGCTGGCCACGGCTGCCCGGCAACTTCCGGGGCGCCGGCCCGACCCTGTCGGCGGCCCTGGCCGCCCTGCTGGCCAGCGGCATGGACGTGCGCGACGCCACGGCGGAGGCCCAGGAATACACCTGGCAGGCGCTGGCCTCGGGCTTCCAGCCCGGCATGGGCCGGCTGCTGCCCGACCGTTTCTTCTGGGCCAAGCAGGGCGAGCAGGCGACGGCCGGCGACGACGCGGCGCCCGATTCCACGGAGTCCGCGCCATGAGCACCAATCCCGCCCCGAACCACCCGCTGCGCGGCCTGTACGGCATCACGCCCGAATGGGACGACACCGCCCGGCTGGTGGCCGCGGTGGAAGCGGCCGCCCGCGGTGGCCTGCGCGCCGTGCAACTGCGCCGCAAGCTGGCCGAGCCGGCCAAGCGGCTGGAACAGGCACGGGCCTTGCGAACCGCCTGCGACCGGCTGGGCGTGCTCCTGGTCATCAACGACGACTGGCGGCTGGCCATCGAGGCCGGCGCCGACGGCGTCCACCTGGGGCGCGAGGACGGCGACATCGCCCAGGCCCGCCAGGCCGGCGGACCGGCGCTGCTGGTGGGCGCCTCCTGCTACGACGAAATCGGGCGCGCCCGTGCCGCGCTGGCCGCGGGCGCCGACCACGTGGCCTTCGGCGCGGTGTTCGACTCCCCCACCAAGCCCGCGGCCGTGCACGCCCCGCTGTCCTGCCTGACCGAGGCACGGGGGCTGCGGCGCCCCGGCGCCGGCCGGCCGGCCATCGTCGCCATCGGCGGCATCACGCCGGCCAACGCGCGGCTGGCCGCGTCGGCGGGCGCCGACGCGCTGGCCGTCATCACCGCGCTGTTCGGCGCCGACGACATCGAAGCCGCCGCGCGGGACTTCGCCCAGGCCTGGGCCGAGGACCCCGCCGGCAACCCCAACAAGGCATGACCATGATCCGCAACGCAGAACTCTTCGAACGCGCCTGCCGCACCATTCCCGGCGGCGTCAATTCGCCGGTGCGCGCCTTCCGCTCGGTGGGCGGCACCCCTCCCTTCATCGAACGCGCCGCCGGTCCCTACACCTGGGATGCCGACAAGAAGCAGTACATCGACTACGTGGGCTCGTGGGGCCCGGCCATCCTGGGCCACGCCCATCCGGAAGTGATCCGGGCCGTGCAGGAGGCCGCCGTCAACGGCCTGTCGTTCGGCGCCCCCACCGAGGCCGAGGTCGAGCTGGCCGAGATGCTCGTGCACCGCCTGCCCTCGATCGAGCAGGTGCGCCTGGTCAGCTCGGGCACCGAGGCGACCATGAGCGCGATCCGGCTGGCCCGCGGCTACACCGGCCGGGCCAAGATCATCAAGTTCGAGGGCTGCTACCACGGCCATGCCGACAGCCTGCTGGTGAAGGCCGGCTCGGGCCTGCTGACCTTCGGCAACCCGACCTCGGCCGGCGTGCCGCCCGAGTTCACCTCGCACACCCTGGTACTGGACTACAACGACATCGCCGGCGTGGAAGCCGCGTTCAGGCAGTACGGCGACGAAATCGCCTGCGTGATCGTGGAGCCCGTGGCGGGCAACATGAACCTGGTCCAGCCCGTGCCCGGCTTCCTGCAGGCGCTGCGCGACCAGTGCACCCGCTACGGCGCGGTGCTGATCTTCGACGAGGTCATGACCGGCTTTCGCGTCGGCCCCCAGGGCGTGCAGGGCCGCACCGGCATCGTGCCCGACCTGACCACCCTGGCCAAGGTCATCGGCGGCGGCATGCCCATCGGCGCCTTCGGCGGCCGGCGCGACATCATGGCCCACATCGCCCCGCTGGGCGGCGTCTACCAGGCCGGCACGCTGTCGGGCAACCCGGTGGCGGTGGCCGCGGGCCTGACCACCCTGCGGCTGCTGGCCGAACCGGGCTTCTACGAGAAGCTGGAAGCCCAGACCGGCAAGCTGGTGCAAGGCCTGCGCGCGGCCGCCGCCAGCGCGGGCGTGCCCTTCAGCGCCGACCACGTGGGCGGCATGTTCGGGCTGTATTTCCGTGACACGGTGCCGACCTCGCTGGCCGAGGTCTCGGCCTCGGACACCGCCGCGTTCAACAAATTCTTCCACGCCGCGCTGGTGCGCGGCGTGAGCTTCGCGCCGTCGGCGTTCGAGGCCGGTTTCGTCTCGATCGCCCACGACGACGACGTCATCGCCCGGACCGTCGCCATCGCCGGCGAGGCCTTTGCCGAACTCAATCCCTGATCCGGCGGGGCGCAGGCCGCGCCCCGCCCCTTCCGCTCCGCGAGGACAGCCATGGCCGTCAATCTGCACATTCCCGCTCCCGAACTCGTCTTTCCGGTGGACGGCGTCGAAATCGGCGTCACCGAAGCCGGCATCCGCAAGGCCGGCCGCCGCGACCTGACCGTGTTCAGGCTGGCCGAAGGCACCAGCGTGGCCGGCGTATTCACGCGCAACCGCTTCCGCGCCGCCCCGGTCCAGGTGTGCGAGGAACACCTGGCGCAGTCGCTGCCCATCCGGGCCATGGTCATCAACACCGGCAACGCCAACGCGGGCACGGGCGAGCCCGGCCTGGCCGCCGCCCGCGCCACCTGCGACGCGCTGGCGAAGCTGCTGGGCCTGGACCCGCGCCAGGTCCTGCCGTTCTCGACCGGCGTGATCCTGGAGCCGCTGCCGGTGGATCGCATCGAGGCCGGCCTGCCGGCCGCCGTCAAGGCGCTGGCGCCGGGCAACTGGACCGAGGCCGCGCACGGCATCATGACCACCGACACGCTGCCCAAGATCGTGTCCAGCAAGGCCAACATCGGCGGCCACCAGATCACCCTGACCGGCATCAGCAAGGGCGCCGGCATGATCCGGCCCAACATGGCGACCATGCTGGGTTTCCTGGCCACCGACGCCGCCATCGCCCCCGCCCTGCTCAAACGCATGGCGGGCCAGGTCGCCAACGTCTCGTTCAACCGCATCACGGTGGACGGCGACACCTCGACCAACGATTCCTTCATCATCGCCGCGACCGGCCGCGCGGGCCTGCGCATCGAGTCCGAGTCGGATCCGCTCTACCCCGAGCTGCTGGCCACGCTGAAGGCCGCGGCGACCGAGCTGGCCCAACTGATCGTGCGCGACGCCGAAGGCGCGACCAAGTTCATGACCATCCGGGTCGAGGACGCCGGCAGCCAGGAAGAGGCGCTCAAGGTCGCGTATTCGGTGGCGCATTCGCCGCTGGTCAAGACCGCCTTCTACGCCTCGGACCCCAACCTGGGACGCATCCTGGCGGCCATCGGCTACGCCGGCATCGACGACCTGGACGTGGGCCGGGTCAACCTGTGGCTGGACGACGTGTGGGTAGCGAAGAATGGAGGACGCAATCCCGACTACCGGGAAGAAGACGGCCAGCGCGTGATGAAACAGGCCGAGATCGCCGTCCGTATTTCGCTGGGCCGGGGGAAAGTGACCGAGACGGTGTACACCTGCGATTTCTCGCACGAGTACGTGAGCATCAACGCCGACTACAGATCTTGATCCTCCACGCTCCGGTGGCGCGGGGTTGTGCATACGCATGATCTGCTCTCCTGGTGATGACCCTGATCGTCCACCAGGACAGCGTCCCCGTTCTCGACATAGAACAGGTGCGGTGCCGTTTGCCTGTAGCCAGGCAGGCAATCCGGCCCTGCGGGCGCGCCCTTGAAAAAAATGGTGCAATACCCGATGCCGTAGGCGGATTTCGATCGGACGGCGCCCCTGCCCGGGCCGGAATCCGTCGTTCAAGAACACGATCCGGGGCCTGCGCGGCTCCGGCCGAAGATAGGAACGCTGCTGTGCCGAACGAGTCTTCCCCACCTGTCGATCTGGCCTCTTTCCTGAAACGCGCCGAGGGCGTCCTCGCCCAGCTCGAAGCCTGGCTCCCCCCCGCCCCGCCCCCCGTGGACTGGAATTCCCACGCCTTCCGCTGGCGCAAGCGCGGAACGCGAGGCTGGCTGGAGCCGGTGCGGCACATCGCGCGCATCGACCTGGACGACCTGCAGCACATCGATCGCCAGAAGGAAGTGATCGACCGGAATACGGTGCAGTTCCTGGAAGGCAAACCGGCCAACAACGTGCTGATGACCGGCGCCCGCGGCACCGGCAAGAGTTCCCTGGTCAAGGCCATGCTGGCCACGTATGGCGATCGCGGACTGCGCCTGATCGAAGTCGACAAGAGCGACCTGGGCGACCTGCAGGAGATCGTGGAGACCGTGGCCGAGCGGCCCGAGCGCTTCCTGGTCTTCGCCGACGACCTGTCGTTCGAGGAAGGCGAGGCCGGCTACAAGGCGCTCAAGTCGGTGCTGGACGGCTCGATCGCCGCATCCACCCAGAACGTGCTGATCTACGCCACGTCCAACCGGCGCCACCTGATGCCGGAGTACATGCACGAGAACCTGCAGGCCAAGCACCAGAGCGACGGCGAGATCCATCCCGGCGAGACCGTCGAGGAAAAGATCTCGCTGTCCGAGCGCTTCGGACTGTGGTTGTCGTTCTATCCATTCAAGCAGGACGACTACCTGGACATCGTGGCGCACTGGCTGCGCGACCTGGGATGCAGCGAGGAATCCATCGCGCGCTCGCGTACGGCCGCGCTGCAATGGACGCTCGAGCGCGGCTCGCGTTCCGGCCGGGTCGCCTGGCAGTTCGCCAAGGATTGGGCCGGGAGGGAGGCCCCCCCCCCTTCGCGCTGACAGGAGGGCTCCCCCCTACGCGCTTGCGCGCGCCCCCCCAGGGGGCGGCACTGGCGGACCGGCGGAGCCGGATCCGCTGTGCCCTGGGTATTGTTCTTGTGTGGATTGCATTTTAGGAAGGATTATGGGGTCTCTGGGTTCTGGGGTGAAAGTCGTCGATGTCGCGGTGGGCGTGATGCTCCGGCCGGACGGCAGCCTGCTGCTGGGCCAGCGGCCCGAAGGCAAGCCTTACGCGGGATGGTGGGAGCTGCCCGGGGGCAAGCTGGAGCCGGGCGAGACGATATTGCAGGCCCTGACGCGGGAATTGAAGGAAGAACTGGGGGTGACGGTGCTGGAGTCGTCGACCTGGGTCACGCACGTGCACGCCTACTCGCACGCCACCGTCAGGCTGTATTTCTGCCGGGTCACCCGCTGGGAAGGCGAGCCCCGGGGGCTGGAATCACAGGCCTTGCAATGGGGGCGGATACGGGACGCGAGCGAGGCCGAGATGCAGGCGGCGCGGCGCGATCACGGGGAACGGCTGAAGGCGCTGGAAGCGCGCATCGCCCGGGGCGAGCAGCCGACCGACCTGGAAACGGCCCAGGCGCGCGCGCAGTCGCCGGAGGACGCGCTGGGACTGGCGCTGGAGCCGCGCATCGGCCCCCTGCTGCCGGCCACGCTGCCGCCGCTGCGGTGGCTGCACGTGCCCGATACCTATGCCATCACCCATATCGGCTCGCCCGGCAACGTCGATGCCTTCCTGCGGCGCCTGGATGCCGCGCTGGCCTCGGGCCTGAAGCTGGTCCAGTTCCGTGAACCGGACTGGCCCGGCGGCGCGGCGGACGACGCGCTGCGCCAGGTGCTGAAACAGGTGGTGGCACGCGCCCGGCCGGCCGGCGCGCGGGTACTGGTCAACAGCGCGCATCCGCGCGACTGGATCGCCGATGCCGACGGCGTGCACCTGCGCGCCGCCGACGTCCCGGCCCAGCGCCCCAAGCTGCCGCCCGGCGCGATGCTGGGCGTATCGGCCCACAATGCCGCGGAACTGGAACGCGCGCGCCAGCTGGACGCCGACTTCGCGGTGCTGGCGCCGGTGCTGCCCACGCGCTCGCATCCCGGCCAGCCCGGCCTGGGCTGGGAGACCTTCGGCACGCTGGCGCTGCACGCCGGCCTGCCGGTGCTCGCGCTGGGCGGGCAGTCGGCGGACACGCGCGCGACGGCCCTGGCGCACGGCGCGCATGGCATCGCGGGCATCAGCGGCTTCTGGGGCGGCTGACCCGGGCGACGGACCGGCGGCCCCCTCCGCCGGCCTCCCGGCCGCGTCACTGCACGGTGATGCTGGCCTCCTTGATCACTTTCTCCCAACGCGCGGCCTCGGTGTCGATCAGGCGCTTGAACTCGGCGGGCGTATTGCCCACCGCGATGCCGCCGTGGGCCTGCACTTTCTCCTTGATGTCCGGCGACCGCGCGATGCGGGCCAATGCGTCGGCAAGCTTGCGGACGATCTCCGGCGAGGTGCCGGCGGGCGCGACCACGCCGTTCCAGACGGTCGCCTCCAGGTCCAGGCCCTGTTCCTTCAGCGTGGGCAGCTCGGGCATGGACGCCAGGCGCTCGCCGCTGGTCACGCCCAGGCCGACCACCCGGCCTGACCGGATCGGCGCCATGCCCGAACCGGTGAAGGCGAAATGGATGCGGCCGGCGTTGAGATCGACCTCGGCCGAGGCGGTGGACTTGTACGGCACGTGCAGGGTGTCGACCCCGGTCATGGAAGCGAACAGCGCGCCCACCAGGTGCGGCGACGTGCCCGACCCCGGCGACGAATAGTTGAGCTGCCCCGGCCTGGACTTGGCCAGCGCGACCAGTTCCTTCACGTTCTTGACGCCCAGCGTGGGGCTGGCCATCAGGTAGAACGGCAGCGCCGCGACCATGGAGACCGGCGCGAAGTCGCGCTTGGGATCGTAGGTGATGTTGGGATACAGCGAAGGATTGATCGACAAGGTGGTCACCGAGGCCATCAGCAGCGTGTATCCGTCCGGGGCGGCCTTGGCGACGTACTCGGCGCCTATCATGGTGCTGGCACCGGCCTTGTTCTCGACGATGACCGGCTGCTTGAGCTCGCGCGCCAGTGCATCGGCGAAGATGCGCGACACCGTGTCGGCGACGCCCCCCGGCCCGTGCGGCACCACCAGCTTGATGGGCCGGTCCGGATACTGGGCGTGCGCCGCCAGGGCCGGGACCGCCGCGAGCATCATGGCCGCGACGAAAGTCTTGCTGCGTGTCTTCATGCTGTCTCCTATTTTGATGCGCCGGACGGGCACCGGCCTCCCGGCTCCGTCCGGCGAAGGCTTATTGCGCGCCCGCGTCCAGGGACACGTTCCAGGCGTCGTAACCGTAGACCCAATCGGGATTGGTGGACTCGCGCATCCAGTTGTTGGCGCTCGATCCGGCCTGCACCGCCGACGTGCGGGGCTTGCGAACCTGCTCGAACAGGCGGAACGCCGCGTCGAGGTCGGTGCGGTGGGCGGCCACGCAGCGCGCCAGGACGACCGAGTCCTCCAATGCCATGGCCGCGCCCTGGGCCATGTAGGGCGTCATCGGATGGCAGGCGTCGCCCATCAGCACGATGTTGCCCCGTCCCCAGTTCGGCAGCGGATCGCGCTGGAAGATCGCCCATTTGTGCACGTCCGGGCATGCCGCCAGCACCGCGCGCACGTCGGGATGGAAATCGGCATAGGCCGCCCGCAGCACCTCCAGGTCGCCCTTGGCCGACCATGATTCAGGGGTCAGCCAGCCGGCGTCCTCGGGTTGGCTGGTGACGAAATAGATTTCGTCCTGGTTCCGGGTGACGTAATAGATGACGATGTGGCGGTCCGGTCCCCACCATTTCGTGCGCGACTGGCCGATGTCGAGCGCGCCCAGCCGGCTGGCCGGGAACGTCGTCCGGTAGGCGACGCGGCCGGTGAAACGGGGCTGTTCTTCGCCCAGCAGCAGTTCGCGCACCAGCGAATGCACGCCGTCGGCGCCGATCACCGCGCGGGCGCGGGCCTGGGTGCCATCCTCGAAGCGCAGTACGATCTCGCCATCGCCCTGGTCCAGGTGCACCAGCTTCTTGCCCAGCGCGATGTGCGCCGCCGGTACCCGCGCCGCCAGCGCCGCGTGCAGGTCGCCCCGGTGCATGGCCAGAAAGGGCATGCCATAGCGCTCCAGGACCGCGCCGGCCAGCGGAAACTCGTTCGTCACGGCGCCGGTGTCGTGCGCGCGGTTCAACGACGACCGGGGGGCGAAGGCGATCGATTCCAGTTGCGGGCGCAGCCCCAGCCCATCGAGCACCCGCATGGCATTGGGCGTCATCTGGATGCCCGCGCCGATGCGCGCGAACTGCCGCGCCTGTTCGTAGACCTGCACTTCCACGCCCTGGGCGCGCAGCGCGGTCGCCGCCGCCAGCCCGCCTATACCCGCGCCGATGATCGCAACCGGCAACTCCGACTTCTTCATGAAACGCCTCCGATGGGTCCGCCTTTGCGGAAGCGCCCATTATTGAAGTCGGGACATATCGAGTAAATTGCAGAACAGCTCTAGCAGCTATAGAACTTCTCTATGTAACGCGAGACAGGCATGGATATCAAGCAACTCGAGTACTTCGTCCAGGTCGTCGATGCCGGCAGCTTCACGCGCGCCGCCATGGTGCTCGAAATGACCCAGCCTTCCCTGAGCCGGCAGATCCGCCTGCTGGAGGTGGAGCTGCACGAGCACCTGCTGTACCGCAACGGCCGCGGCGTGGAGCCGACCGAGGCGGGCAGGTGCCTGCTGGAGCACGCCCGGGTCGTCCTGGCCCGCCTGGCCACCGCGCGCCAGGAAATCCACGAACTGAAGGCCGTGCCCCGCGGCAAGATCGTGGTCGGCTTTCCGCCGCGCATCGCCCACCTGCTGGCCCCCAGCCTGGTGCGCGGTTTTCGCGAACGCCTGCCGGGCGCCGCGCTGACCGTGACCGAGGGGTTGAGCGTGAGCCTGAGGGAATGGCTGCACGAAGGCCGGGTCGACGTCGCGCTGCTGTACGATCCCGCCCCCGGCGAGACGCTGGACTACGAACCGGTATTCCAGGAGGAACTGATGCTGGTGGGATGCGTGCCGGGTCCGGGCGAGCGGCTGCCCGAATCGCTGCCGGTCGATGCCCTGGCGGACTATCCGCTGATCCTGCCCTGCGAGCCCAACACCATCCGCGCGGTGGTGGACGCCGCCTGCCGCCGGCGCGGCATCGCCCTGAACATCGTCGCCGAGGTCAACGCGGTCCACACCATGGTGGCGCTGGCCGAAAGCGGCGAAGGCTACGCGCTGCTGTCGGCCAGCGCCATCGGGCCGCAGCGGCGCGCCGGCACGCTGGCCACGGCCCGCGTACACACGCCGTCCATGCACAACAATCTGATCATGTGCACGGCACGGCTGCAGCCGCTGACCCGGTTGACGCGGGAAACCATGCAGTTGCTGCGGTCGCTGGACATCCGGGCACTGCTGGCCAACGCCTAGGGCCCGTTCAGTTCACCGATTGCGGCGGAGGAAACAGGCGCCCCGAGGTGTCGCCGCTCAGGTCGTCGGTCTCCAGCGGCGCGCCGGGAATGGAGAATTTCTCGGCCGCCCACGCCCCCAGGTCGATCTGGCGGCAGCGCTCGGAACAGAAGGGCCGCCAGGCGTTCTCGGGGCTCCACGGAGCCAGCTTGGCGCAAGTGGGACATTTGACGTTCTTGACCATGGCAGCATTGTAGCCAGCGGACGAAGGGGCCGCCGCGCTTAGAAACTGTTGCACAGCGTCAGCTGGAAGGGCACGTCGGCCACCACCGGCTGGGGCTTGAGGTCGCCCCCCTGCGACGAGAAGCGCACCGACACCATGTACTTGTTGGCGCTGACCTCGGGAAACACGCCCAGCGCCTCGTCGACGTAGATGCGCAGCAACTGATAGGCCTTGCCTCCCAGCATCTGCTGGAAGGCGCCGCCCTCGGCCACCACCGCGACCTGGCGGCCCGATTCGCGCAGCATCTTCAGCACGATGGCCAGGCCGTCGCGTATGGGCAGGAAGGGCTCGACCCACTGGGCGAGATCCTGGACCCGATGCTCGACAGGCTTGTGCTTCCAGGCATGAAAGGAAGGAACGTCGAACTCGCACGCCCCGCCCGGGATCGCCAGGCGGCTGCGTATGCTGGTCAGCCATTCGTTCTGCCGCAACGGCTGGCCGGTCTTGCCCTGTGCCACCAGCGAACCCGTGGCCTGCTCGATGCTGGACAGCATGACGTCCAGGGTCTGGCGATCGACGCCGGGATGCTCGCGCAGCGAGCTCAGGGATTGGCGATAGCGCTCCAGGTCCTGCAGCAGGTCGGACTTGAGATCGGCGCGCGCCGATACATCCAGGATTTCGAACAGCGTGGTCAATGCGACGTGATGCCCGCGGGCATCCGGTTGCCGCACGAAGAAGAACAGATTGTCGAAGAGGCTTTCCAGACGCAGCAGCGTACGGACGCGCTCGTTGAATGGGTATTCGTAAAGAACCACGTAGACCGTCCGGAATCGGAATTTCGTAGAAATATACCTGTACGGCATGGACACGGCGACACTTGCCGCGCCCGCTTCCGAACGGCCCTTGCGCGGGCGCTTCGGAACACCTCCATTGTAGGTACGGAGCCCACCGGAAAAACACTCAACCGTGGCCCGATCACCCCTTACTTTGAAGCAGGCGGCTCGGCAATGCGGTTTCGAGTTGTGACGCCCGCCGCGCCGGCCGCTTCCAGCAAGGCCTCGTGGAAGTCGCGATGCAAGGCGGTGTCGGGCGCGTCGCGATGGCGCAGGATGCCCACCATGCCCTGCCGGCGCGTGGGCAGGTCCAGCGCCACGAGCTGCCCGGCGGCCTGGAAGTAGCCCAGCACGCGGCGCGACAGCGCGGTCAGCAGGTTGGCCCGCTGCATCATGGCCACCAGCATCAGGATGCCGACCGCCTCGACCCGGTAGCGCGGCGCGGGCAGGCCGGCCAGCGCGAACTCGGCGTCCAGCTCGCGGCGCAGCGGGTTGCCCTGGGGCGGCACCACCCAGCCGCATCCTTCCAGATCCGTCCAGGCCAGGCCGCGGCGGCCGGCCAGCGGGTGCGAGGGAGGCGCGGCCACCGCGATGCTTTCGCCATAGACCGGCGTGCAGCGCAGGCGATCGTCGATGGCGTCGCCCTCCAGGCGCGTGACCACGAAATCCAGGCGGCGCTCGAGCAAGGGCGACAGAAGCTGGTCCAGCGTCGACTCGGTGATCGACAGCCGGGTCTCGGGACGCCGGGCCAGCAGCAAGGCCACGCTGTCCGGCAGCAGGCCGGTCGAGACCGTGGCCGTCACCCCGATCGACAGGTGCCCGTCCGCCCCTTCGGCCATCAGCGCCATGGCGTGACTGGCCCGCTCGACCTCGGCCAGCATGACGCGGGCATGTTCGGCCATGGCGGTGCCGAAACGCGTGGGCACGAGGCCGCGCGAATGGCGCTCGAACAGGGGCACGCCCAGTTCGGCCTCGAGCTCGGCCAGCCACTTGGACAGGGCCGGCTGCGTCATGCAGAGACGTTCGGCGGTGTGGCTGAGATTGCACGTGTCGGCCAGGCTGCTCAGCACTTCGAGCTGCCGGATGCGCAGGCGCCGGGTCCAGTCCATTGCCATGAATTTTATGTATGACAGAGCGGCATTTTATCATTGAAAACAAATACCTCTCCGTTCCCATAATGCCGGCACGGCGCCGACCAGACTGGCTCCAGCCAGCCCGCCCCCCTTCCACGGAGACACCCCATGCGACCGCTTGCGCGCCTTTTCCTCGTGCTTTCCCTCGTTGCCGCCGCGCCCTCGGTGCGGGCCGCCGACTATCCCGACCATCCGGTCAAGCTGGTCGTCAACTTCGCCGCCGGCGGGCCGCTGGACCTGATCGCCCGTTTGATCGCCGAACAGGCGGCATCGCGCCTGAAACAGCCCGTCATCGTCGAGAACCGGGCGGGTGCCGGCGGCAACATCGGCGCCGAATACGTCGCGCGTTCGCCCAAGGACGGCTATACGGCGCTGGTCAGCGTCGACCACCTGCTGACGATCAATCCGTCGGTCTACCGGAACATGGGACTGGACCCCTACCGCGATCTCGTGCCGGCCGGCATCTTCGGCACCACCTCACAGGTGCTGGTGGCCCACCCCAGGCTGGGACTGAAGGATTTCCGCGACTTCCTGGACCGGGCCAGGAAGGAGGACCTGACCTACGCCTCGGCCGGCCTGGCCTCGCCCGGCCACCTGACCTTCGAACTCCTGAAGGCCCGCACCGGCATACGCGGCACGCACGTGCCCTACAAGGGCAACGCCCCCGCCCTGTCGGACGTGGTGGCCGGCCACGTGCCGCTGGCCTTCGTGGCCTCGTCCAACACCCTTCCCTATGTCCGGTCCGGCGCGCTGCAGGCGCTGGCCACGTCCGCCGCCATCCGCAATCCCCAGTTGCCGCAAGTCCCCACGGCGCAGGAACAGGGCGTACCCGACTTCGACGTGCGATTCAGCCAGGTGGTCCTGTTTCCCGCCGGCACGCCGGCGGCCGTGGTGACGAAGTGGGAAGGCCTGCTGCACGACATCCTGGAAAGCGCGGAAGTGCGCCGGCAACTGGATCAGATGGCGGTGACGCCGTTCTGGGCCGACTCGGCGCAGACCACGGCGTGGTTGCGCGACACGCGTGCGCGTTGGGACACGTTGATCCGCAAGCTGGACATCCAGTAAAGCCCGGGCAGCCTGCTAGGGCAGCGCCAGCAGGTCGAGCCACGCGCGATGCCGGGCCAGCGTACGCTCGGACAACTGGCCGGGCGTGGTCTGGCCATCGTTGAGGATGACGTCGTCGGCCACGGCCAGCCGCTGGGCGCGCGTCGCCTGGGCGGCCATGATGCGGGCGACCATGTCGGGAGCCAGGCCGCTGCGGCGCTGCACGCGCCGGACCTGGGTGGCCTCGTCGCAATCGACCACGCAGATCCGGTCCACCCGGTCCCGCCAGCGACCCGACTCCACCAGCAGCGGCACCACGAAGACCTGATAGAGCCCCTGGCGCCGGGCGGCCTCGCGCTCGACCTCCTGGCCGATGAGCGGGTGGATCAGCGCCTCGAGCCGCGTCTTGGCCTGTGCGTCGGAAAACACCAGGGCCCGCATGCGGGGACGGTCCATCGCGCCGTCGGGACCGATCATGTCCGGACCGAATTCGCGCCGCAGCGGCTCGATGGCGAGTCCGCCCGGCGCGGTCAGCGCATGCGCGATGGCATCGGTATCGATGACGGCCGCACCCTGCGCCTCCAGGATATCGGCCACGGCGGTCTTGCCGGATCCGATGCCGCCGGTCAGGCCCACGCGCAAGGGACGGGCGGGGAAAGAAGGAAGTGTGCCTACCATGCCAGCAGCTTAATCCATGCGTCGCCCGCGAACATCGCGGCCACGCCCGCCGCCGCCAGGTACGGCCCGAATGGCAGCGGCTGGTCGCGCCGCACGCGGCCGGCGATCATCAGCACCCCGGCCACCGCCACACCGGCCAGCGAGGCCGCCACCATGACCAGCGGCAGGCTCTGCCATCCGAGCCAGGCGCCGATGGCGGCCAGCAGCTTGAAATCGCCGTAGCCCATGCCTTCCTTGCCCGTCAGCAGGCGGAACAGCCAGTACACGGACCACAGCACCCCGTAGCCGGCCATCGCGCCGATGACCGCGTCGGGCAGGAAGGCGAAACCGCCCCACAGGTTGACGAACAGGCCCGCCCACAGCAGCGGAAGCGTCAGGTCGTCCGGCAGCAGCGAGGTCTGGTGATCGATCACGGCCAGCGCCAGGCAGGCCGCGCAGAATGCCATGGCGGCCAGGCTGGTCCAGGTCACGCCGAACACCGCGACGCAGGCCGCGAACAACGCCGCCGCCGCCAGTTCCACCAGCGGGTATTGCCAGGAGATGGGCGCGGCGCAATGGGCGCAGCGGCCGCGCAGCGCCAGCCAGCCCAGCACCGGGATGTTGTGGCGCCAGGCGATCGGATGCCGGCAGGCCGGACAATGCGAGGGGGGATAGGCCAGGTCGAAGCGGGCCTGCCCGGGTTGCGCGGCGCCGTGCAGCTCCGCGCACTGCTCCTGCCAGGCGCGCTGCATCATCTGCGGCAGGCGCGCGATCACGACGTTGAGGAAGCTGCCCACCACCAGCCCCAGCACGGCGGCGGCCGCATAGGCCAGCCACGGGGTGGCCGCGAGTATCTGCACGAATGACATAGACAAGGATGTAAACGCCGCCACGGCGGCCCCCCGCAAGCTTAACCGCCCCCGGGGCCCCGCGTGGGACGGGCACGGCAATAAATGTCCTGCCCCCGGCACGGCATCCGTCGATGCCCGCCGCGCTTCCCGTCGCATGCCGGCAGACGCAACAGGTTAGACTTGCGATAAATCTCAAGAGCCGGAGCCGTCATGACCAACCCGCCCCTTTCCTCCCGCCCCGCCCCTTCCCGCCTTGCCACCCTGGCCGCCGCCCTGGCCGTGGCGGCCGGATTGGGCGCGTGCTCCATCCCCCTGCCCGACCGCGAGCGCTCCGGCACCCTGGCCGCCGCCGACGCGGTGATCCCGCCGCCGCCCGCCGTGACGCGGGAACAGGCCGAGCGAGGCGGACAGGATAGGGGCGTGCCCCTGGCCCAGCCGCAAACCTTCCGCGGCGTGATCCCCTGCGCCGACTGCGCCGGCCAGCGCGTCACGCTCACGCTGCTGCCCGACTGGACCTGGCGCATGCGCCGGGTGTATTTCGGCACGCGCGACAACAAGGAACAAAGCTTCATCAGCACCGGCCGCTGGGAACGCCTGTTCGACTCGCCCGACCAGATCCGCCTGATCGGCGACCGCAACGAGGGCGGACTCTACGAGTTCATCTCCGGCAGCACGCTGCGCATGCTGGACCAGAACGGCGAACCCATCCAGTCCACGTTGAACTACGCCCTGACCCAGCAGTTCGAGGTGGACTTCATCACCGACACCTTCACCATGCGCGGCAAGGTGGTGGCCAAGGACGGCCAGCCCACCTTCGCCATCTGCAGCACCGGCAAGCGCTATCCGGTGTCGCCCACCGGCCAGGCGCAGGCCCTGGCCGACGCCTACGCCAAACTGCGCGTGGCCCCCGGCACCCCGGTCCTGATGTGGATAGACGGCCACATCGCCCGCAGCGGCGAACCCCCGGTAGAGTCGGTGGTCGTAGACAAGCTGGCCCGCGGCACCTTGGACAGCCCCTGCGAGGACTGATAGGCCCTCCCCCTACGCCCTTCGGGCGCCCCCTCAAGGGGGCGATGCGGGTGGACCGGCAAAGCCTGATCCACCGCATCCTGGGTCTAGTTCCTTTATCTTGGGTTGTGGCGCCGGTGCTTCGCTGGCAGCCAGCGGTAGCAACGGTGTGGCGTACCAAGAAACGGGTACTAGAC
>NZ_BAAAEN010000011.1:0-131840 GCF_039523035.1 Pigmentiphaga daeguensis | reverse complement strand
CGGTGCTTCGCTGGCAGCCAGCGAAGCACCGGCGCCACAACCCAAGAAACGGGTACTAGACCCAGGAAACCGCGGATCTGGCTCCGCCAGTCCGCCGGTTTCGCCCCCTGGGGGGCGCGCGTAAGCGCGTAGGGGGGGGGGCTTCTACCTCGCCCGAGAGATACGTACCTCGGCGCCGCGGCGCTTCACTTCCAGGCCTTCGGAGGGCAGGATCTTCAGGCCTTCCAGGCCCTTGGCGTAGCTCGAACCCTGCATCTGCATGACGCGGATCTTGTTGCGCATCACGCTGGGGTTGTGCACGGGCATGCCGAACAGCCAGACCTCGTCCAGGATGCGGGCGGAGTTGAACTCGCCGGTGTGCTGGGCGGCGGGGCCCAGGCACAGCATGTGGCCTTCGCGGCCGAACACGGGCAGGCGGTCCAGGCCGCATTCGAAGGTCCAGGTCGTGCCGCCCTCGTAGCGCCAGCCCGTGTTCAGGTCCCACCAGGCTTCGCCCTTGGGGAAATAGACGCGGATCTGGTTGCCGGGCTGCACGGCCGGCGCGACCAGCAGGGCCGGGCCGAGCAGGTATTGCAGCTCGTGGGCATGCGCCTCGGGATCGTCCGGGAAGGACAGGGCCATGGAACGCTGCACCGGCAGGCCGGTGCGGGCCGCGTCCTCGATCACCCCCAGCACGTAGGGAATGAGCCTATAGCGCCACTGCATCAGCGTCTGCGCGTGCTGGAAGGCCTCCTCGCCGAAGTCCCAGGGCAGCAGCCCCGGCACGGCGTGAAAACGCAGGTGCGAACTGAACACGCCGGCCGCCAGCCAGCGCAGGTACAGCTCGGGCGTCATGGCGTCGCGCGGATGCTGGGGCGAACCGATGTCGTGGGCATGGGCGGGCAGCCCGCTGGCCCCCGCCGTCAGCGCGGCGCGCAGCGATTCGGCCAGTCCTTCCCAGGTGTTGGGCACGGACACGGGGGCCTGCATGGGCAGGCGCTGGCCGGTCGGGAAGAGATCGCGGCTCCACACCACGCCCTCGGGCGGGGTCTTGTTCCAGGCCGCCGCCTCGAACAGGCAGCGCTTGACCAGCATGGGATAGGCCGTGCGCAGCCGCGCTCCGGTATCGCCGTTGCGCGCCTCGACGCCGTCGGGGATGTCGAACTGGATGTCGCAGGACACCGCATCGACGCCCTCGTCCATGACCTGGCGGATCTTGTCGCGCCAGAAGGTCCACACGTCGCGGTGGGTCAGGTCGAGCAGGCCGAAGGCGACGCCCGCGCTGGCGGGCACGCCGGCGAACACCTGCGCGGCGCCGGATTCGTCGGTCAGCAGCCAGCCCTTGTCCTCGAGTTCGGCGAACATGGGGCTATGGGTGGGCACGCCCGGGAAACCGGGTGCGCACACCTTCAGGTCCAGGCCCTTGAACTCGCCCAGCACCTGGCGCGGATCGGGGAAGCGGGCGGCGTCCCATTCGAGGTTCAGCTTGGCGCGGATCTCCCAGGCCGCGGGCGGCCGGAACGACACGGCGTCGAGGGGCACGCCGCGGCTGCGCATCTGGCCGGCCACGGCGGCGAGCTGCTCGGCGCCGGTATCGGGCGCCTGGTGCAGCCACGTGCCCATGCTCCACAGCGTGGGCTGTCCCGCGCGGCCGGTCAACTGGGTGTACTGGTTCAGGATCTCGGCCGGCTCGCCCACGAACAGGAACACGTCCAACTGGGCGTCGGCCACGGTCACCACGTAGCTGTCGGGCGCGAACTCGGGCAGGCCGATGTCGTGCACGACGGATTCGAGCGTATTGACGTACAGCCCCCAGCCGCGCGGGCTCCAGGCCAGCGGCAGGGCGCGCGACTCGGCCTCGTCGGACACCACGCGCTCGGCGCGGCGGTCCAGCATGATGCGGCTTTCGCCCAGGCCGTGGACGGCTTCGCCAACCGCGAGGTCGAAGCACAGGGCCCACGACGTCGGGGCCGCGGCGTCTTCGGTGCCGAGCGGGCACAGGTCCTGGTCCGCGGACGAGGCCAGCACCTGCTGCCCCTTGCGGTACAAGGCCAGCCGCACGGGATTGGCGGCGATCTCGAGTACGTTGTCGCCCTGGACGATGCGCCAGCCGGGCTGGCCGGCCACATCCGCCTGTTCAACCACGGCCTCGCCTATGGCCTCGTCCCGGGCCAGCAGATCATGCAGGGCGGCGGCGCGCGTGGCGGAGCCGGAGGCCGGCTTGCCGGTGGCGGCGGGCGTGCCCATGCTCAACCTGAACACGCCTGGCGCGCTGGCCTCGACCAGCACCGGCTGGCCCTGGTCCGTCGTGAAACGGACGGCGGACGGGCTGGTCGTGTTGAGAGACAGGGATTCCAGACGCTGGTAGCGGGAGGAGTCGAATTGAAGTGGCACAGGTTTCCCTCGATCGCTTTCGACAGATTGGCAATAGCAAAGACGCAACCCTCGCGAGGCCCCGCTATCCGCCCCAAATGCGGCAAATGACCGCACTTTTTCGCCAAAACCTCTATTTTGACGGATTCGGGGAGGCAAATAAACCGTGGAAGAAGCCGTCTCCCGCACGGACGCGCTTCGCGGGGCGCCGCGAGAGGCCCGGCAAGGCCGTATCCGGGGCCATCCCGCGCCCCTGGAAGCAGCGGATCGGGACACGCGGGCCGGGCACCGCGCGCCCCCAGGCACGTCTTTTTTGCTGTTAATCCCGCTATTTTCCCACGATTCGGCCCGGGATCAGCGCCAGGCGATCATCCGCAGCAAATCCCCCTCCAGCACCATGGGTTCTCCCTCCAGGGAAGCGGCCAGTATGTCGCCTCCCAGCGCCGACCAGCTCAGGCCACGCGAGGCATAGCCCGAGGCGGCCCAGAGCCCGCCATGGACAGGCGATTCGCCGATCACCGGCAACCTGCCGGGCAGCACGGCGCGCCACCCGGCCCAGCCCGTGAACGCGCCGGGATCCAGGCCGGCCCCGGCCAGTGCCGGCAGCAGCCGCGCGGCCCGGTCCAGGTTGACCGCGTGGCCCTCGGCCGTGACGACGGCGCGCGAGGCATCGTGGACGTACGTGCTGCCGGCCACGCAGGCGCCGTCCACGGCGGGCAGCACGTAGCCGTCGCCCGCCACCACGCAGCGCGGCGGGCGCCAGGCGGCATCTTGCGCGGGAAGCAGCGTGATCTGTCCCGCTATGGCCTTTTGCCCGAAGAAACCCGGCAGTTCGCCGTCGGCGGCCAGTCCGCTGGCGGCAAGCAGCCGCGGCGCCTCGGCCGCATTGGCCAGCACCACGATCTCGGCCTCGGCCAGCGTGGCGCCTTCCTGGTCGAGGGCCCGCCACCGGCGGCCCGACGGCACGTCCGCCGCCAGCGCCTCGATGCGGGCTACCCGGGCCGCCCGGACTTCGATGCCCGGCCGGGACAGCAGCGCCGCCCCCAGCAGGCGCGGACGCACCCGCAGTCCGCCCGGAAAATAGACCCCGCCGCGCGCCGTCGGGCAACCCGCCAGCGCGCTGGCTTCGTCCCGCGTCACCGGTCGCACCCAGTCGGCCGGAAAACGCAGCTCCTCCAGCATGGCGCGCATGCCGGCCTCTTTGTCGTCGGATTTGGCCTGCTGCACGGTGCCGCAGCGGGCGACGATCCCGCCGTCCATCCACGGCGCCCAGCGCGCGGCCGCGCGCAAGGCACCGGCACGGCTCAGGCGCGCGCGGGGGCTGTCGTCCCGGGCCAGCAACGGCGTCAATGCGGCGGCCAGATGGCCGCCACCTTGCGGGGGAAAAGTCCAGGCCGCATCGAACACGGACACGCGCCAGCCACGCAACGCCAGCGCATGCGCCACACCGGCCCCGGCGATGCCCGCTCCCACCACGATGGCATGGCGCTCGGCGAAGGACGGCGGCTCGGCCGGCGCGTGGCGGCGCTCGAAGCGCGGCGCATGGCGCGCCACCGTCATGTGCAGCTTGCCGCCGAAGCCCTCCCTGCGCTCGACCTCGAAACCCGCCGCCTGCAAGGCGCGGCGCGCCGCGCCGGCGCTCGCCCAGGTCGCCGCCGTGGCATCCGGCGCGGCCAGCCTGGCCAGCGCCTTCATCAGCGGCTCGGACCACATGCCGGGATTCGCGGACGGCTTGAATCCATCCAGGAAAAAAGCGTCCGCGCGCAGGACCAGCCGGGGCACGATCTGTTCGGCCAGCCCGAAGGCCAGGGTCAGCGTCACCGCGCCGCCATCCAGGTCCAGCCGGTGCAGGCCGGGAAGAAGAGGCGGCCACTGCGCCAAGAGTTGCGCCGCCATGTCGTCCCACCCGGCGGGCACCCGCGCGCGCAGCAGCTCCGCCAGGTCCTCGCGGGCAAAGGGATGGGCCTCGACGGACACCACATGCAGCCTCCGGCTGCGCCGGGGATCGTCGCGCCAGGCGCGCCATAGCGCCAGGAAAGTCAGCCCCAGCCCGAATCCCGTCTCGCACACGGTGAAGCGCTCGCGTCCGCGCCATCGCTCCGGCAGACCGTTGCCCGCCAGGAACACATGGCGAGCCTGCTCCAACGCCCCCTGGGCGGCATGGTAGATGTCGCCGTAGAGCGGGCTATAAGGCAGGCCGTCCTGATCGAAGGCCGGGCGGGAAGGAGTCAGGGGGGTAAACACGGCGAGGATGATAACCCCCCCCTACGCCCTTCGGGCGCCCCCCAGGGGGCGATGCGGGTGGACCGGAAGGGAAGCCCACCCCCTACCCGCTACGCGGGCCCCCTCAAGGGGGCGATGCGGGTGGACCGGCAAAGCTGGATCCACTGCATCCTGGGTCTAGTACCGTTATCTTGGGTTTGGCACGGGTGCTATCGCTGGCTGCCAGCGGTAGCAACGGTGATCCAATCCAAGAAGCGCGTACTAGACCCAGGAAACCGCGGATCTGGCTTTGCCAGTCCGCCGGTTTCGCCCCCTGGGGGGCGCGCGTAAGCGCGTAGGGGGGGTACACTCCCTGTATGAGCATCCCCGCAGCCGCCACCATGGACAAGCCCGTCCCGCTGGATCTCTTCAAGGCGCTCGAAGCCGCCGTCACAGCCGCGCACGCCGGCGCGGCGATCTTGCAAGCCTATGCGCACAAGCGCTCGGAACTGGTGATCGACCTGAAGGCCCGCAACGATCTGGTTTCGCAGGCGGACCGCGAAGCCGAAATCGCGATCATCGAGGTCCTGCGCGCGCGCACGCCGCAATACGGCATCGTGGCCGAGGAGACGGGGGGCTCGCCTTCCGGTCCCGCCAGCTGGTACATCGACCCGCTGGACGGCACCACCAATTTCGTCCATGCCATTCCCCACTACGCCGTTTCCATCGCGCTGGTGGCCCAGGAAGGCTGCGGCATCGCCTTCGAAGAGACGCGGTGCGAGCCCGGGCCCGTGGTGGGAGTGATCTACGATCCCTGTCGTGAAGAGATGTTCACCTCGGTACGCGGCGTGGGCGCCTGGCTCAACAGCCACCGCATCCAGTGCTCGCGCACGGAAACCCTGGCCGATGCCCTGCTGGCCACCGGCTTTCCCTACAGCGACATGTCGTTCACCGAAAGCTACCTGCCCATGCTGCGCGACGCCATGCACGGCACGCGCGGCGTGCGCCGCAACGGCGCCGCGGCGCTCGACCTGGCCTGGGTGGCCTGCGGGCGCTTCGACGGCTACTGGGAGCTGCGGCTCAAGCCGTGGGACGTCGCCGCCGGCACGCTGCTGGTGCGCGAAGCCGGCGGGCAGGCCTTCGACCCGTTCGGGCGGGCTCCCTGGCCCGAGCAAGGCAACATCGTCGCCGGCGGCCCCGGCGTGGCCAAGGCCTTGCACGACCTGATCGGTCCCAACCTCAAGGCCGCCGGCGCGGGCTGAAGACCGCTCAGCGCACGATCATCAGGCCGATGCGCACCTGCGACTTGGCGCGCACGTTGTAGTCCAGCAGGGTCTCGCCGTAGCCGTTGAAATACTGCACGTGCAGGAAGCCGTTCAGGCGGCCCAGGCCCAGCTTGCGCAGCGGGTAGGCCATGTCCAGTTGCAGCGATCCCTTCTCGTGGCCCTTGCGCACCAGCGCCGACACCATCAGGCCGTCATCCTTGGCCCAGCGCAGTTGGTAGTCGACGTGGCCCCGATAGTCGGCGATGTCCGGATTGCCCTCGCGGGTCATGTAGTACTTGATCTTGGGGCCGAAGCTGAGCGTGCTGCCGTCGTCCAGGCGATAGCGCAGCGTGGGCCGGGCGTACAGGGAATTGATGGCGCGCGAGGTATCGCCGTCGCGCCCGTTGGATTCGTGCTCGAAGCCGCCGTCGAAACCCAGCGACTTGCGGCGGTCCTGCGACTCCCAGACCCGGTCGGACAGCCAGAAGACCGCGGGGCGATAGCTGCTGTCGCGGAACGGGGCCGAGTTCTCGCCTATGTCCCACAGCGAGGTCTGGCTATAGCCCAGGTACAGGTTGTTGAGAAAACCGGTTTCCTCGCCGTCGTAGGGCTGGAACAGCCGGAACTTCAGGCTGACCTGGAAGCGCGCGTTCAGGTTGGGACGGGCGCCGAAGCTGAAATACACGGGCTCGTAGGGCGACAGCGCGCTGCGGAAGCGGCTCAGCACGTCATGCTCGTCGTTGCCCGGGGCGGTGGCGTCCGACGGCGCCGGCCCCGACAGCGCGGTGCTGCCCGGCGCCGAGCCGGCCGACAGGCCGCTGACCGCCGCCAGCACGCCGCTGTCCGGCACCTGCGGCACCGCGCCGGGCGCGCGCGGATCGACGATGGGACCGATCGCGCGCGACCCCACGATGGCCCCTTTCTCGGCGGGCGTCGCGTCCAGCGCCAGCAGCACCGGCTCGCCTTCGATCGCGATGGCCTGCAGGCCGCGCGCCTGCTCGGGCACCACGGCCGACCAGGTCGCGCGCGAAAACTGTCCCACGGGAATCTGCAGCACGGCGGTGCCGCCGTCCAGCCGCGCGGGCGCGCGCACGACGCGGCCGGCGGCGTCGCGCCATTGCAGCACCAGCTCGCGCGGCGCGTCCCAGGTCGCCGTGGCGTTGCCGTCGTTGAAGAACATGGCCTCGATGCGCACGGTCTCGCCCGGCCCGGCCTGCATGCGGTCCAGCTTGAAGGTCACGCCCGCGTCCGCCCGCAAGGGCGCCGCGGCCATCAGGGCGAAAAGGCCCGCGGGCGCGAGCGCGCGGCGCACGATGCCATGCGGCGCACGAAGACGATGGTCAGCCATCCGACCTGGCATGTGGACTCCCCGACAACGCCCGCGATGGGGCAGACGCCGCCATTGTAGGGGCATGCCGGGAATAATCCGTTACGCGGCGGCCTCGGTGCCGGTCCGCAGTTCGCGCCGCAGGATCTTGCCCACGTTGGTCTTGGGCAGCTCCGACCGGAATTCCACATAGCGCGGCCGCTTGTAGCCGGTCAGGCGATCGCGGCAGAAGGCCTTCAGGTCCTGCTCGGTCAGCGCCGGATCGCGCTTGACCACGACCACCTTCACCGCCTCGCCGGAATGCTCGTCGGGCACGCCGATGGCGGCGCACTCCAGCACCCCCGGGTGCTGGGACACCACGGCCTCGACTTCGTTGGGATAGACGTTGAAGCCCGACACCAGGATCATGTCCTTCTTGCGGTCGACGATGCGGATGTAGCCGCGTTCGTCCATGATGCCGATGTCGCCGGTCTTGAAGAAACCGTCGGCCGTCATGACGCGGGCGGTCTCGTCCGGCATGTTCCAATAGCCCGGCATGACCTGCGGGCCGCGCAGCGCGATCTCGCCGCGCTCGCCTATCGGCAGCGCCGCGCCGTCGTCGTCCAGGATCGCCGCGTCGGTGGACGGCAGCGGGATGCCTATGGTGCCGGAATACTCCTTGATGTTGATGGGCGTGCAGCAGGCCACCGGCGAGGTCTCCGACAGCCCGTAGCCCTCGCACAGCGGGGACTTGGTCACCTCGCGCCAACGGTCGGCCACCGCCTTCTGCACCGCCATGCCGCCGCCCACGCTCACGCGCAGGCCCGAGAAGTCCAGCGAACGGAACTTCTCGTTGTTCAGCAGCGCGTTGAACAGCGTGTTGACGCCGGGAAAAAGCGTGAAGCGGTAACCGGACAAGGTCCTGACCAGGTCGGGAATGTCGCGCGGATTGGGCACCATGACGTTGAGGCCACCCGCCCGCATGCCGAGCAGGGCGCACACCGTCAGGCCGAAGATGTGATACAGCGGCAGGGCGCAGACGAAGATGTGCTGGGTGCGCTGTCCGCCTTGGCCGGAAGGCTGTTCGTCGGTCAGCAGCCAGGCATCGCATTGCAGGACGTTGGCGACCAGATTCCGGTGCAGCAGCACGGCCCCCTTGGCCACGCCCGTCGTGCCGCCGGTGTACTGCAGGAAGGCAATGTCGTCGGGCCCGACCTCGGGGCGCGCCAACTCCCGTGCCGCCCCCTGCGCCAGCGCGCGCCGGAAGCTCACGGCGCCCGGCAGGCTGAACGGCGGGACGAGCTTCTTGACGTAGCGCACCACGGCATTGACCACGGTGCCCTTCACGCCGCCCATCAGGTCGCCCATGGACGCCACCACGATGTGCCGGATGGCCGTGGCGGGCAGCACCTGCTGCAGCGTATGGGCGAAGTTCTCGAGGATGACGATGGCCTCGGCGCCGCTGTCCTTGAGCTGGTGCTCCAGTTCCGGGGCGGTGTAGAGGGGGTTGACGTTGACCACCGTATAGCCGGCCCGCAGCACCGCCGCGATGGCCACGGGATACTGCAGGACATTGGGCATCATCAGGGCCACGCGCGCGCCGCGCGGCAGTCCGCGCGATTGCAGCCAGGCTCCCAGCTTGCGCGACATGGCGTCGATGTCGGCGTAGGCAAGCGTCCTGCCCATGCAGACGAAGGCCGGGCGCTCGGCGTACTGCGCGAACGATTCCTCCAGCAACTGGATCAGGGACCGGTAGCGTCCCGGGTCGATGTCGGCGGGAATGCCCGGCGGGTAGTACGCCAGCCACGGTCTTTGCATGCACGTCTCCTGGTCCAGTCTTTGCCGCGCGGTGTCGGCTTATTGCGCCGATGATAGCCCAGCCGCCTGCGCGCGTTCGGTTTCCGCGAGCAATCGCCGCCGGCGCTCGGCATACGGCAGGCGCGCCAACTCGCGCGCCTCGTCCAGGAACGGCGCGAGGCTGCCGTCGCGGCAACTTTCGCAGCGGCGCGCCATGGCCAGCAGCGCCGGTACCCACTGGTGGTACGCGCCCATGGCCGCGAACTGCGCGTTGTTCAAGGTCTGCGCGAACCAGGCATCATAGCCGGCGTAGCCATGCCACCGCTCGCGCTTCATCCGCTCGTAGCGGGACTTCAGGTCGGCGATGATCTCGGCCTTGCGGGCGCGCCGCCGCTCGATCTCGTCCGGCCCCAGGCCCGCCGGATCGGGCGTGGTGGGCGCCGGCCCCTGGCGGGCGCCGGTCTCGCCGTAGGCCTGCGCCAGTTGCCGCCGCGTCTCCAGCAGCAGCGCGACGAAATCGTGCCGGCGCGCATCGAACGCCTCGTACGCGGGCCGCAGCGACTGGTTCTGCGGCTCGCGCAGCCAGCGGTCGACGCCGATCTGCTCCACCGCCGTGGCCAGCGACTCGTTGAAGGTCGTGTCGTTCTTCGCGTAGACCGCCTGGTGGGTCAGCTCGTGGAAAACCAGGCGCGCGACCTCGGCCGGCGGCAGGCGGATGAAGGTGTTGACGAAGGGATCGGGATACCAGCCCAGCGTCGAATAGGCGGGCACGCCGCCCACGTGCACGTCCCAGCCCCGTGCCTTCAGCTCGGCGGCCGTCCGCCGGGCCTCGGCTTCGCTGTAGTAGCCCCGATAGTCTATGCATCCCACCACCGGAAAACAGGACTGCTTGAGCCGCAGGGACAGTTCCGGCGTGGCGAACACGTTCCAGACCACGTAGGGGCGCTTGACGTCGGCGTATTCGGTGTAGCTGCGGTTGTCGGGCAGGCCCAGCACCTGGCTGGCATAGCGGCGCGCGTCTTGCGCATGACGCAATCGCTCGCGCAAATCGGGGGAAGTGGCGGGATCGGCCAGGACCTCGTCGACCGGCCGCGCCGCCTGCAGCAGCGACGAATGTCCGCCTATCGACTGCGCGTAGTAGCGCAGGTCGGCGCACCCGGCCAGCGCCGCTGCCAGGACCAGGGCACCCCAGGCCGCCCGGCCCCTCGTCGTTACACTCGCCATGGACAAGCTCATTGGAGATAATGGCTATGGTAACCGCCGGCCCCGGGGCACACGACCCCGCCGGCGACGCCGGACACGGCGCGGCACATCGGCCCTTCCCGCCTTCGCGACCGCCTGGACAAGGCGCGGCGCGCTCGCACCCGCGGCGGGGCAACGTTCAGGAGTTCCACATGAATCTGCTCGAACCCATCGTCGCTTTCCACAGCGACCTGAAGACGATCCGACGCGACCTCCACGCCCACCCCGAGCTGTGCTACGAGGAGCACCGCACGTCGGACACCATTGCCCGCCTGCTGGAAGGATGGGGCATCCCCGTCGTGCGCGGCCTGGGGGGCACCGGCCTGGTCGGCGTCCTGGAAGGCACGGACAGGAACGGACCGGCCATCGGCCTGCGGGCCGACATGGACGCCCTGCCCCTGCAGGAACTCAACACCTTCGAGCACGCCAGCGTGAACCCGGGCAAGATGCACGCCTGCGGCCACGACGGCCACTGCGCCATGCTGCTGGGCGCCGCCCGCCACCTGGCGGCGCACCGCGACTTCCCCGGTACCGTCTACCTGATCTTCCAGCCGGCCGAGGAAGGCGGCGGCGGCGGCAAGGCCATGATCGACGACGGGCTGTTCACGCGCTTTCCCATGGAGGCGGTGTTCGGCATGCACAACTGGCCCGGCATCCCGGTGGGCAGCTTCGCCGTGACGCCGGGCCCGATGATGGCCTCCAGCAACGATTTCCGCATCGTCGTCCGGGGCAAGGGCACCCACGCCGCGCTGCCTCACCTGGGCATCGATCCGGTCATGATCGCGGTGCAGCTCGCGCAGTCGCTGCAGACCATCCTGACCCGCAACAAGAAGCCCATCGACACCGCGGTGCTCAGCATCACCCAGATCCACGCGGGCACGACCACCAACATCGTGCCCGACGAGGCCGAGATGGTCGGCACGGTGCGCACCTTCACCATCGAGGTCCTGGACCTGATCGAGCAGCGCATGCACGAGATCGCCCGGGGCATGGAGCTGGCCCACGGCGCCCGCATCGAGGTCGATTTCCAGCGCAAGTACCCGCCGCTGATCAACCATCCCGACGAGACCCGTTTCGTGACCGACGTGCTGCGCTCGCTGGTCGGGCCCAACCAGGTGGATGCCGCGACCGAACCGACGATGGGCGCCGAGGACTTCGCCTTCATGCTGCAGGAAAAACCCGGCTGCTACGTCTTCATCGGCAACGGCGACGGCGCGCATCGCGAGGCGGGCCACGGGCTGGGGCCATGCACGCTGCACAACGGCAGCTACGACTTCAACGACGAACTGCTGCCGCTGGGGGCCAGCTTCTGGGTGAAGCTGGTCAGCGACTGGTTCGCTCGGCCTCGATCAGTATGACCCGGTAGTCGTTGACGTTGGTCAGCGTGGGCCCCGTCGTGATCAGGGTGTCGAGTTCCCGGAAATAGCCCCAGGCGTCGTTGGCGTCCAGCCACGGGCCGGGCGCGACGCCCCGGGCCGCGGCCCGCCGCAGGCGCTCGCTGTCCCACCAGGCGCCGGCGTTGTCCTCGCTGCCGTCGATGCCATCGGTGTCGCAGGCCAGGGCCGAGATCCTGGCTTCGCCGCACAGCTCGGCGGCCAGCGACAGCAGGAATTCGGTGCAGCGCCCGCCACGGCCGCTTCCACGCACCGTGACCGTGCATTCTCCTCCGGATACCAGCGCCACCGGCGCATCGAAGGGTTCGCCATGCCGCACGATCTGGCGCGCCAGCGCGGCATAGACCTTGGCCACCTCGCGGGCCTCGCCCGTGACGGTGTCGCCCAGCACCACCGCCTGGATGCCCGCGCGGCGCAGCACGCGCGCGCCGGCCTGCAGGCTTTGCTGGGCGGTGGCGATGACGTGGTTCTCCACCCGCTCGAACACCGGATCGCCCGCCTTGGGCGTCTCGGGGTGGCGCCCCGCGGCCCCGCCCTCGAGCCAGTCGACCACCGGCTGCGGCGCCTGCACGCCGTGGCGGCGCAGGATGTCGAGCGCGTCGGCATAGGTGCTGGGATCGGCCACCGTGGGGCCGGAGGCGATGGCGGACGGATCGTCGCCGGCGACGTCGGAGACGATCAGGCCCAGGACCCGGGCCCGCGTCGACGCGGCCAGGCGTCCGCCCTGCAACTGCGACAGGTGCTTGCGCACCACGTTCATCGATTCGATGGGGGCGCCGCTGCGCAGCAGCGACTGGGTGACCTCGCGCAGCGCGGCCATGGGCACCGCCGGCACCGGCAGCGACAACAGGCTGGAACCGCCGCCGGACACGAGCACGATCAGCAGGTCGTCCTCGCCCAGGTCGCAAGCCAGCCGCAGGATGTCGCCAGCGGCCCGTTCGCCGGCCGCGTCGGGCACGGGGTGGCCGGCCTCGACGCAGGCGATGCGGTCGAGCGGCATGCCGTGCCCGTAGCGGGTCACGACCAGGCCCTCCAGCGGGGCGTCGGCGGGCCAGGCGGCCTCGACGGCGCGGGCCATGCTGGCGGCGGCCTTGCCCGCGCCGACGACGACCGTGCGGCCCCTGGGTGGGGCCGGAAGGTGGCGGGCGGTGATGTGGAGGGGGTCGGCGGCGGCGACGGCCGCTTGAAACGATTCCAGGAGGAGTTGATGCATACGCGGGGAACGGCTGATGTCTCTTTTCGTGGTGATAGCCATTATGGCTGCCCGCCACCGCTTGGCTAGCTGGATGAAATCCCTATTCCACCCATCGCGCCGGCATGCACCACGCCCCCGCGTGGCACCTGGTCGCAGCCGTCCTCAGGCGCCGGGCGCCGCCGGAATCTGCAAGCCCCGCTGCACGGCGGGACGCGCCACGAAGGCATCCAGCACCCGCTTCACGTTGGCGAAGTCGGCGAACCCGACCAGCTCGCCCGCGCCGTAGAAGCCCACCAGGTTGCGCACCCAGGGGAAGGTGGCGATGTCGGCGATGCCGTAGTCGTCGCCCAGGATCCAGGCCTTGCCTTCCAGGTGGCGGTCCAGCACGCCCAGCAGGCGGCGCGACTCGGCCACGTAGCGGTCGCGGGGGCGCTTGTCCTCGTAGTCCTTGCCGGCGAATTTATGGAAGAACCCCACTTGGCCGAACATGGGGCCGATGCCTCCCATCTGGAACATCACCCACTGCATGGCCTGGTAGCGGCCGGCGGGATCCCGCGGGATGAACTTGCCCGATTTCTCGGCCAGGTAGATCAGGATGGCGCCGGACTCGAACAGCGGCAGCGGCTTGCCGCCCGGGCCGTCGGGATCGAGGATGGCGGGAATCTTGTTGTTCGGGTTGAGCGACAGGAACTCCGGCGACATCTGGTCCTGGGTGTCGAACGCCACCCGGTGCGGCTCGTACGGCAGGCCGGTTTCCTCGAGCATGATCGAGACCTTCACGCCATTGGGCGTGGGCAGCGAATAGAGCTGGATGCGGTCCGGATGCTGCGCGGGCCATTTGCGGGTGATCGGGAAAGCGGAAAGATCCGTCATGGGGAATCCTTGCTCGATGGAAGTGTCGGTCCGCCCGACTATACCAGCCGTGCACGGCAGCCACGCAGGGGGGCGGGGCCGTAGAATATTGATGAAGATCGATCAACCTTGAAGACCATGCCGCACAAGGACTATCTCAGCGCCAAGGAAGCCGTGGAGCTGCTGGGCATACGCATGCAGACCCTCTATGCCTACGTCAGCAAGGGATGGATACGCAGCGTCAAGCAGCCGGACACGCGCCAGCGCCTGTACCTGCACGAGGACGTCCTGCGGGTCAAGGCGCGCTCCACCGCCCGCTCGGGGCACGGGGCGGTGGCCGCCTCGGCCATGAACTGGGGCGAGCCCATCATTCCCACCTCGATCACCGAGATCCGTTCCGACGGTCCGCACTACCGCGGCCATTCCGCGGTGCGGCTGGCCCGCGGCCACGCCAGCTACGAAGCCGTGTGCGAGCTGCTGTGGACCGGCGTCTGGCACGATGCGCCGCGCCGCTGGGATACGGGCATCACGCCCCGGCTCCAGGAAACCCTGCTGGAATCGCTGGCGCCGCCCAAGTCCAACAGCGGGCTGCTGGAGATCATGGCCATCGTCACCCTGCGCCTGGGCATGTCGCGAGGATCGGTGGAAGACCGCATGCGCGGCGGCCACATGCACGAAGCCGCGCGGCAGCTGATCAAGACCCTGGCCGGCTGCATGGGCCTGGTGTCGCGCCGGCGGCGCTTCCATGCCATACCCGACGAGGCGTCCATGGCCGAGGGCCTGCTGGCGGCCCTGGACCTGCCCGCCAGCCCGGCCAACCTGCAAGCCATGGAAGCCTTCCTGGTGCTGTTCGCCGACCACGAGCTCTCGCCCAGCACCTTCGCCGCACGCGTGGCGGCCTCGGGCGGATCGACCCTGCACAGCTGCGTCGCGTCGGCCATCTGCAGCTCGGCCGGCGTGCACCTGGGGCGGATGTACGACCGGATCGAAGACTTCCTGCGCAGCGCCGACGACGCCGCCGGCCTCATGCAGCGGGCGCGCGCGCAACACGAGCGCGGCGCCAGCGTGCCCGGCTTCGGCCACCCGCTCTATCCCAAGGGCGACGAACGCGCCGAGCTGCTGCTCGAACTGGCCCGCAACCGGCCGCGCAAGAAGGCGGCGCTCGAACAGGTCCATCGCTTCATCGACGACGTGCGCGGCGAGTTCGGCCTGCATCCCCGGCATGAACTCGGCGGCATCGTCCTGGCCATGGCCATGGGCGTGCCGCGCCAATCGGTGGGCACGCTGTTCACGCTGGCGCGCATGGCGGGCTGGGTCGCCCACGTGCAGGAGCAGCGCCTGAGCGGCATGCTGCTGCGGCCCCGGGCCAAGTTCGTGGGCGCCGCCGGCGACCCCTGAACCTCAGTCGGCCGCGGGCCAGAACGACTCGATCTCGGCCCACAGCGCGTCGGGCGCTTCCTCGGCGATGTAGTGGCCGCAGTCCAGCGCCCGGCCGTCGACCTGCGAGGCCTGCCTGCGCCACAGGTCCAGTACGTCGAAATAGCGCCCCACCACGCCCTTCCCGCCCCACAGCACCCGCAGCGGGCAATCCACGCGGTTGCCCTGGTCGCGGTCGGCGCGATCGTGTTCCAGGTCGATGGTGGCGGCCGCGCGATAGTCCTCGCAGATCGCGTGCGCCCAATGCGGATGGCGCGCGCAGCGTTCGTACTCGGCCATCGCGCGATCGGCGAAGGGAGCCAGGCCCGCGTGGCGGCCGCCCATCACGGAACGCAGATAGAACGCCGGATCGGCGCCGATCAGCTTTTCCGGAAAAGGCGCCGGCTGGATCAGCCAGAACCAGTGGTAGTAGGCCTGCGCGAAACCGCGCGTGGTGCCCTCGTACATGTCCAGCGTGGGCGCGATGTCCAGCAGCATCATGCGCTCGACCCGCTCGGCATGGTCCAGCGCCAGCCGGTGCGCGACGCGCGCCCCGCGGTCGTGGGCCAGCACGCCGAAGGTCTCGTAGCCGATGCAGCGCATCACCTCGACCGCGTCCACCGCCATCGTGCGCTTGGAGAAGGCCTCGTGCCCGGCCGGCTCGTCCGCCGGCATGCCGCTGTCGCCATAGCCGCGCAGGTCGATGGCGACGCAGGTATAGCGGTTGGTCAGCCGGGCCCACAGCTTGTGCCACATGGCATGGGACTGGGGATGTCCGTGCATCAGCAGCAGCGCCGGCCCGGTGCCGCCCACGCGCGTGGCGATGTCCACGCCATTGACGTGGAAGTGCTGCAGCCGGTCGTTGAAGAGCGAGATCTCGGACATGGCGGCCCCTAGCTTTTCGCGACGATTTCCGCCACCGCCTTGCCGACGTCGGCCGTGACCGCCTTGCCGCCCATGTCGGGCGTGCGCGGGCCGTCGGACAACACGGTCTCGATGGCAGACAGGATGGCGTCGTGCGCCCCCTTGTGGCCCAGGAACTCCAGCATCAATGCGCCCGACCAGATCTGCGCGATGGGATTGGCCACGCCCTTGCCGGCGATGTCGGGCGCCGAGCCGTGCACCGGCTCGAACAGCGACGGGAAGCGGCGGTCGGGATTCAGGTTGGCCGAGGGCGCGATGCCGATGGTGCCGGTGCAGGCGGGTCCCAGGTCGGACAGGATGTCGCCGAACAGGTTGGAAGCCACCACCACGTCGAACCAGTCGGGGTGCAGCACGAAATTGGCGGTCAGGATGTCGATGTGGAACTTGTCCACGCGCACGTCGCCATATTTGCCCGCCATCGCCTCCACGCGCTCGTCCCAGTACGGCATGCTGATGGCGATGCCGTTGGATTTCGTGGCCGAGGTCAGGTGCTTGCGGGGACGCGACGCCGCCAGGTCGAAGGCGAACTTCAGCACCCGGTCGACCCCGGTGCGCGTCATGACCGTCTCCTGCAGCACGACCTCGCGATCGGTACCCTCGAACATGCGGCCGCCCACGCTGGAATACTCGCCCTCGGTGTTTTCGCGCACCACGTAGAAATCGATGTCGCCCGGCTTGCGGTTGGCCAGCGGCGACGGCACGCCGGGCATCAGCCGCACGGGGCGCAGGTTCACGTACTGGTCGAACTCGCGGCGGAACTTCAACAGCGAACCCCACAGCGAGACGTGGTCCGGCACCGTGGCCGGCCAGCCTACCGCGCCGAAGAAGATCGCGTCATGGCCGCCGATCTGCTCCTTCCAGTCGTCGGGCAGCATCGCGCCATGCCGCGCGTAGTACTGGCACGAGGCGAAGTCGAACCGGTCGAACGACAGGCCGATGCCGAAGCGCGACGCCGCCGCCTCCAGGACACGCAAGCCTTCTGGAACGACCTCGGTGCCGATGCCGTCGCCGGGGATCACTGCAATGCGGTGGGCCATGGATGAAACGTCCTTGTCGTGATGGCGCCGGCACGCAAGCCTGTCGCGAAAACCGGTGCGGGATGGAATGGATCAAGTGTATCTCGCGCTTGCCCTTCATAATTGAACGAGATAAAAACCATTGTTGAATGGAGGTTAATAATGGACACCATCTCCGACCTCGCCTTCTTTTCGCTCCTGATGCGCCAGGGCAGCCTGTCCTCCGCCGCCCGCGAACTGGGCCTGTCCACCCCGGCCGTCAGCAAGCGCCTGCAGCGGCTGGAGCGGCGCCTGGGCGTGCGCCTGCTCAACCGCACCACCCGCCGCATCGCGCTGACCCACGAGGGCGAGCTCTACCTGCGCGAAGGCAACCGCATCCTGGCCGACGTCGAGGAACTGGAACATACCGTCGGCCGCAGCCGCGACGAACCCCGGGGCCTGCTGCGCATCAACGCCACCCTGGGCTTCGGCCGCCACCACATCGCCCCCGCCCTGTCCGATTTCCTCAAGCGCTTCCCCGCCGTCCAGGCCCAGCTGCACCTGACCGACCGCCCCGCCAGCCTGCTGGACGAATCCTTCGACGTCTGCATCCGCATCGGCGACCTCCCCGACGCCCGCCTGACCGCCCGCAAGATCGCCTCGAACCGCCGCCTGCTGTGCGCCTCGCCCATCTACCTGAAGCGCCACGCGCCCCCCGCCTCCCCGCGCGACCTGGCCCGCCACCCCTGCATCGTCATCCGTGAAAGCGATACCGCCCACGGCACCTGGCACCTGCGCTCCGGTACCCGCGCCGAAACCGTCAAGGTGCGCGGCCCCCTCAGCGCCAACGACGGCGAAAGCGCCCTGTACTGGGCCCTGGAGGGCCACGGCATCATCATGCGTTCGGAATGGGAAGTCGGCGCCTACCTGCGCTCGGGCAGGCTGGTCGCCGTCCTGGAAGAATGGCACACCCCCTCGGCCGACATCTTCGCGCTCTACCCCGAACGCCAGAATCTGTCCGCCAAGACCACCGCCTTCGTGGATTTCCTGGCGGAACGGTTCGCGCATCGGCGACGGGACAGGGAAGAAGGGTTGTCGTGGTAACGGGAATACCTCGCCCCCTGCCGCCGTACAGACCGCCCCCCTTTCTAAATCAATGCGGCAGGATCTTCGACAGGAAATGGCGGGCACGCTCGGACCGCTGCGCCGACGGATCGAAGAACGTTTCCTTGTCGGTGTCCTCCACGATCCTTCCCCCGTCCATGAACACCACCCGATGCGCCACCTTCCTGGCGAACCCCATCTCGTGGGTCACCACCATCATCGTCATTCCCTCTTTCGCCAGATCCACCATCACATCCAGCACCTCGTTGACCATCTCGGGATCCAGCGCCGACGTCGGCTCATCGAACAGCATCGCGACCGGGTCCATCGACAACGCCCGCGCGATCGCCACCCGCTGCTGCTGCCCCCCCGACAACTGCCCCGGGAACTTCTCCCGATGCGTCTTCAGCCCCACCCGGTCCAGCAACTTCTGCGCCCGCTCCTCGGCCTCGTCCTTCCCGCGCCCCAGCACCTTCACCTGCGCCAGCGTCAGGTTGTCCATCACCGACAAATGGGGAAACAGCTCGAAATGCTGGAACACCATCCCCACCTTCGAGCGCAGCTTCGGCAGATTCGTCTTCGCATCGCCCACCGAGATGCCGTCCACCACGATCTCCCCTTCCTGGAAGGGCTCCAGCGCGTTGACCGTCTTGATCAACGTCGACTTGCCCGACCCCGATGGCCCGCACACCACCACCACTTCGCCGGTCGCCACCGACGTCGTGCAATCGGCCAACACCTGGAAAGACCCGTACCACTTGCTGACATGCTTGATCTCGATCATTCGAGACTCTCCTGAAAATATCCCCGGGCCGGGTCAGCGGACGATCGCCACCCGCTGCTGCAAGCGTCGCACCAGCCTGGACGCCGCAAAGCAGATGATGAAATACACCACCGCCGCGAACACGTACATCTCGACCAGCCGCCCGTCGCGCTGCGCCACCTTCGACGCCGCCCCCAGGAAATCCGTGATCGACAGCACATACACCAGCGACGTGTCCTGGAACAGCACGATGGTCTGCGTCAACAGCACCGGGATCATGTTGCGGAAGGCCTGCGGCAGAACCACGCTGCCCATGGTCTGCCAGTAGTTCAGGCCCAACGCGTAGGCGGCATAGGTCTGCCCGCGCGAGATCGACTGGATGCCGGCCCGCATGATCTCGCAGAAAAAGGCCGCCTCGAACATCGTGAAGGTGATCACCGAGGACCAATAGGCGCCGACCTTGATCGGCGTGGACGACCCGATGATCCACGCGCCGATGTAGGGCACGAGGAAATAGAACCAGAAGATCACCAGCAGGAGGGGCAGCGAACGCATCAGGTTCACGTAGGTGCCCGCCACCGCCGACAGCCAGCGGAAGCGCGACAGCCGCATCATCGCCAGCAGCGTGCCGAAGACGATGCCGCCCGCCGTCGCCATCGCGGTCAGCGTCAGCGTGAAGGTCATGCCCTCCTTGAACAGGTAGGGCAGCGTGCGCCAGATGACGTCGAAATCGAAGTTGCCGAACATGTCCGCCCCCGTTCAGTGCGAGCCGCCGCGCGCGGGCCCGATGAAGCCGGGTACCGCCACGCGCCGCTCCACCCAGCGCATGAAGGTGACGACGACCAGGCTGACGATCAGGTACAGCACCGTGGCCGCGGCGAAGGCCTCGAACACCTGGAAGCTGAATTCCTGCATCGACCGGGCGCGGCCCGTGAGTTCCAGCAGGCCGATGGTCATGGCAACCGACGAGTTCTTGATGATGTTCATGAACTCGGACGTCAGCGGCGGCAGGATCACCCGGTAGGCGATGGGCAGCAACACATAGCGATAGACCTGCGTGCCGCGCAGCCCCAGCGCGGTGGCCGCCATGCGCTGCCCGCGCGGCAGCGACTCGATGCCGGCCCGCACCTGTTCCGCTACCCGCGCCGAGGTGAAGAACCCCAGGCACAGCACCGCCGGCCAGTACGCGCCCCACGGCGGCGCGATCTGCTTGATCGCGTTGCCCAGCGCCTCGGGCAGCAGCTCGGGCAGCACGAAATACCACAGGAAAAGCTGCACCAGCAGCGGGATGTTGCGGAACAGCTCCACGTAGGCCCCGGCCAGGCGTACCGCCCACTTGAGCTGCGTGGTGCGCACCACGCCGACGATGGAGCCCAGCACGAAGGCGATCACCCATGCCGCCAGGGCCGTGGCCAGCGTCCACTGCAGGCCCGACAGCAACGTGTCCATGTAGGTGCCCTGGCCGTCTGGCGACAGCTCCCAGAAGATCTTCCAGTTCCAGTTGTAGTTCATCGCGGCTCCGCCGTGCTTACCCGGTCCGGCACGGGGCCGGCCCCATGGAAACAGGGGACCGCTCGGGTCCCCTGGAATCCTGCTCGATCATGCGCAGCGCATGGCCGGCTGCCTGGCCTTCCGGCCCGGCAATCAGCGATAGGCTGCCGGGTCTCCCGAATCGGTGGGATTGGCGATCACCTTCTTGAGCGAATCGCTCATGGGCACCTTCAGGTTGACGTTGCGCGGCGGAATGGGCGAGTTGAACCACTTCTGATAGAGCTTCTCGACCTCGCCCGACTTCATCATCGCCACGACGGCGTCGTCCACCACCTTCTTGAACGCCGGGTCGTCCTTGGGCTCGATCATGCCGTAGGGCTCGACGGTATAGGCCTTGCTGCTGACCATCCACTGGTCCGGGCTCTTGGAGTTGGCCACCAGCCCGTACAGCAGGATGTCGTCCATGAAGAAGGCTGCGGCGCGCCCGCTGTCGACCATCAGGAAGGCATCGGCATGGTCCTTGGCGGGGATGATCTGCATGCCCAGGTTTTCCTTGCCGTTGGTCTCGGTCAGCCACTTCAGGTTGCTGGTGCCAGCCGTCGAGACGACGGTCTTGCCCTTGAAGTCTGAAAGGTCGTTCAGTTTCGAGCTTTTCTTGGCGACGAAACGCGTGGCCGTCACGAACGTGGTCGGCGCGAACGACACCTGCTGCTGGCGCTCGGCATTGTTGGTGGTCGACCCGCATTCGAGGTCCACCGTGCCGTTGGCGATGAGGGGAATGCGGGTGGCCGAGGTGACCGGCGCAAGCGCGACGTTCAGCTTGGGCAGCTTCAGGTGGCTCTTGATCGCGTCGGCGATCTTGTAGCAGATGTCCATCGAGTAGCCGATGGATTTCTGGTTGTCGTCCAGGTAGGAGAAAGGAATGGAGGAATCGCGATAGCCAAGCGTCAGCGTCCCCGTGTCCTTGATCTTCTTGAGCCGGCCGGTCAGGTCTTGCGCCGAGACAGACGACACGGCGACCAGGGTCAGCGCGGCGGAGAGCAGCACGAGTTTCTTCATGGAATCTCCCTTCCGTAACTAGTAACGATGTCGGCCGAGTGTAGCAACAAGCCGACAGTACGGACATGGATTTTTACCCGAGCCGAGCCCGGGAACGTGCCGTCACCCTCCCGGACCACCCCTCATCTCAAACCGCCACTTTCTTGAACCGGTAGGGCCGCGTCAACACCTCCGGCTTGAGGACCTGCTCCAGGGTCTCCGCATCCAGCAGCCCCGCTTCCAGCACCAGATCCGCCACCGGCCGGCCCGTCCGCATCGCATCCCGCGCGATCCGCGTCGCCGCCTCATACCCGAGCACCGGATTCAGGGCCGTCGCCAGCCCCGCCGACCGCTTCACGGCCTGCGCCAGCCGCTCGCGATTCGCCGTGATCCCCTTGACGCAGTTGTGCGTCAACGTGGTGCATGCCGCTTCCAGGTGCGAAATGCTCTTGACCAGGCTCCACGCGATGATGGGCTCGAAGGCATTGAGCTGCAGCTGGCCGCTTTCGGACGCCATCGTGATCGTCATGTCGTTGCCGATGACCTCGAAGGCCACCTGGTTGACCACTTCCGGAATGATGGGGTTCACCTTCCCCGGCATGATGGAGCTGCCCGCCGCGCGCTCCGGGAGGTTGATCTCGTTCAGCCCCGACTGCGGTCCCGACGACAGCAGCCGCAGGTCGTTGCAGGTCTTGGACAGCTTGCAGGCCACGCGCTTCAGGACGCCGGACAACTGCACGAACGCGCCCGTGTCCTGCGTCGCCTCGATCATGTTCGCCGCGCGCACCAGCGGCAGCCCCGTGATCTCGGCCAGGTACCGCACCGCCAGCGGGCTGTAGTCGGGATCGGTATTGATGCCGGTACCGATGGCGGTCGCGCCCAGGTTCACTTCCACCATCAGCGTCCGGGCCTCGCCCAGCCGCGCCTCGTCCTCGCCCAGCATGACGGCATAGGTCAGGAACTCCTGGCCCAGCGTCATCGGCACCGCGTCCTGCAACTGCGTGCGCCCCATCTTCAGCACGTCGTCGAACTCCAGCGCCTTGGCCTCGAAGGCGCCGCGCAGTTCGGCCATGGCCACCAGCAGGCGCTGCAAGGAAAAGCACATCGCGATGCGCAGCGCGGTCGGATAGACGTCGTTGGTGCTTTGCGAGGCGTTCACGTCCTGGATGGGGTGCAGGACGTCGTACTGGCCCTTCCTGGCCCCCAACAGCTCCAGCGCACGATTGGCGATGACCTCGTTGGCGTTCATGTTGGTCGAGGTGCCGGCCCCGCCCTGGATCACGTCGACGATGAACTGGTCGTGCAGCGCGCCTTCGATGATCTCCTGGCAGGCCTGGACGATCGCCCCGGCCCGTTCCGCGGGCAGCACGCCCAGGTCCTGGTTGGCGCGGGCCGCCGCCAGCTTGACGCAGGCCAGGGCCCGCACCAGGTCGGCCTGGCCGCCTATGGTCGAGCCGGAAATCGGAAAGTTCTCGCGGGCGCGCAGGGAATGGATGCCCCAGTAGGCGTCGGCGGGAATCTCGCGCTCGCCAAGCAGGTCGTGTTCGATGCGGAAGAGGCCGGAAGCGGCATTGCTGCTCATGTTCGATGTCCATCGGAAAGGCCGCCGCACCATGCGGCGCCCGATGGAAAACACTATAGGCAGGCGCCCCGCGATAGCGCCAATGCCGTGTTCGCATTGGCCAATGTTTTTTTTGCATTGCCAGGAAAATGCCCGGCGGCCAGGGACGCGTCAGCGCGCGGCGGACAGATAGTCCCAAAGGGCGTCGACCAGCGGCTTGGCGGGAGCGCCGGCCGGCGCGCGTTCGCGGTAGAGCCGGATCTCCATGGTCTCGGTATAGGCCTCGCCCGCGCAGGCCAGGCGGCGCGCGGCCACCTCGCGGCTGACCGCGCTCTCGGGCAGGAAGGCCACCCCGTGCCCCTCGAGCGCCATGGCCTTCAGCCCCTCGGCCATGTCGGTTTCGTAGCGCTCGTCCAGCGGCGGCCGGGGCCGGGCGCCCGCCAGGATCAGGTCGACGATGCGGCCCAGGTAGGCGTTGGGCGCGTAGGCCAGGTAGGGCACCGGGCCGCCCCCGCCCAGGACGTACTCGGGCGTGCCGTCGGGCTTGCTGCGCGCATAGGGGTAGACCGCCTCGCTGCCCAGCACCAGCATGTCGTAGTGGCGCGGATCGAGCTGGACCGGCTGGCGGGGATGGTAATAGACCATGACCAGGTCGCTGCCGCCCTGCACCAGGCTGATCGCGGCGTCATGGACGTTCAGCGCCATCAGCCTGGCCGTGAAATCCGGCAGGCCGGCCTCGGCCCGGATACGGCTCAGCCAGCGCGGGAAGAAGGTCAGCGACAGGGTATGGGGCACGGCGAAGTCGATCACCGCCTGCGAGGCGGGACGCATGCCCCGCAGCATCGCGCGGGTCTCGTCCAGCTTGGCCAGCATGGCGATGGCTTCGGCGCGGAAGGTCTCGCCGGCGGGCGTCAGGCGGGTGGGGTAGACGGCGCGGTCGACCAGATCGGTGCCGACCCAGGCCTCCAGGGCCTGGATACGGCGCGAGAAGGCGGGCTGCGTGATGTGTCGCAGCTCGGCCGCCCGCGAAAACGAACGGGTCTCGGCCAGCGCGATGAAATCTTCGAGCCACTTGGCTTCCATGCTTGCAACCGTGGAGGAACCGGCGGAAATTGTACCGTGGGGCCGGTGCCGCGCCCGGCCGGGCATACACTTGCCGCATGGCCCCGCGCCGCACCGACCATCTTCGTGGAGTCCAGCGTGACCGATTCGCTCCCCTACCCGCCCCCTGCCCCCAATTCGCTGCCCGCCGGCCAGATGCCGGTGCTGCGCGTCATCCCCATGCCCGCCGACTCCAACCCGTCGGGCGACGTGTTCGGGGGCTGGATCATGGCCCAGGTCGACCTTGCCGGGTCGGTGCCCGCCCAGGGCCGCGCCAACGGCCGCGTCGCCACCGTGGCCGTGACCTCGTTCGTGTTCAAGGAACCGGTGTTCGTGGGCGACCTGCTCAGCTTCTACGCCCACATCGTCAAGACCGGCCGCACCTCGATCACGGTCGCGGTCGAGGTCTACGCCGAACGCATCCGCCTCAACTCGGAAGTCGTCAAGGTCACCGAGGCCACCCTGGTCTACGTGGCGACCGACCACCAGCGGCGCCCGCGTCCCCTGCCGGGCCTGCGCGCGGACTGAACCCGTCTGGACACCCATGGCGATTAGTGGCACATTGACCACAAGGACGTCACCGCCCCAGCCCAGCCGGCACAGACCGGCCGGCCAGCCAACACGGCAGGCACGCAGGCCCTGCCCCCAAGGCGAAGGAGACTCACCATGGACATATCCGGTTCGCGCCTGATTCCAGCGTCCCAGGAACGCACCTGGAACAAGCTCGTCGCTCCCGAGACCCTCAAGGTCTGTATCAGCGGATGCGAAAAGGTCGAGCGCCTCTCCGAAAACGAATACCGGGTCAACCTGCGGGCCGAGGTCGGCCCGCTGTCGGCCCGCTTCCACGGCCGGCTGCAGCTGACCGACATCCGGCCCCAGGACTCCTACCACCTCACTTTCGAGGGGGAAGGCGGCGTGGCCGGATCGGCCAAGGGTTACGCCGACATCCGGCTGACGCCGGAAGGCGACGGCACGCGGGTCTCGTACACCGCCCACGCCGACCTGGAAGGCAAGCTCGCCCAGTTGCGCACGGACCAGGCCGAGAAGATCGCGCGCAAGATGATGGACAACTTCTTCGCGCTGTTCTCGGTCTGCGCGTGCCGGGCGCTGGAACGTCCCGCGCCCCGTCCGCCGCGCGTGGCCAGGCCGATGGCCGCCGGCGGCGCGCATGCCCTGCACCTGCCCTCGCAATGGGTCAACCGGCTGTCGTGGCTGGCCGCGCTGGCCGTCATCGCGGGCCTGGTGGTCTACCACACCTTCCTGCACTGAGCGCGGCAACGGCGCGCCGCGGCGTTCAGCGGCGCACGTTCTTCATCTTGATGCGCTGGGACAGGGCCATCATCGCGACGCAGAACACGATGGCCATCACCATGCCGGCCTCGATGCCGGTATTGACCGACGTGCGGGCGATGACCAGCCCCACCAGCGCGGTGCCCACCGCGCTGCCCAGGGTGCGCATAGTCTGGATCAGCGCCGAGGCCACGCCCACGTCGCGGCGCTCGGCGATCATCTGCATGAACAGCGTCAGGTTGGGGATGATGAAGCCCATGCCCACGCCGGCCAGGCCGAACGAGACCACGGCGAAGGCCATGGACGATCCGCGCTCCAGGAACATCACGCCCAGGCAGCCCACGGCCAGCAGCAGCGCGCCGAACACCATCAGCCGCTGAGGCTGGCTCTGGCGCGGGAACAGGCGCCCGTTGATGACGCTGCCCACCGGTATGCAGGCCACCAGCGGCGCGAGGATCATGCCCGCCTGGGTGGGGCTCAGCCCCACCTCCACCTGCAGCAGCAGCGGGCCGTAGTAGATCAGGATGAACATCACCGCGCCGGTCATCACGCCGACGACGTTCAACAGGCGCGACTCCCTGCGCTCGAGCACGCGCAACGGGAACATGGGCTGTTCCAGGCGGCGCTCGTACCAGACGAGCAGGAAGACCGACACGGCGGCCACAGCCAGGAACACCAGGCCCAGCACCGGACGCGGGTGGGTGGAGAAGCCCAGCTCGAGCGCCGCCATGGGCGTGCCCACGGCCAGCGCCAGCAGCGCCCCGCCCAGCCAGTCTATGCGCGGCGGCGTGTCGTGCCGGGGCTTGAGCGGCGGGAAATACCGCCACAGCATCACGAAGGCGATCACCCCCATCACCGGGCTGACGAAGAACGCCGCCCGCCAGCCGAAGGATTCGGTGATCGCCCCGCCCAGCAGCGGCCCCACGCCGCTGGCCACCGCGAACGACGTCGAGATCAGGGCCTGCCAGCGCACCCGCCGCATGGCATCGGGAAACAGGTCGGCGGGCGCCGCGAAGGCGGTGGCGATCATCATGCCGCCGCCCACGCCCTGCAAGGTGCGGGCCGCGATCAGTTGCGGCATCGACTGGCTGATGCCGCACAGCACCGAGCCCAGCGACACCAGGCCCAGCGAGACGAGGATGAAGTACTTGCGTCCGAACAGGTCGCCCAGGCGGCCGAAGATGGGAATGACGATGGCCGAGGCCAGCAGATATCCGGTGCCGACCCAGGCGTAAAGCGGCATGCCGCCCAGTTCGGCCACCACGCGCGGCAGCGTGGTGCCGACGATGGTCGAATCCAGCGCCACCAGCATCACGACCGCGCAGATGCCGATCAGCGCCAGGATCAGTTGGCGCTGGTCTTCTACCGGTGAAGCGAGGTCGGAAGGCGGGTGGGGACTGGCGTTCCCGGGCGGAGATGGCGGGTGCGGCGGGTTCTCGGACATTTGCGCATAATCATATACCGCGCCCCGGGTATACCCCTACCCCCCAATGGCCCGCCGTTCAAAAGCGATAGCCGATAGCGATGGTCGGCACCCACGGATCGATGCGCGCCTTGCCGATCTGGCTGCCGTTCAGCTTCACCTTGGACGAAATGTCGATGTAGCGCAGGCTGGCGTTCAGGAACCAGCGCTCGCCCATCTTCACGTCCACCCCTACCTGCGCTGCCAGCCCCCACGAGTCGCCCAGGCTCAGGTCCTGGCCGGCCAGGGCGCCCGCGGCCCGGGTGTGGAAGAAGCGCGTGTAGTTCACGCCCAGGCCGACATAGGGCTGCACCTGCGAATCGGGCAGGAAGTGCCATTGCACGCTAAGCGTGGGCGGCAGTTGCCGGGACGAACCGATGTTGCCGCCCACCGCGCCGGAAGCGCCGATGTCGTGCCGGAAGGGTACGGCGGCCAGCAGCTCGATCCCGACGTTGCGGGTGGCCATGTAGGTCAGACTGGCGCTGGGCCGCGTCGAATTGCCGGCGTCCAGGCGCACGGCCCCGTTCAGGACGGTGCCGTTGTCCGATTTCGGCCGGACCTGGCTGATGCCGGCCTTGAGCAGCCAGTCGCCGGCTTCGTGCGCCTGCGCGGCCGAAAACGCCGCGGCAAGAAGGGCGGCAAGCAGGATGGGCGGCGTGCGGCGGGAAAACATGAGGAGCTCCATATCGAACGATGAGGCTCCAGCTTGGCAGCCCCTCGCCCCGCGCGCCTTGTCCCAGATCAAGCCGCCCTCGGGCACGCCGCTTGCTGGGGCATCCGGCTGCCCACGCGGCGCCCCACTATGGAGATCGACATGGCCAAGCCGTTGCAAGGACTCACCGTTGCCATCGTGGCAACCGACAATTTCGAACAGGTCGAACTGACGAGCCCGAAGGAAGCGCTGGAACGCGCGGGTGCCACGGTGCACATTCTTTCCGCCCAGGCCGGCGAGATCCGGGGCATGAAGCATGACGAGAAGGCCGACCGCTTCCGCGTGGAGGCGAGCTGGAACGACGCCGACCCCACCCGCTACGCCGGCGTGGTCGTGCCCGGCGGCGTCTTCAACGCGGACGTCATCCGCACCGACAAGGGCGCGCAGCGCTTCGTGCAGGCGCTGCACGACACGGGCAAGCCGGTGGCCGTCATCTGCCACGGCCCGTGGCTGCTGGTGTCGGCCGGCATGGTCGATGGCCGGCAACTGACCAGTTGGCCATCGTTGCAGGACGACATCCGCAATGCCGGCGGGCAGTGGGTGGACGAGGAAGTCGTGCTGGACGGCAACCTCATCACCAGCCGCAAGCCCGACGACCTGCCGGCATTCAACGCGAAGCTGATCGCCGCGCTGTCCAACGTCGAGAGCGCCGACACGCCATCGGGCGCGCAGCCTACCTGACCCCGGGTATGTGCCCGGCGCGGGGGCGGCCGGCAACCCCTATACTTGCCGCGACCAGGCAAGTATAGGTAGCGCCGCCGTATGAATGTGACCCTGCGCCAGATGCGCGCGTTCGTCGAAGTCGTGCATTGCGGCGGTTTCACCGCGGCCTCGCGGCGGCTGCACCTGACCCAGTCCGCCACCAGCCTGCTGGTGCGCGAACTCGAAGGCCAGCTGGGCTTGCAGTTGCTGGACCGGTCCACGCGCAAGCTCGCGGTCACCGAGGCCGGCGCCGAATTCCTGCAGCATGCGGAACGCATCCTGGGCGAAGTCGAGCAAGCCATCCGCCGCACCCAGGACCTGGTGCAGATGCGCCGCGGGCGCGTCACGGTGGCGACCACGCCGGTCATGGCGGCCACACTGCTGCCCGACGCCATCGCCACCTTCCAGGCCGCCCATCCCGCCATCGAAGTCCGCCTGTCCGACGCGCCGGTCGACGTCATCCTGCGGCAGGTGCAGCAGGGCGAGGTCGACCTGGGCGTGGGAGTGTTCACCGGCAATGAGGTGGAGCTGAACCGCAGCCTGCTGATGCGGCACCCTTTGGGCGCCATGATCCCGAGCGCGTGGCCGCTGGCGCGAAAGAGACGGGACCTGACATGGGCCGACCTGGCCAGCCAGCCCATGATCGTCGTGCCGCAGTTGAGCGGATCGCTGCCGCAGATGGACCGCGTGCTGCACCAGTCGGGAATCGCGGCCCAGCCGCGCTTCGAAGTGCACTACCTGTGGTCGGCCATCGGCCTGGTCGAGGCCGGCCTGGGCATCGCGGTCATGCCGTCCTACGCGGGGCTGCTGGCCCGATCGAAGCGCGCGCGCTTTCGCGTGCTGCACGACCCGGTGGTGTATCGCAAGATCGAACTGGTCACGCAGCCCGGCCGCTCGCTGTCGCCGGCGGCCGCGTCCTTCCGCGCCCACCTGGCGGCCCACTGCAAGCAGTTCGAGGAACGGGGCTGACGCCACGCCGGCCCGGCGGCCGGCGCGCGTTCACCGCGCGGCCAGCTCGCGCACGGACTGGGCCGCGTCACGCACGATCTGCGCGGGATCGCAGGCGGTCCACTGCCCGTGCCGGCGCAAGACCCGCCCGTCGACGATGACGGTATCCACGTTGGCCGGCTGGGCCGAGTAGACCAGCGAGAAGGCCGGGTCCGCCACCGGCGCCATGTTCAGGTCCGTGGTGCGGACCAGGATGACGTCGGCCCGCTTGCCCGCCTCGAGCGAACCGACGCGGTCCGCGATGCCCAGGTCGCGCGCGCCGTCCAGCGTGGCCAGCCGCAGCAGGCGGCGCGCCGTGAGCGGGACCTCGGCGCCGAAACGCTGGCGATGCGACCACAGCAGGGCGCGCATGCAGGCAAAGAAATCGGCGTTGGCCGAGGCCGACGAACTGTCCACCGACAGGCTCTGCCGCACGCAGGCGCACTCCAGCTCGTGGAACTGGATCACCCCGCGCGATGCCTGGGCGTACAACACCTCGATCACCGGTGAACACGAGAACGAGACGCCGCAGGCGGCCAGCCGCAGCTGTTCTTGCTGCGACACGCCCTGGGGGTGCACCAGTTGCAGGTCGGGCCCCAGCAGGCCGTGCGCGTCCAGCACCGAGACCACCCCCGGGCGCGCGTGCATGGTGATCGGCAGGCCCAGGCGTCGCACGCCCGCGAACTCGGCGCGCACGATGTCGATGGGCACGGTGCCGCGCGGATTGGATACCGGCGTCCGCAGCGCCGCACCCAGGTGGATCATGGGATCGCCGCCCTCGGCCCGGGCGATTTCCGCCAGGCCATCCAGGTCCATCGCGCGCCCCAGCGGCAGGTCCTGCCCCCAGCCATAGGCCATGCGGCCCCGTATGCCCAGGCTGCGCATGGCCGCCAGTTCAGCGCGGGCGTGATCGGGCGTGCGGGTGTTGTGCGACCAGTTGTGGACCGTGGTGATACCGCTCGCCAGGCCCTCGGCCAGCCCCAGCCTCACCGAGTGGTAGGAGTCGTCCGGCGTGAAGCGCGGCCCCATGGACAAGGTCACCGGAAAATAGCCGCGCGCCGCTTCGTCGCCGCTGATCAGCGCGCGCAGCGAACAGTTCCACAGGTGCCAGTGCGTGTCGATGAAGCCCGGCATCACGATCATGCCGCGCGCATCCAGCTCCCGCGCCCCCGGCGCGCGCAGTCCGCGGCCGATCGCCACCAGCGTTCCGTCGCGGACATGGACGTCGGCATCGGGCAGGTCGTCCATGCCGTCGGCCATGGTCATCACATGGCCGCCCCGTATCACGAATTCCTCGCGCGCGGGCAGGCCGGACACGTGTCCGGCCGCCTCGTGCCATCTTGCTGACTGCATGCCCATTAGTCGGCCTTGGCTCCGGTCAGGCGGATCAGGCGTTCCTTGTGGCGCATTTCGTCGCGCAGCGCGGCGGCGAATTCAGCCGGCGCCGAGAACACCGGGTCGAAGCCGCGCGCGGCCACGAAGCGCTGCTGGAATTCCGGATCGGCGGCGATCGCCTTCACGTCGGCATGGATGCGCTGGATCACGGCGTCGGGCGTGCCGCCGGTGGCGAACAGGCCGAACCAGGATTCGCGCGGGTCGACGTCGGCATAGCCGGCCTCCGCCAGGGTAGGCACGTCGGGCTCGGACGCCAGCCGGCTGGCCCGCGCGATGGCCAGCGGCTTCATCTTGCCCGCGCGGATGTGGGGCTCGGCGATGGCCGCGCCCACCATGGCCAGTTGCACCTCGCCGCCGAGCAGCGCCGTCACGGCCGGCATGATCCCCTTGTAGGGCACCTGGGTGATCCGTATGCCCGTCTTGTGCCGCAGTCCCTCGAACAGCAGGTGAGGCAGGCTGCCCGATCCCATCGAGGCATAGTTCAGTTCGTCGGGGCGGGCCTTCGCCAGCGCGACCAGCTCATCGAGCGAATTGGCCTTCACCGAGGGATGCGCCAGCACCATCTGCGGCAGGCTGACCAGTTGCGAGACCGGCGCCAGGTCGCGCACCGCGTCGTAGGGCAGCTTTTCGTACAGGAAGGGGTTGCTGGTGATGGTCGATTCGCTCGTGACCAGCAGGGTGTGGCCGTCGGGCGCCGCCTTGGCGACGGCGTCGGCGCCGATGATGGAAGCCGCGCCCAGCTTGTTCTCGACGATGACCGGCCGGCCCCATTTCTGCCCCAGCCGTTCGGCCAGGGCCCGGGCGATCACGTCCACGCCGCCACCGGGCGCGTAGGGCACGACGATGCGCACCGGCCGCGCCGGCCAGGCCGGCTGCCCCATCGCCGGCCCCGCGGCCGCGACGCCCAGGGCCGCGGCACATGCCGCCAGCCACCGGCGGCGACCCTGCGCCGCCGCTGTACTTGCTTGCCTCATCACTTCTCCTTCCCGCCGGACGGCCCGGAAAGCAAGGCCCGCCTTCCGATGTCCCGCGGCGACATGGCAGGCATTTCACCCGCGGGCGGCGGGACAGGCAAACGAGAAAAATTTGTAGTTCTATCAGTTGGCCATCTAAATACGTGCTCCCGCCGCGCTTACACGCTGTCATGAAAAAAGACGCGAAATCTGCAAGAATCGGGCGCTCCGCCTTCGCCGGCCGCGTCCCGCGGCCCTCTCTTGCGAGTCCCCATGGCCTACATGCTGCTCATCGTCGAACCCACCGGCCAGCGCGCCGAACGCAGCGAGGAGGCCGGCCGCGAACTCTACGACCGCATGGTCGCCTTCGGCGCCGACCTGAAGACGCGCGGCCTGCTGCTGGCCGCCGAATCGCTGGCCTCGCAGGACAGCGCCGTGCGCGTGCGGAAACAGGACGGACGTGCACGCCTGGTGGACGGGCCCTTCGCCGAAGCCAAGGAAATGATAGGCGGCTTCTTCCTGCTGGACTGCGCCACGCGCGAGGAAGCGGTGGCCATCGCGCAAACCTGCCCGGCGGCGCAATGGTGCACGGTCGAGGTCCGGGAAGTGGCGCCGTGCTATCGCTGAGCCGCTCGACCTGGTAGTTTCCCTAGGTCGCCTCCGCCATGTCGATTCCGGCACGCGCCGATCGTCGTAGGGTCAGAAGCCCACGTGCGGGCTTGCAACCACCGGAGAAACCGCCATGCGATTCATGATCATCGTCCGCGCCACCGCGGACACCGAGGCCGGCGTCATGCCCGAGGAACCCCTGCTGGCCGCGATGACCGCCTACCACGAGGAACTGGCCAGGGCCGGCGTGCTGCTGGACGCCAACGGCCTGAAGCCGTCGTCCCGGGGCTGGCGCGTCCGCTACCGGGCCGGCAAGGGTACGGTCATAGACGGCCCGTTCGCCGAGACCAAGGAACTGATCGCCGGCTACACGCTGATCCAGGTCCGCTCGCGCGAGGAAGCCATGGAATGGGCCCGGCGCTTTCCCTCGCCCATGGCGGATGCCGACGGCGAGATCGAGGTGCGCGAGCTCTTCGAGCTGGACGACCTCGGCCCGAGCGAAGCGGTGGACCGCTTCCGCAAGCTGGAAACCACCAGCCGATAACGCGCCCATCTTCCAAGGAACCCGCCATGCACAAGCAGATCTTCGTCAACCTGCCCGTCGCCGACCTGCCGCGCACCCAGGCCTTCTTCGGCCAGCTCGGCTTCACCTTCAACGCCCAGTTCACCAACGAAAAGGCCGCCTGCATGGTCATCGGCGAGAACATCTACGCCATGCTGCTCACCACGGATTTTTTCCGCGGTTTCGCCAGCAAGCCGATCAGTGATGCCCGGGAAAGCACCGAAGTCCTGGTGGCCCTGACCTGCGACAGCCGGGAGGCCGTCGACGACATGGTGCGCAAGGCCCTGGCCGCCGGCGGCACGGCGCCGCGGCCTCCGCAGGACCACGGCTTCATGTACAGCCATGGCTTCGACGACCCGGACGGCCATGCATGGGAGGTCTTCTACATGGACCCGGCCACGGTCGAGCAGGGCTGAGCCTGTGACGCAGGCCGCCACCCACCGGGCCATCGAAGCCGTCTGGCGGATCGAATCGGCCCGCATCATCGCGGGCGTCGCGCGGCTGGTGCGCGACGTCGGCCTGGCGGAGGAACTGGCGCAGGACGCGCTGGTGGCCGCGCTGGAGCGATGGCCCGGGGATGGCGTGCCGGACAATCCCGGAGCCTGGCTGATGACCACCGCGAAGAACCGGGCGCTGGACCGCCTGCGCCAGGCCGCCCTGCACGCGCGCAAGCACGAGGAGTACGGCCACGAGACCGAAGTGCTGGGCGCGGGCCATGCGCCGGATCCGGCGGCCCTGGTCGAGGCCGCACGCGACGACGAAGTGGGCGACGACCTGCTGCGCCTGATCTTCACCGCCTGCCATCCCGTCCTGTCCACCGACGCCCGCGTGGCGCTGACGCTGCGCCTGCTGGGCGGCTTGACGGCCGGCGAGATCGCCCGCGCCTTCCTGGTGCCCGAGGCCACCATCGCCCAGCGCATCGTGCGTGCCAAGCGCACCCTGTCGGCGGCCAGGGTGCCGTTCGAGGTGCCCCACGCGCATGAGCGCGCGACCCGCCTGGACTCGGTACTGGAAGTGATCTACCTGGTCTTCAACGAGGGCTATTCGGCCACGGCCGGCGACGACTGGGTGCGGCCGGCGCTGTGCGGCGAGGCGCTGCGGCTGGCGCGCGTACTGGCGGGACTGGCACCGGACGAGGGCGAGGTGCATGGCCTGTGCGCGCTGCTGGAGATCCAGGCCTCGCGTCTGCCGGTCCGCACCGACGCCGACGGGCGCCCCGTCCTGCTGATGGACCAGGATCGCACGCGCTGGGACCCGCTGCTGATACGACGCGGCCTGGCGGCCCTGGCCCGGGCCGAAGCCCTGGGCGGAGCGCACGGCCCCTATGCCTTGCAGGCCGCGCTGGCCGCCTGCCATGCCCGGGCCCGGACGCCGGACGAGACCGACTGGGAACGCATCGTGGCCTTGTACGACGCCCTGGCGCAGGTGGCCCCGTCGCCCGTGGTCGAGCTGAACCGCGCCGTGGCGGTCGGCATGGCGTTCGGTCCCGCCGCCGGGCTGGCGCTGGCGGACGCGCTGCGCGCGGAGCCGGCCCTGGAGAATTACCACTGGCTGCCCAGCGTGCGCGGCGACCTGCTGCACAAGCTCGGGCGCCACGCCGAGGCGCGCGAGGAATTCCTGCGCGCCGCCGCCATGACCCGCAACCTGCGGGAACAGGAACTTCTGCTGGAACGCGCGGCCCAAGCCCTCCCCTCCCATTGACTCCTCCATGACCTCATCCCCGTCTCTCAAGGCTACCCGCAAGGAATGGATAGGGCTGGCCGTCATCGCGCTGCCCTGCATGGTCTACGCGATGGACCTGACCGTGCTCAACCTCGCCCTGCCCGCCATCAGCGCGCAGTTGAACCCGTCCAGCTCGCAGCTCTTGTGGATCGTCGACATCTACGGCTTCCTGGTCGCGGGCCTGCTCATCACCATGGGCACCCTGGGCGACCGCATCGGGCGGCGCAAGCTGCTGCTGATCGGCGCCGCGGCATTCGGTGTCGCCTCGGCCATCGCGGCCTTCTCCGACAGCGCGGGCATGCTGATCGCCATGCGGGCCCTGCTGGGCATCGCGGGCGCCACCCTGGCGCCGTCGACCATGTCCCTGATCCGCAACATGTTCCACGACGAGCACGAACGCCAGTTCGCCATCGGCGTCTGGATCGCCAGCTTCTCGCTGGGCAGCGCCATCGGGCCGCTGGTGGGCGGGGTGCTGCTGCAATTCTTCTGGTGGGGATCGGTCTTCCTGGTCGCGGTGCCGGTGATGCTGCTCCTGCTCGTGCTCGGCCCGGTGCTGCTGCCGGAATACCGCGACCCGGACGCCGGCCGCATCGACCCGCCCAGCGTGGCGCAGTCCCTGTTCGCCGTGCTGGCGGATGATCTACGGACTCAAGCAGATCGCCCAGCACGGCGCGTCGTGGACCGCCGCCGCCATCATCGCGGCGGGATTCGCGGTGGGCGTGGCCTTCGTGCGGCGCCAGCGGCGCCTGCCCTATCCGCTGCTGGACCTGAACCTGTTCATGCGGCCGGCCTTCAGCGCCGCCATCGCCGCCTACGCGCTGTCCTGCCTCGCCATGTTCGGCGTCTACATCTTCATCACGCAGTACCTGCAACTGGTGCTGGGCCTGGACCCGCTGCGGGCGGGCCTGGTCACCGTGCCCTGGGCGCTGGGCTTCGTCGCGGGCTCGCTGCTCGCCCCGCGCCTGGCCCGGCGCGTGCCGCCGCTGTCCATCTTCGTGGGCGGACTGCTCGCGGCCGCCGCCGGTTTCCTGATGGTGCTGCTGGCCGACCGCCCCTACGGACTCGAAGCCATCATGGCGGGCCTGATCGTGATGAGTCTGGGCATGGCGCCGGTGTTCACCATCGGCAACGAGATGATCATCACCTCGGCGCCGCCGCAGCGGGCGGGCTCGGCCTCGGCCATCTCCGAAACCAGCGCCGAATTCAGCGGCGCGCTCGGCATCGCGGTATTCGGCAGCATGGGCACGATGATCTACCGTTCCGGCCTATCGGCGGGCATGCCGGAGGGCATCCCGGCGCAAGTAGCCGAGACCGCCTCGTCGACGCTGGGCGCCGCGGTGGCGGCGGCGCATGCGCTGCCCACGCCGCAGGCCGACGCCATGCTGGCGGTGGCGCGCGGGGCGTTCGTCGATGCGCTGCAACTCTCCGCGGCGGTCGGCGCCGTACTGACACTGTGCGCGGCCGTGGCCGCGGCCTGCATCCTGCGCGGCGGATCCGCCCGCGCCCAGGCACTGCGCGACGACGCGGCGTAGCGCGGCCGGCCGCCGCTCAGCCGCCGAAGGCGAGCACCAGCGCGTGCAGGCCGATCCCGATCAGCCCGCCCACCAGCGTGCCGTTGTAGCGGATGTATTGCAGGTCGGGGCCCACGCTCAGCTCCAGCGCCTGCACCAGCCGCTTTTCGTCCCAGCCCCTGACGGTCTGGGCGATATGCTCGGTGACCCCTTCGCGCAGCCGGGCCGCCAGGCTGCGCGCGCCGGTCATGACATGTTCGTTGATCGCTTCGCGCAGGGCGGGATTGGCGGCCAGCTGGCGGCCCAGTCCCAGCAGGCTCTGCTCCAGGTGCCGCGCCAGCGGCGAGTCCTGCGCATCCAGGTTGCGGCGCAGGGCCGCGTGGATCTCTGCCCACAGCCCCTGCACGTACGCCTGCACCGAGGGGTGATCGATCAGCCGCGACTTGATGCCGTCGATCTGCTCGCGCAATTGCGGATCGTCGCGCAGCCGCGCCACGTAGTCCGCCACCCAGGCCTCGTAGTCCTGGCGCAGCGGATGATCGGGCCGCGACAACACCTCGTGCAGTTCATCCAGCAGCGCGCGCGCCAGCCGGTCCGCCAGATTGTCGGCGATCCCTTCGACCGGTTTCACCAGGTTCACGGTCCCGACGATCCTGGGCCATTCCTTGCGCGCGTATTTCACCATCAGATCCGACACCCGCTCCTTGACGCCCTCGTCGTCCAGGTAGCCCCCCAGGCGCCGCAGGGCCTCGTCCAGCAATTGATGATGGCGGCCGTCGCGCGTCAGCAATCCCAGCACCTCTCCCGCCGTCGCCCCGGCATCCCAGGCCCGCAGGCGGGCGACGACGAAAGACTGGATGGCCTCGCGCACGACCCGCTCGTCCAGCAGGTCCAGCGCCTGCGACAGCCACGTGCGCGCCATGCCCGCCGCCATGCGCGCCTGGGCCGGCTCGCTCAGCCATGCGCCCAGCCGGCTGGCCGGGTCGAATACCTGGAGCCTGGCCAGCAGCGCGTCGGGCGCCAGGAAATGATCGCGCACGAACACGGCCAGGTTGTCCCCCAGGCGCGCCTGGTTGGCGGGAACGATGGCGGTGTGGGGAATCGGCAGGCCCAGCGGCCGCTTGAACAGCGCCACCACGGCGAACCAGTCGGCCAGCGCGCCCACCGTGGCGGCCTCGCAGAAGGCCCGGACCCAGGCCCAGGCGCCCTGCCCGCCCATCGCATGGCTGAGCCCGAAACCCGCCAACGACGCGGCAAGCAGGCCCAGCGCGCCCAGTTTCATGCGGCGCAGGCGGGCCAGGCGGGGATCGGCGGATGGGGAAGGATTCAAGACGGCGGTGCTTCGGTGGGCAAGCCTCCACTTTACCCACGGCCGCGGCGCGCTTCCAGCCGCGGGGGTCGCGGGCGATAGAATCTCCGGTCAAGATTCGCTTCCGGAGCACGACCGCCATGACCGTCCGCCGCATCGTCGCCAATCTCTCCACCCCCGACCCCGCCCTCGCGCGGGAGTTCTACGGCAGGCTGCTGGGCCTGGACGTGGTCATGGACCACGGCTGGCTCATGACCTTCGCGTCCGGCGGCAGCCAGACGCCCCAGGTCAGCGTGGCCAGCGAAGGCGGTTCGGGCACGCCCGTGCCGGCGCTGTCCATCGAGGTCGACGACGTGGACGACGTGCTGGCCCGCGCCCGCGCGCACGGGGCCGAGATCGTCTACGGGCCCTGCGACGAAGCCTGGGGCGTGCGGCGCTTCTACGTGCGCGACCCGTTCGGCAATCTGGTCAACATCCTGACGCATCGCTCGTAGGCCGGCACCCGGCCGAGCAGGCGTCCCGACGCGCGACGCCCCTATGTTCTAATCTGCCGGCAGGGCCGTGCCGGCCGCCGACTCACAGGACGCAAACCATGGCATCCCAGATCCACATCCTTTCCTCGATGGCAACCAAGCAGCTGCTTGCCGATCTCGTCGCCCAATTCCAGCAATCGCACGCACAGCAGGACATCCTCGTGGAATCCGTCGGCGGCGTCGATGCCGCCCGGCGCGTGCAGTCCGGCGAAGCCCTGGACGCCGTCGTGCTGGCCGCCAACGTCATCGACCAGATGACCGAAGCCGGGCATATCGTGGCGGGCAGCCGCGTGGACCTGGTCGTATCGGGCGTCTACGTGGCCGTGCGCGCCGGCGCGCCGCGCCCGGACATCGGCTCCGAAACCGCCCTCAGGCAGGCCGTGCTGGACGCTGGCACCATCGGCTACTCCACCGGTCCCAGCGGCGTCTACCTGTCCAAACTGTTCGAACGCTGGGGCATCGCCGACCAGATCAAGGACCGCACCGTCCAGGCCAAGCCCGGCATCCCGGTGGGGACCCTGATCGCCAAGGGCGAAGTCGATCTCGGATTCCAGCAACTGAGCGAAATGATGAACGTGCCGGGCATCGACATCGTGGGTCCCCTGCCCCCCGGCCTGCAGGTCATGACCACCTTCTCCGCCGGCGTGGCCGCCACCTGCACCCGGCAGGACACCGTGCGCGAACTGCTGGCCTTCATGGCCAGCGCCGACGCGGCCGAGATCAAGCGCAAGAACGGCATGGACCCCGCCTAGGGCCGCCATGAACGCCGCGGCGTCCCTGTTCCAGGCCGACCGGCTGACGCTGGGACTGGCCCTGCCCTGGGTCGACGCCGCCGAACATGCCGGCCGGCGCGAAGTCGATTTCCACCATCAACTGGAACTGGCGGCCCAGGCCGAATCGGCGGGTTTCGCCGCGCTGTGGGTGCGCGACGTGCCGCTGAACCATCCCGGTTATCCCGAAGCCATCGGCCATCTCGATCCGTGGACATGGCTGGGCGCGCTGGCCGCGCGCACCCGGCGCATCGGCCTCGTGACGGGTGCCGTCGTGCTGACGCTGCGCCATCCGCTGCACGTCGCCAAGGGCGCCGTCTCGATCGCCTCGCTGGCGCCGGGACGCTTCGTGCTGGGACTGGGATCGGGCGACCGGCCGCCCGAATACCTGGCGTTCGGCCGTGATGCCGCCACCCGGCGCGAGGATTTCCGCGCGCGCTGGGAACAACTGTCGGCCGCGCTGGGGACCCCGCCGCGCGTCGTGCCCGACGTGCAGGACGATCCGCCCGTGGCCTTCAGCCTGCGGCCGCTCCCCGCCACGCCCGTGCCCATGCTGGCCGTCGGTTCGGCCGGCCAGAGCCTGGACTGGATCGCCCGCCACGCGGTGGGCTGGACCACCTACCACCGTCCGCCGGAAGTACAGCGCGGCCGCCACGGGATGTGGCGCCAGGCGGTGGAACGCGCCGCGCCGGGCCAGTTCCGTGCCTTCGGCGTCGCCATGCGCGTGGAACTGCTGGACCGCCCCGAAGCCCCGGCCGAAGCCATCGAACTGGGCTATCGCACCGGCGCACGGGCGCTGGCCGGCATCCTGGCGCGCATGCGCGAAGCCGGCACCCACCATGTCAGCCTGAACCTGCCCGCAGGCGCCCGGCCGCTGCCGGATGTCATCGCCGAGCTGGCCCCGCTGAACGCCGAGCTGTCCTGAACGGCCTTCAGGACAGGCCCGTCACCGGCAATGCCGCGCCGTGGACGGCGCGGGCCGCCGGCGAAGCCAGGAAGCGGATCACTTCGGCCAGGTCGGCCGGCGCCACCCAGCGCGCGGGATCGGCATCCGGCATGTCGCGCCGGTTCTCGGGCGTATCGATGATGGTGGGCATGACGCAATTGACGTTGATGCCCCGCTCGCGCAACTCCGCGGCCATGGACTCGGTCAGCCGCATGACCGCGCTTTTCGAGGCGCAATAGGCGCCCATGCCGGCCGTGCCGCGCAAGGCGGCATGGGCGGCGACGTTGACGATCCGGCCTTCACCCCGTGCCACCATGCCGGGCACGACGGCGCGCGCGGTATGGACGATGCTGCGGGCGTTCAGGTCCAGCAGGAAATCCCAGGTGGCGTCGCGGGTCTCGTGCACGGCCTCGCCCATGCGGAAACCGCCGGCGATGTTGCACAGCACGTCGATCGCGCCGAAGCGGTCCCGCGCGCGGTCCGCCGCATCCGCGACCTGCCCGGCATCCAGCAGATCCACCGGCGCGATCAGGCACGAGGCCGCGCCCAGCCCCGCCGGCGGTTGCGCCTCGCGGCGGTCCAGCAGCACCAGGTTGGCGCCCTCGGCGGCAAAGGCGGCGGCAACGGCGCCGCCCAACGTTCCAGCCGCGCCGGTGACCATGACCGTGCGCCGCCCCGTATGTGTCGATGCCATGTCAGTTCCCTTCCGCCCGCGCGGCATGGTAAACGCCCGTGCCCCGGGTCATGATATCGTCCCCCGGCAGCAGGATGCCCGGCTCCAGTTCGGATTGCTGGCGTACGCGCTCGTAGACGGGCGCGAAATCGACCCGCGCGAGCTCCAGCAGTTCTTCCAGGTCGTGCAGCACGAAATAGGTTTCCTGGAAATCGTCGATGCGATAGCGCGTCCGCATCACGCGCTCCAGTTCGAAGCGGACCCGGTTGGGCGAGGGGTCTGCCAGCGCGAACAGGCTTTCCGCGTACGACGAGATGATGCCCGAGCCGTAGATGCGCAACCCCTCGGTCTGCTGCACCAGGCCGAACTCCACGGTGTACCAGTACACGCGCGCCAGGTTGGGCAGCACACCCATGCGCTGGGCACGCAGCCCGCCTTCGCCGTAGGCCTGCACGAAATCCGCCAGGATGGGGTTCATCAGCATGGGCACGTGACCGAAGACGTCGTGGAAGACATCGGGCTCTTCCAGGTAGTCGAGCTGGTCGGCGCGGCGGATGAACTGCCCGGCGGGAAAACGCCGGTTGGCCAGGTGCTCGAAGAACACGTCGTCGGGCACCAGGCCGGGCACGGCCACCACCTGCCAGCCGGTGCGCCGCGACAGCACGTCGCTCAGGCGGCGGAAATCGGGAATCTGGTCCGCGCCTATGGGCAGGTCGCGCATGCCCTCCTCGAACTCGCGGCAGGCGCGGCCCGGCACCAGCCTGGACTGCCGCTCGAACAGGAACCTCCAGACGGCGTGCTCTTCCTGGGTGTAGCGCTCCCAGCCCTGGTCTATGGTCCAGTCCGCCCGCTCCGGCCGGCCCGCGTCGCCGGCGGCAAGACCGTGCTTGGGCGCGGTCGATGGGTGCTTCATCCTGGCCTCTTATCCGGAATGGGCGCGCGCAGCCTCGTCGGCGTGGCGCGCCAGGTCGATGTCGCGCTGTGTCAGGCCGTTCGCGTCATGGGTGGTCAGCGTGACGTCCACCCGGTTGTAGACGTTGGACCACTCGGGATGGTGATCGTTCTTTTCCGCATACAGGGCGATGCGCGTCATGAACGCGAAGGCCTGGCTGAAATCCTGGAACTGGAACCGGCGCCGGATGGCGCCCCGCTGCGCGTCCAGCTGCCACTCGGGCAGCTTCGCCATCGCCTGCTCGATGTCCTGCGCACTCAACTTCTGCATGGCCTGCTCCTTGCGCCGGGAGATCGCACCGCAGCCGCGCCCCGGCTGTCGCGCGGCCTGCGCTCCCCGACAAATCTTATTCCGTTGCCTGGAAACCGGAAACCCGCATCCGGTCGCGCCACTGGCCACGTTCGCGCTCCAGCCTGGACCCGAGCCCGGCGGTGGGCTGAGCCGGCAGGGCGTAGCCGAGGTCGGCGATCGCCTTGCGATAGGCGGGGCTGGCCAGCACCGCATCGGCCCGCGCCTGCCACTGCGCCAGCCGGTCGGCCGGCGTTCCCGCCTTGGCGAAAAGGCCGAACCAATCCACCGCCTCGAGCTGCGGCAGGCCGGCTTCGCGCGCGGTCGGCACGCCCGGCAGCTTGGCATTGCGCTGCGGCGAGGTGATCAACACGGCGCGCAGCTTGCCCTGGGCCTGGTAGGGAACGAGCAGTTGCTCGGTGGTGATCAGCGCCGCGACCTGCCCGCCCAGCACGTCGGTGACGGCATTGGCGCCTCCGCGGTAGGGCACGTGCGTCAACGGCGTGCCGCCCTGCCTGGCCAGCTCCGCGCCCAGGAAGTGCTGCGGCGTCCCCAGGCCGGGCGTCGCGTAGTTGGCCTGGTCGGCATGGCCCTTGGCCCAGGCCATGAACGCCGCCAGCGTGGCGCCCTGCGCGGCGGGCCCCAGCGCCACGCCGAAGCCGTATTCGGCCAATGCGGACACCGGCGCGAAATCCCGCACTGCGTCGTAGTGGGCGGACTTCAGCACCATGGGCGTCAGCAGCAGCGAACTGGCCGGCATCACCATCAGCGTCTGGCCGTCGGCGGGGGCGGCCTGCACCGCATCGATGGCCAGCTTGCCGGTCGCACCGGCGCGGTTCTCCACCACCACGGGAAAGCCGGCGACCTGCCGCAGGTGCTCGGCGAATACGCGCGCCACGGCATCGGGCGCCCCGCCGGCCGGATAGCCCACCAGCAGCCGCGCGCCGGCCTGCTGTGCCTGCGCCATGCCGGCCACGGCGGCCAGCGCGGCCGCGATCAGTCCGCGTAGGACCCTGGGGTACTTCATGTCTTGTCTCCTGCCGGTTTTGTGATGATGCGGCGCCGGGCGCCGCGATGGAATCCGCTCCTCACGCCGAGACCGGCGTGTATCCCCCTATGCCCGTCCCGGCCCGGATCGCCGCGTCGCCGCCATGGCGCCGGATCAATTCGGCCTGTCGCGCCTTGGCGCGGCGATCGACCTCGTCGGGGTCGCAGAACCCGGCCAGCCGCTCGCGCCAGGCACGCACGCGGCCCGGCGACTTCGCGGCGATGTCGTGCAGTTCGTCCGGATCGTCGTCCAGGTCGAACAACTGGGGAGGATGGTCGCAATAGTGGACGTACTTGGTATGGGCGTCGCGCAGCATGAAGACGGCCGCGCGCGAACCCACGGTATGGTATTCGGACAGCACCGCGCGGTCGGCGGGCAGCTCCCGCAGCAGCGAACGCGCCGATGGCGACACGCGTCCGGCATCGGCGGGTACGCCCACCGCGTCCAGCACGGTATCGTAGACATCGGTCTGGCCGACGGGCGTGCGCTCGACCCGTCCGGCCTCGATGCCCGCACCGGATAGGATCATCGGTATGCCCACCGACTCGGCATACATGGTGCTCTTGCCCCAGAGGCCCCGCGCCCCCACGTTGTCGCCATGGTCGCTCAGGTACATGATGCGCGTCGCGTCGTCCAGCCCGCACTCCTTCAGCGTGCGCACCAGCGTGCCCACCTTGGCATCCAGGAAGCTGACCAGGCCGTAGTAGCCGGCCAGCGCCCGCCTGACATCCGATTCGTCGCGGAAATGGACGTTGTAGCCGGTCTCGCGCGCATATTGGCGGATGAAGGGATGGGCCGCCTCGTCGATGCCGAACCGATAGGCCTTGGGCAGGCGCAGGGGCTGCGCGGCATAGCGGTCGAAGAAGGGCGCCGGCACGGTCAGCGGAAAATGCGGCGCGACCAGCGATACCATCAGTACCCAGGGCTTGTCCGGGGCGGGCGTCGCCGCCTTGCGACGCAACCACCGGACCGCCGTGTCGCAGATGCGGTCGTCGTAGCGGTTGTAATCCGACTCGCCCGCACGCGCCGAGGCCAGCATGTTCGCGCCGTCGCCCAGCGAGGCGGGCGGATCGCGCAGCAGCATCTTGACCTCGCCCCGGCCGCCATGGATGTGCATGGGCAGCAGGCTTTCGGAAAAACCGTAGTCCTCGCCCGGGGCGCCGCGATAGTGCAGCTTGCCTATGGACACCACTTCATGCCCGTGCTCGCGCAGCACGTGGTGCCAGCTGGGCACGGCACCGTCGTAGGCATCGACATTGTCCCAGTAGCCGGCCTCGTGCACCGCCCGCCCGGTGGCGAGCGCGGCACGGGTCGGCACACAGATGGGGCTGGCGCATACCGCGTTGGCGAAACGCGTACCCGACGCCGCCAGCGCATCCAGGTGCGGAGTCGACACCTCGCCATGGCCGGCGCAGCCCATGACGCCGGGGCTGTGTTCGTCCGACAGGATGATCAGGAGATTGGAAGCCATGAAACGGATCGTTGAACGCTGCGGAAGAGACGATGCGCGCTTTTTGTTGTGTTGTCAATGATGTTTTGACAACCAATTGGCGGCCGGCACGCTCTTCTGTCAACATGGCGCCTGTCCGTTCCACTTTCGTCCCGGCCGATGCCCATGACCGCCCCCTCCCGATCCTCGTCCCGCCGGCGCGGAACCGCGCCGGTCGATTTCGACCTGACCTCGCTGCTGGGCTTCGTCATCTTCCGGCTGTCATCCAGCCTGGGCGGCCTGGCCGAACGGGATGCGCAGGAAGTGGCCGGCCTCACGCTGCCCGAATACCGCTGCCTGGTGGTCCTGGCCACGCGCGGCGACATGGGCGTCACGCCCCTGTGCCAGATCATGCACATCGACAAGGCCTGGGTCAGCCGCACGCTGGCCAAGCTGGCTCAGGCGGGACTGGTGGGCTCCATCCCCGATCCCGCCGACGCGCGCCGCACCATCTTCAGCGTGACGCCGCGGGGCCGGCAGACCGGCCAGGCGCTGATCGCCCGGGCCATGGACAGGCAGGCCAGGATGCTGGAAGGATTCGACAGGGAAGAGGTGGAACGCTTGCTGGAACTGCTGCGCCGGATGCAGGAGAACGCCGATCGCGCGAAGGGCCGGTAGCCGCCCGGCTCAGGCCTCGCCAGCCGGCGTTCCGCAGTCCACGCATTTCATCGGTCCCCTGCGAGGCGGGAAGATGACGCTGCTCCAGCACAGCGTCACCAGCGCCAGCGCCACCTGCGGCCAGTTCACGTCGCGCGCGAACCGCGTGCCGCCGCAGGCATCGCATCGCGCGGCGACGGGCTGGTCGAACACTTCCTGCTGATACTCCCCGCTGTTGCGGCGCGCCAGCACCGCCTGCGCGCGCGGCAGCGACAAGGCGGGAACCTGCACCTGCACACCGCCCAGGGCCAGCGAGAAAGGCCAGTTGGCCCATACCTGGTGCTCGTTCTGCAGCAGCACCGGGATGCCCTCGCTTTCCAGCAGCCCACGAGTGATGTGGGCGTCCCAAGGGTTGGTATGGACTTCCAGGGTGACGAACTCCGCCATTGCACGCCCCTCCCGTCGCCGCGCGGCGTCCCGCCAGGAATCGCCGCGCCCCGTCTCGACCACGCGACTAGACCCGCTCGAAGATTCCCGCGGCGCCCATGCCCGTGCCCACGCACATCGTGACCATGCCGTACTTCAGGTTCCTGCGCCGCAGCGCATGCACCACGGTAGAGGCACGGATCGCGCCGGTCGCCCCCAGCGGGTGGCCAAGCGCGATCGCGCCCCCCATCGGATTGACCCTGGCCGGGTCCAGGCCCAGGTCGCGGATCACCGCCAGCGACTGCGCGGCGAACGCCTCATTGAGTTCGATCCAGTCGATATCGGACAGCGACAGGCCGGCCTGCCGCAGCGCGGCGGGCACGGCTTCCTTGGGGCCGATGCCCATGATCTCCGGCGGCACGCCCCGCACCGTGGCGGTCACGAAACGCGCCAGCGGCACGAGGTTGAATTCCTTGAGCGCCCTCTCGGACACCAGCACCAGCGCGCCCGCGCCGTCCGAGGTCTGGGAACTGTTGCCGGCGGTCACGCTGCCCTTGGCCGCGAACACCGGCCGCAACCTGGCCAGCGCCTCGGCGCTGGTGTCGGCACGCGGCCCTTCGTCCAGCGACATCGTGCGCTTGCGCACCGCCACCTTCTCCGCCTCCAGGTCGGGGAAGTGCGTCACCACCTCGATGGGAGCGATCTCGTCCTTGAACTCGCCCGCCTGCTGGGCGGCCAGCGCCTTCTGGTGCGAGGCCAGCGCGAACGCATCCTGGTCTTCCCGCGACACCTGCCACTGGGCGGCCACCTTCTCGGCGGTCAGGCCCATGCCGTAGGCGATGCCGATATTCTCGTCGCCCTCGAACACCCGCGGATTCAGCGACGGGTTGATGCCCATCATCGGCACCATGCTCATCGATTCGGTGCCGCCCGCGATCATCACGTCGGCCTCGCCCACGCGGATCCGGTCGGCGGCCATCGCCACCGCGGTCAGCCCCGACGCGCAGAAACGGTTCACCGTGACCGCGCCCACGCTTTGCGGCAAGCCGGCCAGCAGGGTGGAAATCCTGGCCACGTTCATCCCCTGCGCGCCCTCGGGCATCGCGCAGCCGATGATGGCATCCTGGATACGCCCCGGATCCAGCCCCGGCACCTGCGCCAACGCCGCGCGCAGCACATGGATCAACAAATCATCCGGCCGCACCGTCCGCAACGCTCCCCGCGGCGCCTTCCCGATCGGCGTCCGCGACGCGGCAACGACATACGCATCCTGAACCTGACGTGACATCCCCATCTCCTTCAATTCGTCCGTGACGCCACGAGGCGCCCCTGTTGTTCCACCGCTCAAACCCCACTTCGTCACCACCTGCACTGAAGGAACGCCAAGAACGCAGTTCCTCGCCAGCCGGTTGGTACCCCAGGATGCGGCGGATCCGGCTCCGCCGGTCCGCGCGCATCGCCCCCTGGGGGGCGCGCGTCAGCGCGTAGGGGGGGGCCACATCAATTCCTTATAGGTTTGCCGGTCTGCATCATGCCCATCAGGCGCTCCTGGGTCTTGGGTTCGCCCAGCAGCGACATGAACGTCTTGCGCTCCAGCGCCATGATCCACTGTTCGTCCACCAGCGACCCCGCCTCGATCTCACCGCCGCACAGGATCTCGGCAATCGCATGGCCCAGGCGGTAGTCGTAGTCCGAGATGAAGCCGCCGTCGCGCATGTTCACCAGTTGCGCGCTCAGCATGGCGATGCCTTCGCTGCCGGCGGCCGCGAACGGCTCCTTCCATGGCGCGCGCCAGCCCGTGTCGTGCAGGGCCTGCGCCTCGCGGATGGCCGCGTACAGCACCTCGTGCACGTTGAAGACGATGGGGTCGTCGTCCAGCAGGTAGCCCATGCGCCGGGCCTCGACCGCGGACTTGGAGACCTGCGCGGTGGCGGCCTGGAAGGCGTACTTCTTCAGGAAGGCCATCAGCGGCATGTCCGGCGCCAGCGCCCGCTCCTGCGCCGCGCGCCGGGCCAGGTAGGTCAGGCCGCCGCCGCCCGGGATCAGGCCCACGCCCACCTCGACCAGGCCGAGATAGGTCTCGAAATGCGCCACGCGGCGCGCGCAATACACCGACAGCTCGCAGCCGCCGCCCAGCGCCATGCCCGCCAGCGCGGCCACCGTGGGCACCTGGGCGTAGCGCAGCCGCAGCATCAACTGCTGCAGGCGTTCCTCCTCGGGCGCGACGGCCTGCACGCCGCCGCTCATGAACAGCGGCACGATGGCCTGCAGGTCGGCGCCGGCCGAGAACGGCTCGCCCGGATTCCAGACCACGAGCCCGCGGTAGTCCTGCTCGGCCAGGTCGACGGCCCGCAGCAGCCCCAGCGTCACGGCGGGGCTGATGGTGTGCATCTTGGTCTTGAACGAGGCGATCAGCACATCGTCCAGGCCGGCGCGGTCCAGGGTCCACAGGCGGATCGCCTCGTCCTCGAAGACGGTCTTGCCGGCGGCCAGCGGCACGATGCCCTCTCCTGCCAGCGGCGCGCGGAAGATCTGGCGCGCATAGACCGGCAGGCTGGAGCGCGGCTCGAACCTGCCCGCGGCCGGGTTCCACGACCCTTCCGGCGTATGGACGCCGCCGCGCTCGGCCACCGGGCCGCTGGTCACCCAGGCCGGCAGCGGCGCGCTGGACAGCGTCTTGCCTGCCGCGATGTCGGCCTGCACCCATTGCGCGACCAGCAGCCAGCCGGCCTGCTGCCACAGCTCGAACGGGCCCACGCCATGGCCGAATCCCCAGCGCATGGCGAAGTCCACGTCGCGCGCGGTGCCGGCGATGTCGGCCAGGTGCACGGCGATGTACTGGAAGGTATCGCGCAGGATGGCCCACAGGAACTGGGCCTGCGGATGCTCGCTGTCGCGCAGCGCCTGCAGGCGCTGCCCGGCGTCCTTGTTCTTCAGGATGCGGGCGACGGCATCGTCGGCCTTGCCGTCGGCCGGCACGTACTCGCCCTTGGCCGGATCCAGCCTGAGGATGGCCTTGCCCTGCTTGCGGAAGAACCCCGCGCCGGTCTTCTGCCCCAGCGCGCCCTGCTTGATCAGCCCGGCCAGCACCGGCGGCGTGCCGTAGTGCGCGGCGAACGGATCATCGGGCAGGTAGTCTTCCATGGTCTTGATGACGTGCGCCAGCGTGTCCAGCCCGACCACGTCGCCGGTGCGGAAAGTGCCGGACTTGGCCCGGCCCAGCTTGGCGCCGGTCAGGTCGTCCACGACGTCGTAGGTCAGCCCGAAGCGCTCGGCCTCGATCATCGCGGACAGCAATCCGAACACGCCCACGCGGTTGCCGATGAAATTGGGCGTGTCCTTGGCCCGTACCACGCCCTTGCCCAGCACCGTGGTCAGGAAAGCCTCCAGATGGTCCAGGATGGCGGGTTCGGTATGCGCGGTGGGAATCAGTTCCACCAGGTGCATGTAGCGTGGCGGATTGAAGAAGTGCACGCCGCAGAAGCGCGGCAGCAGCCCGGGGGCCATGCCCTTGGACAGTTCGGTGATCGACAGGCCCGAGGTATTGGTGGCGAAGATGGCCCGCGGACCGATCGCCGAGGCGACCTTCGCATACAAATCATGCTTCCAGTCCATGCGTTCGGCGATCGCCTCGATCACCAGATCGCATTCCTTGAGCCTGGCCAGGTCGTCTTCGTAATTGGCGGGCTCGATCAGCGATGCCAGTTCCGGCACCGCCAGCGGAGCGGGGCTGAGCTTGCGCAGGTTGTCGATGGCCTTCTGCACGATGCCGTTCTTGGGGCCTTCCTTGGCGGGCAGGTCGAACAGCACCACCGGCACCTTGGCATTGACGCAGTGCGCGGCGATCTGGGCGCCCATGACTCCGGCACCCAGCACTGCGACTTTGCGGACGAGGAAATTCGACATGGTCTTCCTGGCGATAAACGGGCCGGAGCGGCCGGCCCAATCTAGGGCATGCGCGACAGCCGCCGCGCACGGGCGATTCGGGACTAAAGACACGCGCAGCCGCCACGCCTCATCGCAGCAACTGCCTACTCGCATAGTCTACCTCTTGAAGGGAGCGGCACTGGCGGGCCGGATGGAAAGCCCGCCCCGCGCGGCCGATGGCCGCGCCCTGGGACTAGACCCGGGAGGCGCGCGTCAGCGCGTAGAGAGGGTCCACACGTCCTTATGGGACTTGGTGCTATAGAGGCCAGGTTCCAGCTTGCGCAGTTGCGGCAGGCCGTTCGTCCCCTTGGGCTGCGCCGCGATGTATTCCAGGAACACGTCGGCATCCAGCACGCCCACGTCGAGCCGCCGCGCGGCCGGCACGGCCGCCAGGGTGGCGTAGCCATCGCCGCCGTTGGCGTTGAAGCTCAGCACGAACAGCTTGTAGGTGCGGGTGGCGTTGCCCAGGTCCAGCAATCCCCAGTTCCCCGTGGCACTGTCGCGCAGTTCGATGTTGCTGACCCGGCTGCCCTTGGGCTGGGTCGCATCCACGTCCCAGCGCAGCCCGCCGGTGTAGGGATAGGGCCCCGTGGCGCCGGTGCCGCCATAGGTGGCCTCGATGCCGTCCTCCAGCAGGTTCTTGATCTCCGTCGCGGTCACCTCCAGGCGATACAGCTGGTTGCCGAAAGGCACGACCTCGATGGCGCGGCCCGCGGTGATGTCGCCCTGCAGGGGCACCCGCACGCCACCGCCGCTTTGCAGCGTCAGGTCGGCACCGCCATAGGCCTTCTGCGCAATTTCCAGGAAGGCCTGCGCCACGATCTGCTGGATGTCGCCGCCGCGCCGGGTCACGTCGCCCAGCGCGTTGCAGGCCGCGCTCGACCGGCCGTAGTCGTTCCAGCCGGCCGTCTGCGTGGGCGAGCCGCCCGGCACGCGGCGCGAGCACAGTTCGTCGGGCGCCTGTGCCACGACCGTCTTGTTGAACGCATCCACCTGCAGCTTGAACGGCTGCAGCAGCTGCGCCGCCGCGGCGTCCGGCGCCACCACTTTCAGGAAACCGCTGGCCTGCACGTCGGCCAGGATCGCGGCCCGGTCCGGCGCACCCGCCGCCGCGCCGCCAATGGCGAAATCGTCGCCGATCAGCACATGCGGCGTGCCTTCGCACTTGCTGATCTCGCCCCTGGCGTCGAACTCCACCTTCAGCTCGCCCACCACCCGGCTGTATTCCCAGGCCTGGACCAGGCACACGGGCTTGCCCTGCTTGTCGGTCATCCGCGTGGGATAGGCGCCACCGGGCGTCGCACCCAGCGCGTACGTGCCCGCCATCGCGTCGGGGCCGAGCAATGTATGCGAGTCCCCGCCCACCAGCACGTCCACGCCATCGAGCCTGGCGATGATCTGCTTGTCGTACCCGTAGCCGGTGTGGCTGAGCAGGATGATCTTGTCGATGCCCTGCTTGCGCAGCGCGTCGATCTCGCGCTGCGCCGCCACCGCCTCGTCCTCGAACACCGTACCCTTGTCCGGGCTCGAGGACGCCTGGGTCTTGGCCGCGATCGTCAGTCCGATGATGCCGATCTTCTGGCCGTGGCGCACCACGACCGTCGACGGCGATACCGCGCCCGCCGCGCGCGAGGGATGCAGCGCCGAGGACGCGGCGAAGCTGACGTTCGCGCTCAGCACGGGCGTCCTGCAACTGCCGGCGTGCAGCAGGTCGATGAAATGCTTCAGGCCGCTGTCGCCCTTGTCGAACTCGTGGTTGCCGAGCGCGAAGGCGTCGAAGCAGACCGTGTTCATCAGGGCGGCATCGGGCTCGCCCATCTCGCCCGCCCGGTTGAAATACAGCGTGCCGGTCAGCGCGTCGCCCGCGTGCAGCTTGAGCACGTGGGTCGACTTCGCCGCCAGCTGGTCGATCGCCGCCTTCACCCGGGGAAAGCCTCCGGCCGATACCGCGACGGCCTTGCGTGATCCGTCGGCCACCTTCAGTTGCAGCGTGGCCGAGGTGGCATCCAGGTGGGAATGATGGTCGTTGACGTGCAGGATGGTCAGGGCCAGGGGCCGCCCCTGCGGCTCCGGATTGACGGGAATGGGATCGTCATCGCCCGAGGACAGGCATCCTGCCGCCAGCAATACCGCGGCGAGCCCCACACCGCCGCTCACGAGTCTTTTCATGGTTTTCATCCGTTTGTCACTGAAGGACTCGAAGGATGGAGGCCTGTCATGAAACGGTCGTGAAGCTTGCATGAAGATCGTGTTGCACCGTCCCCGGGCCGTCCGGGGACGAGCCCCGCGATCAGAACAGGCCGAGCAGCGCGGCCAGTCCCAGACAGGCGAAGATCAGTGCCGCGATGCCATGCACCAGCCGCACCGGCAGCCGATGGGCCAGCTTGTCGCCCAGCAGCACGGCGGGCACATTGGCGATCAGCATGCCGAGCGTGGTGCCGGCCACCACGGCGTAGTAGGCATGGAATTGCGCGACCAGCGCCACGGTCGCCACCTGCGTCTTGTCGCCCATTTCCGCCAGGAAGAATGCCACCACCGTGGTGCCGAACACGCCCAGCCTGAGCTTGCCGGTCTCGGCTGCGTCGAGCTTGTCGGGAACCAGCATCCAGACCGCCATGGCGATGAAGGAAACGCCCAGTATCCAGCGCAGCGCGTCGGGACCGATCACCTGCGTCAGCCACGCGCCAACGGCGCCGGCCAGGGCATGGTTGACGATGGTCGCGGTGAAGATGCCCAGGATAATGGGCCAGGGCCGACGCCAGCGGGCAGCCAGGAACAAGGCGAGCAGTTGGGTTTTGTCGCCGATCTCGGCCAGGGCGACGATGCCGGTCGAGACGAGGAAGGCTTCCATGTTTGATACGCGCTCCGGGCCGGACGGTTGACCGAATGATCGTGCAACAGCCCCGGCCCACCGGAAGCTGCACGATCAAAGGTCTTGCCAAGTCCTGGACCGCCTGCGCCATGCCCGTAGGCAAGTGTGTTGACGCAGGCCCTTGCACCCAAAGGCAAGGAGGCTACTCCCCAATGACGGGCGCAAGTATAGCGCAACTGGCCCGCCGCGCGCCGTACGCCGCATAATATGCGCTGCTTCAAGATGGAATGCCCGAATGAAGAACCGCTCCTCCGACCAGGACGACCGGCGCCCGGCCGGTTCGCTGGCACAAGCCACCGGCGCCTGTCTCGCCGCCGCGGCGCTGCTCTCGCCGGTCGCCCACGCCCAGGAAGACCCGCTTCTTCCCATCCCCGTCGGCTTCGTCCACCTGACCGACGTCGCCCAGACCGTGCGGCTGGACATCCGCTATCACGGCAGCGCCAACTTCATGGGCCGGCCGGCGGCGGGCTACGACGCCCCCACCTGCATCCTGACCGAACCCGCCGCGCGGCGCCTGCTGGCCGTGCAGCGCGAAGTCCGGCCCCAGGGCCTGACGTTGAAGATCTTCGATTGCTACCGGCCCCAGCGCGCCGTGACCGATTTCGTGGCCTGGACGCGCGACGCCGCCGACCAGAAGACCAAGGCCGAATACTTCCCCGGCGTGGACAAGGCCGCGCTGCTCGAACTGGGCTACATCGCCGAGCGATCCGGCCACAGCCGGGGCAGCACGGTGGATCTGACGCTGGCCGCGCTGGAGCCTGAAACCGCCTCCGCCCTGCCCGTCCGTGGTCCGCTGCTGGCCGGCGGCGAGGTCGACATGGGAACCCCCTTCGACCTTTTTGATGTAAAGTCGCATACAGACAATCCTGATTTACCCGAGGCTGTCCGACACAATCGCCGGTTCCTGAAGGAACTGATGGCCAGGCACGGTTTTCGCAACCTGCCCGAAGAGTGGTGGCACTACACTCTGGACGAAGAGCCGTATCCGGATACCTATTTCAATTTCCCCGTACGCTGATCCGCGCGCCGCGCGCACGGCGCGCGCACAACAAGAAGATGCATCCCCTGGACGGACTTACCCCGCCGCGCAAGTACTGGGCCCTGGCAGCCACGATGCTGGCGATGGCGATGACCGTCCTGGAAACCACCATCACCAACGTCGCGCTGCCGTCCATCGCGCGTGACCTGGGCGTCTCGCCTGCCCAGGCCGTCTGGATCGTCAACACTTACCAGCTCGCGATCGTCGTCGCCCTGCTGCCCTTCTCGTCGCTGGGAGAAATCCTGGGCTACCGGCGCGTGTTCGGCGCGGGCCTGACGGCCTTCACCATCGCCTCGGCGGGCTGCGCGATGTCGCAGTCGTTCACGATGCTGATTTCCTTCCGCGTGTTCCAGGGCCTGGGCGCGGCGGCGGTCATGAGCGTCACGCCGGCCCTGCTGCGCTTCATCTATTCCCAGAAGCAGTTCGGCCGGGCCATCGGCTATAACGCCCTGGTCGTGGCGACCTCGTCCGCCGCCGGGCCGATGATAGGGTCGCTGATCCTGTCGGTCGCCTCCTGGCCCTGGCTGTTCGCGGTCAACCTTCCCATCGGCCTGTTCATCCTGTCCATCGGCAGCCGCATGCTGCCCGAGACCGAACTCGCCAAGCGTCCTTTCGATGCGCTCAGCGCCACGCTCAGCGGATTGACCTTCGGCCTGATCGTGGTGGGCGTGGACCGGCTGCTGCACGATTTCATGACGGCGCTCGCGCTGCTGGCCGGCGGCGCGGTGGCCGGGCTGGCGCTGGTCCGGCGCGAACTGACCCAGGCGACGCCGCTGCTGCCGCTCGACCTGCTGCGCATCCGCCAGTTCGCGTTCTCGGTCGGCGCCTCGGTCTGCGCGTTCTCGGGCCAGACCATTTCCTATATTTCGCTGCCGTTCTACTTCCAGCAGATCCTGGGCCGCAGCCAGCTGGAAATGGGCATGCTGATGGTGCCCTGGCCGCTGGCGGTGGCCATCGCGGCCCCCGTGGCCGGACGCCTGTCGGAATCCGTCGCGCCCTCGATCCTGTGCTCGATAGGTGCCGGACTGGTCGCCGGCGGCCTGGTGGTCATCTCGTTGCTGCCCACCAGCACGCCCAACGGCTGGATCATGGCCTGCATGGTGCTTTGCGGCACCGGCTTCGGCATGTTCCAGACTCCCAACAACCGGGTCATGCTGACCGCGGCCCCGCGCCATCGCAGCGGCGGAGCGGGCGGCCTGCAGGCCACGGCGCGCCAGTTCGGCATGGCACTGGGCGCGGCGCTGGTGGCGCTGGCGTTCACCGCCGCCTCGGCGCACGGGCCGACCACGGGCCTCGTGCTGGCCGCCGTCTTCCTGGCCGCGGCGTCCGCGGTCAGCGCGGCGCGGCCAGGCACCCGCATGTCAAGGTAGTTCGAGCTCGGCCAGCAGCGGCGCGTGGTCCGACAGGCGTGTCCAGGGCCTGCCGTACAACACGCTGGCCTGCCGGACCGAAAATCCGCGCTGGTAGATCCGGTCCAGCCGCAGCCACGGAAAGATGGCGGGGAAAGTGCGGGGCGGACGCGGCGCCATCAGTTCGTTGCCCATGCCGAGCTTGGGCGGGCCCTGGAACCCGGGCCGCAGCCGCCAGGGCGAGGCTTCCCCGCCCCGCAGCACCCGGCCCAGCATGCGGACCGAATCGCGCAGGCGCGGCAGTTCCACGTTGTTGCCCCGAGGCGCGGTCGCGAACACCTCGTGCAAGCCCAGGCGTTCGACCAGGATGTCCGACAGCACGTTGGTCCAGTCGTTGAAGTCCCCGGCGATCAGGATGGGATCCGACGACGGCACGACTTCCTCGATGCGCGACACCAGCGCTCCCACCTGGCGCGACCGGCTGCCGGCGAACAGTCCGAGATGCACCACGAAGCAATGCACCTCGTGGCCGCCGATGCCCACGCGGGCATGCAGCAGGCCGCGCTGCTCCAGGCGGTGATCGGAGATGTCCTGGTTCTGGTGCGACAGGATGGGGAAGCGCGACAGCAGCGCGTTGCCATGATCGCTGTGCCGGTAGACGGCATTGCGGCCATAGGCGGCCTCCAGCCTCAGGGCCGCGGCCAGCATCTCATGCTGCTCGTGCAAGGTACCGGACTTGTCGTTGCGCCCCTGGACTTCCTGGAGAAAAGCCAGGTCGGCGCGCAGCCCGTGCAGGCCGAGGCGCAGTTCCTGCACGGACTCGCGCTTGCCCAGGGCGGACATGCCCTTGTGGATGTTGTAGCTGACGATACGAACGACTGACATCGTGAGCATCAAGGGGGGACAAGGGATTCATTCTAGTGGATTCGCTGCGCTATCATGAATCGGCAGTTCCCCCGCTCCGGTGCGGCCGGCGGCCGCGCTCCGGCATCCCCTTTTCTCATCCAGATCCGGGAATCTTCATGAGCACCTACAAGATCGGCGTGATCATCGGCAGTCTCCGCAAGGAATCGTTCAACCGCCAGCTGGCGAAGGCCGTGACGAAACTGCTGCCATCCAACTTCCAGACGGAGGAAATCGCCATCGGCGATCTCCCCCTGTACAACCAGGATCTCGATACCGCCCTGCCCGGGCCCGTCGTCACGTTCAAGCGGCAGGTGGAAGCCGCGGACGGCCTGCTGTTCTTCACGCCGGAATACAACCGGTCGTACCCCGGCGTGCTCAAGAACGCGCTGGACTGGGGCTCGCGCCCCTGGGGCAAGAGTTCGTGGCCGGGCAAGCCCGCCGGCATCATGGGCGCCTCGCCCAGCCAGGTCGGCACGGCCCTGGCGCAGGAACACCTGCGCATGGTGCTGTCGGCGCTGGACGTGCCCGTGCTGCCTCAGCCGAGCATCTTCGTGCAGTACACCGGCGGGCTGGTGGATGCGGACGGCAAGATCACCAATGAGGCCAGCGCCAAGTTCATCCAGGGATTCGTGGATCGGTACGTGGGCTGGATGGAGAAGTTTCCCCCCCCTACGCCCTGACGGGCGCCCCCCGGGGGGCGGCACTGGCGGACCGGCGGAGCCGGATCCGCTGTGCCCTGGCAACCAACGGGCTGGTGGGGGTCAGCGGTTGGGCATGAGGGCGGCGATGGCGACGCCCAGCCAGCCTACGATCATGGCGCCGCCGCCGAAGGGGGCGGTGCCCCAGAACAGTTTCATGCCGGCCAGTTGGCGCAGGGCCAGGTCCACCGAGAACAGCAGCGTGCCGGCGATGATCAGGGCCGCGGCGCCGATCAGGGCGGTGCGGCCGCGCTGGACGTGGGGCACCACGGCGGCCAGGCCGGTGATGGCGGCGGCATGCAGCAGCAGGAACAACGCGGCGGTGGACAGGATGCCTCCACCCGTCAGGTGCGTGGCCATGGCGGCCAGCATGACGCCGGCCGCGCCCATCGGTGCGGCGCAGCCCAGCAAGACTCGAGAAGATAACAACATGCAGCGCTTCCTTGAAAAATGGCCCCACGCTTGCCGCCGCGCGGCGGCGCTGCCCCGCCAGGGGCGGCCCGGCGATGAAAAACCGGTCGGGCCCGGGTCGCGCCGCCGGCCGGCTACTTCGCGAACACCTGGCCGAGATCGCCAAATGCCTTGAATTCGAGCGCGTTGCCCGAAGGATCCAAAAAGAACATAGTAGCCTGTTCGCCCACTTCCCCCTTGAAACGGACGTGTGGCTCGATCACGAACCGGGTGCCGGCCTGGCGCAGTTTTTCGGCCAGGGCCTCCCATTCGTCCATGGGAAGAATGGCGCCGAAGTGGCGCACGGGGACGTCGTCCCCGTCGACCGCGCTGGTATGGCGCGTGCCGGCCTCGCCCGGCGACAGGTGGGCCACGATCTGGTGCCCGTAGAAATTGAAATCGACCCACGCGTCCGAGCTGCGGCCCTCGGGACAGCCGAGCAGGCCGCCATAGAAGGCTCGTGCCTGCGCGAGATCGTCGACGGGGAAAGCCAGGTGAAAGAGCGGGATGCCAGCCATGAGGAAACTCCGGTGCAGGCCCGCCATCCGGGCCCGGGCTATGATTGTATTGAACGAAACTTCCGATGCGAAACGAAAGTTTCCCGGCCTTGTCATCGATTTTTTCTATTAGCATCCAGGCATCCCCATGGTGATCCGCTACCTACAAACCTTCATGGCAGCCGCGCGGGCTTCGTCCTTCTCGGCCGCCGGCGCGCGCCTGGGGCTGACCCAGTCGGCCGTCAGCACCCAGATCAAGCGGCTAGAGGAAGACCTGGGCTGCCTGTTGTTCGAGCGGGCGGGCAAGTCGGTCCGGTTGAGCGAACGCGGGCGCCAGTTGCTGCCCGAGGCCGAGCACATCGTGCAGCGCTACCAGGCCATGCGCGGCGCCAGCCGGCAGCCGGCGCCGGTGGCCATCACCGTGGGCGCGATTTCCACTGCACAGACGGGGTTGCTGCCCGGCGCGCTGCGGCGCTTCCGGCAGTCCCTGCCCGCCGTGCATGTCAACGTGGTGCCGGGCATGTCCTCGCAGCTCCTGGCGCAGGTGGACGAGCAGGAACTCGACCTGGCCGTGCTGATCAAGCCCAACCTGAACCTGCCGCGCCACCTGAAATGGACCGCGCTGATGCGCGAGCGCTACGTCGGCATCGCGCCGCGCGGAACGCGGGGGGACTGGGAGGCGGTGGCGGCGGCGCTGCCGTTCATCCGCTACAACCGCAAGTCGCATGGCGGCCATCTGGTCGACCAGTTCCTGCGCCGCCTGTCGACCGGCGTGGACGAGCTGATGGAACTGGACGAACCGGCCGTCATCCTGCGCATGGTCCGCGAGGGGCTGGGCTGCGCCGTCATCCCGGGCACGCTGGTGGATGCGGCCGCCGACAGGCAGGTGCGCATCGTCGAGCTGCCCGGGCCGCCCTTCTTCCGCGAGATCGGCGTGGTCGCGCATCCGCGCGAGGCCAACGAAGCCGTGCTGGCATCGCTGGTCGAAAGCATGCGGAAACAGGCGGTCGAGCTGGAAGCGCGCGCCTGACGCCGCCCGCCGGCTGGCACGGACATCCCCGGAAACGATGCGGGCGGCGCGGCGCCTTGTCCATCGCGCGCATGCCATGCTACGGTTTTCGTACGTTCCGACGCCTGCCTGCCAGGAGACCGCCCATGACACGCACCTCCATCATGCCTTGCCTGGTCTACCGCGATGCCCCCGCCGCCATCGACTGGCTGTGCCAGGCCTTCGGCTTCACCCAGCACCTGGTGGTGCCGGGGGACGGCGGAACCATCGCCCATGCCCAGCTCACCCTGGGAGACGGCATGATCATGCTCGGCTCGGGTACGAGCGAACTCATGCGCCAGCTTACCGCCCTGCCGGCCGACATCGGCGGCCGGCAGACCCAGACGCCCTACGTCGTCGTCGCCGATCCCGACGCGCACTACGCCACCGCCATCAAGGCCGGTGCCCGCATCGTGCGCCCCATCCAGGAGGAAGATTACGGCGGCAAGGGCTATACGCTCGCCGATCCCGAAGGCTATGTCTGGCACTTCGGGAGCTACGACCCGTGGCAGGACTCGGAACTGAATCCCCCGTAGCCCTTACGCCGTCTCCTGCCGTCCGGCCACGCGGCGCGACAGGAGCACGGCCAGCGCGGGAGCGATGGCGAAAGTGCCGAACAGCCAGAGGGCGGCCCGCTGGGCGCCGGCCACGCCGCCCGGATCGGCCAATCCGGCCGCGTTCGCCACCATGCCGGCCAGCGCCGAGGCCAGCGACATGGCGTACAACTGCACCGTGGTGATGGATGCCGAGGCCAGGTTTTCTTCCCCCGGCGGCGCCGCGACGAATAGCCGCGTCAGCAGGTGCGGCCAGCCCACCCCTATGCCCAGCCCCACGCCCGCCAGCGCCAGGCAATACAGCGCCAGTCCGGGCACGCCCTCCAGCCACCCGGCACGTGGCGTCAGGACCGCCATGGCCACCAGCGCGCCCAGGCTGATCCAAGGGCCGGCCCGCACCATCCGGTCGGCCGCGGCGCCGCGCCGGCCGGCGCTGCCCACCGAACCCAGCGTCCAGCCGCCGGCCATGACGGCGGTGAGGTAACCGGCGGCGAGCGGCGTCATTCCGTGGATGACCTGCAGGAAGTACGGCACGAATATCTCGGTCGTGATGCCGACCACCAGCAGACTCATCAGCGCATACAGGAGGCCCAGCCGCGCCGACAGCGAATATGCGCCAGCCGGCAGCAGCCGCGCGGCCGCGCGCCGGTCGATCGCCGCGATGCCCACGGCCAGCACGCAACCCGCCGCCACGCCGGCCAGGTTCCACGCGGCGCTGGTGCTGAGACTGCCCAGGGACACGGCCAGCACCGATACCACCAGGAGGCCTATGGTCGCGTAGGGCGGCCGCATGCCAGTGTCGCCGGCGGAACGGCTCCGGCCCGGCAACTGGACGGATACGATCGCGGCCAGCACGGCGGCCACCGGGATCAGCGACCAGAAGGCCCAGCGCCAGTGCCCTTGCCCGGCGAACAGCCCGCCCACCGCCGGGCCGCACAGCGTCGCCACGCCCCACATGCCCGACACCAGGCCCATCGCCCGTGGCCACAGCCGCGCCTCGAACACCTGGCGGATCAGCGCATAGCTCAGCGCGAGCAACACGCCGCCGCCGAAGCCCTGCACCGTTCTCGCGGCCAACAGGCTGGGCATGGACGGGGACAACGCGCACCACGCCGACCCCGCCGCGAAGGCGCAAAGCGCCAGCAGGTAGGCGCCGCGAGGACCCAGCAGTTCCAGCAGGCGGGCAGACAGCGCCGACCCGACCATGGACGCGACGACGAACAGCGAAGTGTTCCAGGCGTAGTACTCCAGGCCGCCTATGTCGGCGATCATGCTGGGCAGGATGGTGGTCACGACGTAGACGTTGATGGCATGCAGCGCGACGCCGCCGGCCAGCGCGATGGACCGCAACGCGTTGCGGCCATGGAGCAGTTCGCCCCAGGAAGCCTCGGGCAAGGTCGATGCGCTCATGAATTTCCTCCGTCCGTGCCCATGCCCCAGCCCAGGGCCTTGTACAGGGCCACCGCGTTCACGTACGAGGCGGTCTCCGCTTCCGTGGCCTCCTGGCTGATCTGGTAGTAGCTGCGCTGGTTCTCCAGCACGGCCAGATACGGCCCCGCGCCGGCCCGGTAGCGCCGCGTGGCGATCTCCAGTCCGGCGCGCGCATGCTCCGCGGAGCGCGCCAGCGCGGCCAGGCGCTCCTGCTGGCGGGCCAGCCGCGTCAACGCCCCCTCGACCTCTTCCTGCGCCAGCAGCAGCGTCTGCTCGTAGCGGGCCTGCGCGCCGGTCGACTGCGCGTGAGCGGCGCGCAGGCGTGCGCGGGCGCTGCCCAGCCGGAACGCCGGCCAGTCGACGGTGGGCGCGACTTCGAACGCCCGCGCGGCGCCGCCGAGGTCGCCGCCGCGCAGTGCGAAGAAACCGATGAACCCGCCCAGGCTCACACGCGGATAGAGGTCGGCGGTAGCCGCGCCCTCGTTTTCGGTGCTGGCGGCAAGCAGTCTTTCGGCGCGCACCACATCGGGCCGGTTGCGGATCAGCGCATCGACGTCTCCCAGCGGCAGGCGGCCCACCAGCGGAGCCTGCCCGCCGGCATCGGCCGGCGCAGCCGTCTCGCCCGGCCGCCGCCCCAGGAGCACGTCCAGCCGGTAGCGGGTCTCCTGGCTGGCCGCCCACAGCGGCGCGATGGCCGCCTCGCTGCGGGCCAGGTTGGCGCGCGCGTTTTCCAGATCCTCCCGCAGTCCGCTGCCGGCGCGGACGCTGGCGTCCACCAGCCGCACCGTCTGGCGCCAGCTCTCGGCCTGGGCCCGCGCGACATTCAGGCGGCGCTGCAAGCCCTGGTACTCGTAGTGATAACGGGCGACGTCGGCGGCGATGGCCAGCCGCACGCGGTCCAGGTCCGCCCGCGCCGCATCGGCCTGCGCCTGGGCCGACGCGGCCAGGTGGGCCAGGCGGCCGAACAGGTCGATTTCCCACTGCGCATCGAACCCGGCGCGGAAGTTCTCGAAGGGCTTGCGCTCGGGATCGCCCGTGGCCATGGCCTGCTGCTGGACGCCGCGGCGCCAGGCGGCCTGCGCGGTAACGGCGGGATAGCGGTCCAGCTCGCGCTCGTCGTACATCGCCCGCGCGCCTTGCAGGCTGGCATAGGCCTGGCGGACATCGTGGTTGTGTTCCAGCGCGGCGGCGATCAGGCGTTCCAGCGCGGGATCGTCGAAGAACGACCACCAGGGCGCCGTGGAAGGCTCGGCGGCGAACCAGGCCTGCTCGGGGCTGGCCAGCGCAATCGGGGCCACCTGCGGCGCCTCGTAGCGGGGCCCGACGGCGCATCCGGCGATCAGTGCCGCCATGGCCAGCATGGCGGGCATGACAGGTTGCTTGTACATGCGATGCTCCTCAGTGCGCCTGCGGCGCGGCGGCGCCGGCCTCGGCCAGCTCGCGCCGGCGCGCTGCGCCGGTGGCGTGGTCGCGGGCCAGCAGCGAATAGACGGTGGGCAGCACGAACAGGGTGAACAGCGTGCCCACCACCATGCCGCAGACGATGACGATGCCCAGGCCGAAGCGGCTTTGCGCGCCCGCGCCGGAGGCGCCCAGCAGCGGCAGCAGCCCGAACACCATGGCGGCCGTGGTCATCAGGATGGGCCGCAGGCGGATCTGCGCGGCGCGCAGCATGGCCTCGATAGGCGTGAGCCCTTCGGCGGCACGCAGCTCGTTGGCGAACTCCACCATCAGGATGCCGTGCTTGCTGATCAGGCCGATCAGCGTCACCAGCCCGATCTGCGTATAGATGTTGAGCGTGGCCCCGCCCAGCGCCAGCGGCACCAGCGCGCCGCAGATGGACAGCGGCACGGTGATCAGGATGACCAGCGGATCGACCAGGCTTTCGTACTGGGCCGCCAGCACCAGGTAGATGACGATCAGCGCCGCGGCGAAGGCCAGCGCCAGCGCATTGCCCTCCTGCTTGTACTGGCGGGCGTCCGATTGCCAATCGTGGCTGAAGTCGGCAGGCAGGCTCGCCGCGACCGACTCCAGGAACGCCACCGCGTCGCCCAGCGTCACGCCGGGCGCGGGAATGGCCTGGAAGGTGGCCGAGTTCTGCTGGTCGAACTGGGTCAGCTTGTTGGGCTCGACCTGCACCGACACCGCGACCACCGCCGACAGCGGCACGAGGTCGCCGTCGGCGGTGCGCACGTACTGGAGCGCCAGGGCCTCGGGCGTGAGCCGCCGCTCGCGCGTGCTTTGCGGGATCACGTCGTACGAACGGCCGTCCAGGCCGAAGCGGTTGACGTAGTTCTCGCCCACCAGCACCGCCAGCGATTCGCCGATGTCGCGCATGCCTATGCCCAGGCTGTTCGCCTTGGCGCGATCCACCTTCACCTGCACGACGGGGTTGTTGTAGTCGAGGTCGCTGTCCACCACCACGAACAGGCCGCTCTGGCGCGCCCGCTGCTTGATGTCTTCCATGGCGTCGAACAGCGTGCGGTAGTCCATTGAACTGCGCAACACCATCTGCACCGGCAGTCCCCCGGTGGAGCCGGGCAGCGCAGGCAACTGGAACGCGAAGATGCTGCTGCCCTCGACGTCGTTCACGGCCGCCTGCAGCGCCGACTGAACCTCGGCCCCCGACCGCTCGCGCTCGCCCCACGCCGACAGGTCGATGCCGCCGATGCTGGAGGCCAGCCCGTCGCTGCCGTTGATGATCCAGCGCCCCGTGGTTTCGGGCAGGCTCTTGTAGATGTCGTCCAGCTTGCGCGAGTAGTGTTCGACGTAATCGAGGTTGGCATACTGCGGCGACTTGACCGCGGTCAGCACGCTGGCCTGGTCCTCCACCGGTGCGAGCTCGCGCTGCGGCATCGAATACAGCACCGGCAGGCTCACGCAGACCGCCAGCGCCAGCGCGCCGGTTACCCAGCGGTGCCGCAGCGAACGTTGCAGCACCGCCGCGTAGCCGCCTGTCAGGCCGCCGAAGAAACGCTCGGCCAGCCGCGCCATGCGTCCCTCGTTCTGCTGCGCGGGCAGCAGGAATGAGCTCATCACCGGGGACAGCGTCAGCGCGATCACGCCGGACACCACCACCGAGCCGGCCAGCGTGAAAGCGAACTCCTTGAACAGGGCGCCGGTCAGCCCGCCCATCAGGCCGATGGGGGCGTACACGGCCGCCAGGGTCAACGTCATCGCGATGACCGGCCCCGCCACTTCGCGCGCGCCGATCAGCGCGGCCGCGGCGGGCGAACGCCCTTCCTCGATGTGCCGGTGGACGTTCTCGACCACCACGATGGCATCGTCCACCACGAGTCCGATGGCCAGCACCATGGCCAGCAGCGTCAGCAGGTTCACGCTGAACCCGAAGGCCAGCATCAGCGCCGCCGCGCCCAGCATGGACAGCGGGATGGTGGCGATCGGCACCAGCACCGTGCGCAGCGACCCCAGGCACAGGAAGATCACCGCCACCACGATGACCAGCGCCTCGATCAATGTGTGCACGACCTCGTCGATGGAGGCCTTGATGAAGCGCGAGGTCTCGAATGCCAGCCGCGCGTGCACGCCGGGCGGCAGCGTCTTGTCGATCTCGGCCAGTTGCTTGCGTATGCCGTCCACGATCACCAGCGGGTTGCCGGACGGCGTCGAGGCCAGGCCCACGAAGATCGCCGGCGTGCCGTCCATGGTGGCGCTGCTCTCGGTCGAGGCCGCGCCCAGTTCCACGGTACCGACGTCGCGCAGCCGCACCAGTCCGTCGGCGCCGCTGTGGACCACCATGTCGCGGAATTCCTCGACGCTGATGAGATCGGTATTGACCCGGACGTTGGCGATCACGTACATGCCCTTCACCTTGCCGGGCGCCGCCTGGTAGTTGTTGCGCCGTACCGCCTCGGCCACGTCCGCCGCGGTCAGGCCGCGGCCGGCCAGCCGGTCGGGATCCAGCCACAGGCGCATCGCCAGCCGCTGCCCGCCGTAGACCGAGACCTTGGCCACCCCCTCGATGCCGGAGAACTTCGGTTCCACCACCCGCCGCACATAGTCGCTCAGGGCCGGCATCGACAGCGTGTCGCTGGCGAAGCCGACATAGGCCACGTCGGTGGACTCGCCGGCCGACCGTTCGATCACCGGATCGTAGGCCTGCTCGGGCAGCCGATAGCGCACCTGGTTGACCTTGGCCATGACCTCGGCCAGGGCCTGCGTGGAATCGCGGTTCAGCTCCATGCGCACCGTCACGACGCTGCGGCCCTGGACCGAGGACGAGGACAGGTAGTCGATGCCTTCCACCGAGGACACGGCCTGGGCGATGGGCTGCGTGACGAAGCCCTGCATCAGCTCGGCGGAAGCGCCGGGATATTCGGTCGTGATGGTGACGGTGGAACTCTCCAGCAGCGGATACTGGCGGATCGGCAGCCGGGTCAGGGACAACAGGCCCAGCAGCAGGATGAGCGCGCTCACCACCAGGGCCAGGACCGGGCGGCGGACGAATACGTCGGTGAACGTCATGGCGGCACCCGGTTCAGATGCCGGAGACGCGCGTGGCGGACACCGTCTCGCGCAGCGTATCGCCCGCGCTCGGCTCCACCGGCATCCCGTCGTTCAGCTTGAGCTGGCCCGAAGTGACCACGCGATCACTTTCGCGCAAGCCCTCTTCGATCTCGACCAGGCCTTCGTGGCGCGCGCCCACCTTGACCGCCACCCGCTTGACCACCAGCCCCTTGCCCGGCGCGTCCTGCACGACGAACACGGTATCGCCGTAGGCGGTATAGGTGACCGCGGTCTCGGGCACCGCCAGCACCGAGGCCGGGCCGTCCTGGCGCTCGACCCTGACGCTCGCGTACATGCCCGCCTTCAACGCGCCTTCCGGATTGGGCAGGGTTGCCTGGACCCGCACGGTGCGCGAACGCGAGATCATCGGATCGATCGCGTTGATCGTGGCGCGAAAGCGCCGGCCCGGATAGGCGTCCACCAGCACCTCCACGGGCTGGCCGGCACGCAGCCGTGGAACGGCCTGTTCGTCCAGCGAGAAGTTGGCCCGCAGCGACGCGGCATCGACCAGGGATGCGATGGGATCGGCGACGTTCAGGTACTGGCCGGCATGGACGCGGCGCAGGCCCAGCACGCCGTCGAAGGGCGCGCGCACCGTCTTCTGCGCGATCAGGGCCTGGACCCGCTGCAGTTCTCCCTGCGCCATGTCCCGCGCGGCACGGGCGTTGTCGAGCTGTTCGCGCGTGGCGGCATCCTCCTCCAGCAGCCGCAGCACGCGGGCGTGCTGGAGTTCGGCATTGCGCAACTGCGCCTCCAGGCGACGCGCCTCGGCCTGCTCGGGTGCGTCGTTCAGCTGCACCAGCACCTGCCCGGCCTTGACCCGCTGGCCCGACTCGAACGCGATACGCGTGATGCGCCCGCCCGCTTCGGTGGCCAGGAGGACCTGGCGCACCGCCTCCAGTTCGCCGACGCCCACGTAGACCCGGGGCAATCGGGCTCGCTGCACGCTGGCGACCGCCACCTTGGGCGCGGGATAGGCGGCGGGGGGAGGCTCGTCGCCGCCCGATGCGGCGACGCGCACGCCGGCCAGGACGACGGCGGCCAGTATCGCCGTGCCCACCAGGATTTTCTTGCGCATGATGCGGACCTTGAAGGAGGAGAGGCCCGTTCGGACACGGCCGGAGAACCCGGGAACGCGAACGCAAGCCGGATTCCTCGACAACGGGACCGGCAGGGCCTATTATCAAAGAAATTTCTTGCATATTAGAGAGCGTCTTTTATTTATGCAAGAAAGACCTTGGAAAATTGAATGGTATTCCCCACCGCCGATCGCATCCTGTTCTTCATCAAGACCCATGGGCCGGTCTCCACCGCCACCCTCGCCCGCAAGCTGGACCTGACCACCGAAGCCGCGCGCCAGCAAGTGCAGAAGCTCGTGGCGGCAGGCCTGGTCGAGGGCCGCCAGCAGCCCGCGGCGGGTGCCGGCCGGCCGCGCCAGGACTGGGTCCTGACCGAGGCGGGCAATCGTCGTTTTCCCGATACGCACGCCCAGTTGACGACGCAGTTGATCGACTCGATCCGGCAGTTGTTCGGCGAGGAAGGACTGGACCGCCTGATTGCCAAGCGCGAAGCCGAAGCCAGGGCCGCCTATGCGGCGGCGTGCGACGGCAAGAGCCTGGAGGAACGCCTGCGCCAGCTGGCGCAGGTCCGCTCCAACGAGGGCTACATGGCGAGAGTGGAACGCGACGGCGCCGACTGGCTGCTGGTGGAGGACCATTGCCCGATCTGCGCGGCGGCGCAGGCATGCCAGGGTTTCTGCCGCTCGGAACTGCAGTTGTTCCAGGAGATCGCGGGCAAGGACACGCAAGTGGCGCGCGAGCAGCACCTGCTGGCGGGAGGCGGCCGCTGCGTGTACCGCATCCACAAGGTGTAGGTGCCGCTTCGCGGCGGCGCCGCCCCCCAAGGGGGCCTTTTCATCCTGGCGACGGTCCGGCGATGAAAAAAGCCCCGCCTCTTGCGAAGCGGGGCCCGGATGGCGTGCGGCGAAGCCGGCCGCTTACTGCGCCGTCTTGACCTCGGCGGCGCGCAGGCGCACGTGCAGTTCGCGCAGCTGCTTCTCGTCCACCTCCGACGGCGCGCCGGTCAGCAGGCACTGGGCGCGCTGGGTCTTGGGGAAGGCGATCACGTCGCGGATGGACTCGGCGCCGGCCATCATCGTGACGATGCGGTCCAGGCCGAAGGCGATGCCGCCGTGCGGAGGCGCGCCGTATTGCAGCGCGTCCAGCAGGAAGCCGAACTTGACCTGGGCTTCCTCGGCATCGATCTTCAACGCGCGGAACACCTTGCTCTGCACTTCCTCGCGGTGGATACGAACCGAGCCGCCGCCGATTTCCCAGCCGTTCAGCACCATGTCGTAGGCCTTGGCCAGGCAGGCGCCGGGATCGGTTTCCAGCAGGTCCTCGTGGCCGTCCTTGGGCGAGGTGAAGGGATGGTGGGCGGCGGTGTAGCGCTGCTCTTCCTCGTCGTACTCGAACATCGGGAAGTCGACCACCCACAGCGGCCTCCAGTCGCCTTCCAGCAGGCCCTGCTTGCGGCCGAACTCGCTGTGCCCGATCTTCACGCGCAGCGCGCCGATCGAGTCGTTGACGATGCGGGCCTTGTCGGCGCCGAAGAACAGGATGTCGCCGTCCTGGGCGCCGCTGCGGCCCAGCAGTTCCTGCAGGGCGGCGTCATGGATGTTCTTGACGATGGGCGACTGCAGGCCTTCGCGGCCCTTGGCCAGTTCGTTGACCTTGATCCAGGCCAGGCCGCGGGCACCATAGATGCCGACGAACTGGGTGTAGGCGTCAATCTCGCTGCGGCTCAATTCCGCGCCGCCCGGCACGCGCAGGGCGACGACGCGGCCGCCCGCGCTGTTGGCGGCGCTGGCGAAGACCTTGAAGTCGACATCCTTCATGACGTCGGTCAGGTCGGTGAACTCGAGCTTGACGCGCAGGTCCGGCTTGTCGGAGCCGAAGCGGCCCATGGCCTCGCTCCACGGCATGACCGGGAACGGGTTGGCCAGTTCGACGCCCTTCACTTCCTTGAACACGTGACGGATCATGTTCTCGAAGATGTCGCGGATTTCCTGCTCGTTCAGGAACGAGGTCTCGCAGTCGATCTGCGTGAACTCGGGCTGGCGGTCGGCACGCAGGTCCTCGTCGCGGAAGCACTTGACGATCTGGTAGTAGCGGTCGAAGCCCGACACCATCAGCAGTTGCTTGAACAGCTGGGGCGATTGCGGCAGCGCGAAGAAATGGCCCGGGTTGACGCGCGAGGGCACCAGGTAGTCGCGCGCGCCTTCCGGCGTGCTCTTGGTGAGCATGGGCGTCTCGATGTCGATGAAGCCCAGGCCGTCCAGGTACTTGCGCGACTCGATCGCCACGCGATAGCGCAGCATCAGGTTCTGCTGCATCTGCGGGCGGCGCAGGTCCAGCACGCGGTGCGTCAGGCGGGTGGTCTCGGACAGGTTCTCGTCATCGAGCTGGAAGGGCGGCGTGACCGACGCGTTCAGGATCTCGATGTCGTGCGCCAGCACTTCGATCTCGCCCGACTTCAGCGCGGGGTTGGTCGTGCCCTCGGGGCGCTTGCGCACCAGGCCGGTGACGCGCACGCAGAATTCGTTGCGCAGGCGCTCGGCGATCTGGAAGGTGTCGGCGCGGTCGGGATCGCAGACGACCTGGGCCAGGCCTTCGCGATCGCGCAGGTCGATGAAGATGACGCCGCCATGGTCGCGGCGGCGGTGCACCCAGCCAAACAGGGTCACGGTTTGTCCCAGGTGCTCGGTCGAGACCTGGCCGGTATAGCAGGTACGCATGGAATCTCCGTCTAAATTGGTGTGTATCGATGCAGGGCCGGGCCGCGCACGCGCGCGCCGGACGTCCTTGGCGACGTCAATTGCCCCGCGCCGGGGAACCCGGCGCCACCACCCCCATCGATACGATGTACTTCAAGGCCGCATCCACAGACATGCCGAGCTCGACGATATCCGCGCGCGGCACCATCAAAAAGAAACCCGACGTCGGATTCGGCGTCGTCGGCACGTAAACGCTCACGCAGTCGGCGGGCAGGTGTTCGGCCACCTCGCCGCCGGGCGTCCCGGTCAGGAAGGCCAGCGTCCAGGATCCGGCGCGGGGATACTGCACCAGCACCGCCTTGCGGAAGGCCTGGCCATTGGGCGCCAGCACCGTGTCGCTGACCTGCTTGACCGAGTTGTAGATCGAACGCACCAGCGGGATGCGGCCCAGCAGGCCTTCCCAGACCTCGAGCAGCTTGCGCCCGAGCAGGTTGGCCGCGCCCATGCCCGTCAGCAGCACCACCAGGATCACCACCGCCAGGCCGAACCCGGGAATATGGGTGCCGAACAGCGACTCGGACGTGAGCACCGAGGGCACGACGGCCTCGAGCGTCGACACGACCAGGCCCAGCACCCACAAGGTGATGACCAGCGGGACCCAGATCAGCAAACCGGTGACGAAGTAGCGTTTGAACACGAAGGTTCCAGTAGGAGCGGACGGCGCCGCCAGCGCCGCGCCCCGGTCAGGTCGAGGCCGGCGTGCTCGGCGCCGGCGCGGCGGGCGTCGACGAAGTTCCCGAATCCGAGCCGGACGAAGCGCTTGCGGCGGACGAGCTGCTTTCCGTGGACGAGGCGGCTGGCGAGGCCGAGCCGCCGGACTTGCCGCCGCTGTTGTTGCGGAAATCGGTCACGTACCAGCCCGACCCCTTGAGCTGGAAGCCAGCCGCGGTCAATTGCTTGGAGAACGTGGACTGTCCGCATTGGGGACAGTCGGTCAACGGGGCATCGGACAGCTTCTGCAATACATCCTGCTGGTGTCCGCAGGCACTGCACTTGTAGGCGTAGATAGGCATCGCCAAGACTCCTCAGGCATACCGGTTCATCCCCACGTCAGCGGGGAACACTCAAAGAGCGGCCAAAGCTATCTGGACCGGCGGGCCGGACTTCGGGAAATTAATCAAAGCCTTGAATTTTAGCGATTTTTTGAGTATTTAGCGCGACGAGGTGGAAAAACGGCGCGGGCGGGAAATATCCCCCGTCCCTAGACCGGCAGCAGGAAGAAGACCGCCGCGATCGCCGTGGGCAGCGAGGCGCCCATCAGCAGCGCCACCGGCGTGATGGTCCCGCCCGGGAAAGAGCCCTTCAGGACCGCGAAACCGGCCGGATTGGGCGCGTTGGCGATGACCGTCAGCCCGCCGCCGGTGACGGCGCCCGCCACCAGCATGGTGCGCCATGCTTCCGAGGTGCCGTCCACCAGCGAGCCCAGGTAGGTCAGCGCCGCGTTGTCGGTGACGGCGGTCAGGGCGGTCGCCCCCCAGTACAGCACCAGCGGCGACATATCCGCCAGCAGGTCCTGCAGCCACCATTTCTGCAGGCCTCCCAGCACCACCAGCCCGGCCAGGAAGAAGCCCACCATCAGCCCTTCCTTGATCATCAGCGGACGCTGGTACTTCCGGTAGGCCTCGGTATAGCCGATGAACAGCAGGAACAGGCCCACGAACACCGCCGGATGGTGCGCGAACAGCACGACCGCGGCCAGGAAGGCCACGTGCACGGCCGTCACGGTGGCCGGCACCCGGCGTTCCTCGCCTCCCGGGCCGGACGCCGCCGGCGCGTGCGTCCGGACCAGCCGATGGAAGCAGAGCGTCACGATCAGCGCGTTCAGCACCACCGCGCATGCCGCGCGCCAGCCGAAATGGGCCAGCATGTAGGCGCTGTCCCAGCCGAAGGTGGACGCCACCATCAGCACGGGCGGCGCCGCGTAGGAGGTCAGGACGCCACCGATCGAGACGTTGACGAACAGCACGCCCAGGGTGAAGTACTTGAAGCGGGAGCTGTCGATGCGATGGAAACTGGTGTCGCGCAGCATGACCGCGGCCAGCGTCATGGCCGCCGGCTCGGTGATGAACGACCCCAGCAGCGGCACCACCGACAAGGTCAGGAAATAGACCGCGACCGACCGGCTGCCCGGCACCACCGCCGCGACGGCGCCCACCAGTTGCGTGACCAGGTTCAGGATCGGCCGGCTGGCGGCGATGACCATGATGGCGAACACGAACAGCGGCTCGGTGAAATTGCGCGTGTCCATGTACTCGACCGCCGCCCCGGCGCCCGCCAGGCCCGCCATCGCCACCAGCAGCACGAAGGCCCAGAATCCGAACACGGCCTCGACCTCGGACAGCATGTGCCAAAGCCCCGCATGCCGCCCCCCCTTGTGCGCCAGCGCGGCGAAGACGGGCACCGAGAACGTGTGGATGATCGCGATCGCGAACAGGACGGTGGCGATCAGCTCGATCGCACTGACGGAGGCAGGAGTCATTGCTGGTGGGCGTCTTAGACTGGCAAGGTGCCTGTGGAGTGTAGCCCACCCCCTACGCCCTTCGGGCGCCCCCTCAAGGGGGCGATGCGGGTGGACCGGCGGAGCCGGATCCACCGCATCCTGGGTCTAGTACCGCTGTCTTGGGTTGTCGTGCCGGTGCTTCGCTGGCTGTCAGCGGTAGCAATCGTGCTTCAGTCCACGATGGTTTCCCTAGAGCCAGGAAACCGCGGATCTGGCTCCGCCAGTCCGCCGGTTTCGCCCCCTCGGGACCCGGCGCCGGGCCGCCCCAAGGCGGGTCCCGGCCCCCTTGGGGGGCTGCCGCGTAGCGGCTGGGGGCCCACCATTCTGGGCGCGCGAAGCGCGTAGGGGGGGCCCCAATCACGTCCTCAACGTGCGGATGGTCTCGTCCAGGACTTGCGCCTGGTTCTGCAGCGACTCGGCCGACGCGACCGACTGCTGCACCGCGGCCGCCGATTCCTCGGAGTACTGGGCGATCTGCTCGACCCGGCTGGCGATCTGCTCGGACGCCGACTTCTGCTCCATCGCGGCGTTCGAGATGTCGGCGATGACCTCGGCGGTGCGGCCGGCGGCCTCGCGAATGCGGACCAGCACGTCGCCGGCCTGGCGGGCGCCTTCGGCCGAGCGCTGCATGTCGGCATTGACCTGGCGCATGGCGTCGGCGGCCAGCGCGGTCTGCTTCTGCACGGCGGCAATGACCTGGGCGATCTGGGAAGTCGAGGACTTCGTGCGCTCGGCCAGGCCCCGTACCTCGTCCGCCACCACCGAGAAGCCGCGCCCTTCCTCGCCGGCGCGGGCCGCCTCGATGGCGGCGTTCAGCGCCAGCAGGTTGGTCTGCTCGGCGATCTCCTGGATGGTCTTGACCACCGCCGAGATCTGGCGCGACGAGGCCTCCAGTTCCTGCACCACCTCGGCGGAACTGGCCACCTGGCTGGCCATCTTCTCGATCTCGGACACCGTCTGGGTCACGACCACCGCGCCTTCCTCGGCGGCCGTGCTGGACGTGCGCGAGAAGCTGTTGGCTTCGCGGGTGTTGTCGGCGATCTGGGAGATCGACACGGTCAGTTGCTCGACCGCGGCCGCGACGCCGCTGGCCGCCTCGGACTGCACCTCGGTACCCTTGCCGATCTGGTGCAGGGCCTGGAGCGTCTGGGTCGTGGCCGTGGCGACCTGCGACCCGGTCGAATTCATCTGCTGGGCCAGGTGGGCGATGCGCGCCCGCGTGGCGTTGATGCGGTCGGCCATGATGTGGATCTCGTTGCGCGATCCGCGCGGCCCCGCCGGCACGTCGCGCGTCAGGTCGCCATCGCCCAGCCGCCCGATTCCCTCGACCACGTCGCGCACCGGCCGCAGCGCGGTGGACATCTGGTAATAGGTCAGGAGGCCGGTCAGGAGGCCGCCCACGACCAGCAGCGCCACCATCAACCCGATCTGCCGGTACTGCGCCGCCATGAACTCGGCCTTGGGCCCGGTCGCCACCAGCGTCCAGCCCCAGTTGGGCACGGTCTGGAAGGCGACCAGCATGGTGGAGTCGTCGGTGGAACGCGTGGCTTCCAGGAAACCGCGGTCCTGGTCGACCATGTGGTAGTAGAAGGAGCGGTCGGCCTCGGCGGCCTCTTCGACCGTCTTGCCCTTGTAGAGCGGATGGACCAGGAACTCCGAGGTGCCGTTCATCCTGGGCGTCATCGCGAACATGGTGCCGTAGCCCGCCACCTGCGTTTTCTCGATGAACTCCAGCGCGCTGCCGACGTCGTCCGACAGGTCGACCTGGAGCGTGATGCCGCCGAAGATCTTGCCGGTATCGTCCTTGAGCGGCCGCACGTGTAGCGCGTACCAGCGCTTGTTGCGATAGACGATGTTGGTCGCGGCCTGTTGGGTATCCATGGTGGTCGCGACGAAATCGTCGGCCGGAATGGGCTGGCCGGTCATCGGCGAGCCGTCCGGCCCGCGCAGCAGCGTCGCGGCGCGGATCCACCGGTTGTTGTGGCGCACGACCAGTTCGGGCTCGGCACCGGTATAGCTGCGCATGCGCTGCAGGATCGCCGAGTTGCCGTTGAGCACGTTTTCCCCGGCGCGCACGGTCATGACCTCGCCGGCGACGCCGGTTTCGGTCATCGTGCCATCCGGCGACGGCAGTTCGCCCAGCATGCGCTGGAATACCAGCAGCTGGCGTTCGACCCGCCCGCGGGAGGACTCGAAAGAGGACACCAGGCTGGAATTGATCGAACCGAGCGCGTCCATCATCTCGCGCTCGACCGCCTCCTTGCCCGCTTGCAGTCCCTGCCAGGCCACGACGACGGCGGTCACCAGCGAGACGACGGCGCTGACGGAAAGCGCCAGCACCAGTACCTGCTTGGCCAGAGATCGCTGACCCAAGCCGAGAGACACAGCCATTGTTTACCCCAAACCGTTGTTGCCGGCTCGTACCGGTCGTTTCGTGCGCTCGCGTTCCCTTCGCGGGCGGGCGTGTCTGTGTTTACGGCAGCGGGGACCGGGAATTGAGCATTTTTTGCGGGAGTATTGCGGGCCGGCGTACCAGGGATATCCCGGTAGGCGGCATGGGAATGATTCCTGCGGAGCGAAGCGCTCGCCCTTCAAGGAGATCCTCATGTTCGCGCACAACAAACGCCTGCAATACACCGTCCGCGTCTCGGAATGCAACCCGGGCCTGGCCAACCTGATGCTGGAGCAGTTCGGCGGTCCGCAGGGAGAACTCGCGGCCGCGTGTCGCTATTTCACCCAGGGGCTGGCCGAGGACGATCCCGGCCGCAAGGACATGCTGCTGGACATCGCCACCGAGGAGCTGAGCCATCTCGAGGTGATCGGGACCATCGTCGCCATGCTCAACAAGGGCGCCAAGGGCAAGCTGGCCGAGGCGGCCGAGGAAACCGCGGAGCTCTACCGCTCCATCACCGGAGCGGGCAACGATTCCCACCTGACCCAGGTTCTCTACGGCGGCGGGCCGGCCCTGATCAACTCGGGCGGCGCCCCCTGGCATGCCGGCTACATCGACTCCATAGGCGAGCCCACCGCGGACCTGCGGTCGAACATCGCCGCCGAGGCCCGCGCCAAGATCATCTACGAGCGCCTGATCAACCTGACCGACGACCCGGGCGTCAAGAACGCGCTGCAATTCCTCATGACGCGGGAGGTCGCGCACCAGCAGTCCTTCGAGAAGGCCTTGTACGCGATCACGCCCAACTTCCCTCCCGGCAAGCTCCCGGGCGACCCCCACTTCACCAACGTGTATTTCAATATGTCGCAGGGCGAAGGCGACATGCGCGGCTCCTGGAACGACGACGGCCATTTCACCTACGTCTCCGAGCGCGAGGAACAGTGCGCGGTGGACGGGGGCGACGGCCAGCCGCAGGTAACGTTGACCGCGGATGAGCAAGCCGCGCTGGAGGATCTTGCCACCCGCACGGCCTCCGATCCGGAAGTGGATCCGACCACCGGGGCGGAACTGGGGTCGGAAGCCGGGCGCTGACACCCGGGCGGCGGCCCGGCCGCTAGCGTACCGTGGCCGCGGCGGGCGCCGCCCGCGGCGCGGGGCGGCCGGCGGCCCGCCCCACGCCCTCGTAGTGCAGGCCGCAGGACCTCACGTAGGCAGGATCGTACAGATTGCGGGCGTCGAATACGGCCCGCGCGCGCAGGGTCTGGGCAAGGCCGCGGAAATCGGGCGACTTGAATTCGCGCCATTCGGTCATGACCACGAGCGCGTCGGCGCCGCGGCACGCGGCGCGGGCATCGTCGGCGATGGAGAATCCGTCCTGCCCCAGGGCGCGCAGCGCGTTCGCACCGGCCACGGGGTCGTAGCCGCGCACCGAAGCGCCGGCGCGCAACAGACGTCCGATCAGGTCGATGGAGGGCGCCTCTCGGATGTCGTCGGTGGCCGGCTTGAAGGCCAGCCCCCATACCGCGATGGTGCGGCCGGCCAGGCGGCCCCGGAAAAAGCGTTCGAGTTTTTCGTACAACAGCGTCCGCTGGCGGAGGTTGACCGCCTGCACGCTGCCCAATATATCGGCCGCCGCGCCATACTCGTCGGCCAGCCGTATCAACGCGCGCACATCCTTGGGCAGGCAGGACCCGCCGTATCCCGCCCCGGCATACAGGAAGTCGTAGCCGATGCGGGGATCCGCGCCGGTGCCCCGACGCACCGATTCGATGTCGGCGTCGACTTTCTCGGCCAGGCAGGCGAGTTCGTTCATCAGCGAGATCCGGGCCGCCAGCATCGCGTTCGAGGCGTACTTGGTGAACTCGGCCGACCGGATGTCCATGCAGATGAGCCGGTCGTGGTTGCGGTTGTAGGGCGCGTAGAGCGCGCGCAGCAAGGCGCCGTCATCGTCGTCGGACGTGCCGATCACGATGCGGTCCGGCCGCTGGAAGTCCTCGACCGCGTGGCCTTCCTTCAGGAACTCCGGATTGGAGGCCACCCGCAATTCGCACGGCGCGCCGCGACGAGCCAGCTCGGCTTCGACGACTTCGCGCACGCGGTCGCACGTGCCCACCGGGACGGTGGACTTGACCACCACCAGCAGGTCGCGCGTGGCCGAGCGCGCGACGTCTCCCGCCGCCTGCAACACCTGGCCGATGTCCGCCGCGCCATCCTCCCTCGAGGGCGTACCCACCGCGATGAAGACGGCGTCGGCATCCGCCACGGCAGCCGGCAGGTCGTCGGTGAACACCAGCCTGCCCGCCGCCGCATTGCGCGCGACGAGCGTGTCCAGCCCGGGTTCATAGATGGGCAGGTGGCCGCCCCGCAGCAGATGCAGCCGGGCGGCGTCGCGATCCACGCAATGCACCCGGTTGCCCACGTCGGCCAGGCAGGCTCCGGTCACGAGTCCCACATAGCCGGCGCCGATGACGGCGAGATTCATGGCCTTGCTCCCTTTGGATATCGGTACCCCCATCCAGCAAGTTCCATTCCCCCGGCGAACGCCTCAATCTGGTTACACCTGTTCCCGCCGGCCGGTGGCAAGGTAGCCGCCATGAGCCCATCACTCTCTTCCCTGACCATCGTTTCCCCGCACCTGGACGATGCCGTGTTCAGCTGCGGCACGTTGCTCGAGCGGACACCCGGGGCCACGGTCGTCACCGTTTTCGCCGGAACGCCCCGGGACGCCCCGCTGACCGACTGGGATCGGCAATGCGGCTTCGCAAGCGCGCAAGCAGCCATGCAGGCGCGCCGGACCGAGGACGCCAAGGCGCTGGCGATGCTGGGCGCCAGCCCGGTATGGCTGGACCTGCTGGACGCGCAGTACGGCGGCGCCTATCGGCCGGAGGACATCGAGCAGCATCTCGCCCCCTGCCTGGACCGCCGGCGCGGCGGCATGGTGGCCGTGCCGCTGGGCCTGTTCCACTCCGATCATCAGGTGGTCCATGAGGCGTGCCTGCGCCTGCATGCGGGGCATCCGGAACTCGAGTGGCTGTGCTACGAGGACGCCTTGTACCGCCGACTGCCGGGCCTGCTGCAGGACCGCCTGGCCTCGCTGCTGCGATCGGGATGGCGGCTCACGCCGGTCATCGCGCCAACCTCCGCGTCAGGCGCCAAGGCGCGCGCCGTAAGGGCCTATGCGAGCCAGTTGCGCGCCTTCGGCGAAGGCGGCTACGAGGATACGGACCTGCCTGAACGACTCTGGAGGCTGGAGCGCCATGACATCGGCTGAACCCCGCGTCACCGTCGTGGTACTGACTCATGACAGGTGCGACGAAGTGCTGCGCACGGTCGGCGGACTGAGCGCACTGCCCGACAGGGTACGGCGGTGCGTGGTGGACAACGGCAGCCGGGACGGAAGCGCGGACGCGCTGCGCGCGGCCTTTCCCGGCGTGCACGTCATCGAGGCCGGCGGCAACCTGGGCGCCGCCGGGCGCAACCTGGGCGTACGGCGGGCCCGCACGCCCTACGTCGCGTTCTGCGACGACGACACCTGCTGGCAGCCTCATTCGCTGGACCTGGCCGCCGACATCCTGGACCGCCATCCGGACATCGCCGTGCTTTGCGCACAGGTACAGGTGGGTGACGACGGACGGCCCGATCCCGCATGCGAGCGCATGGCGCGCAGTCCGCTGCCGTCGCGCGGGATGCCGGGCAAGGCCCTGCTCGGCTTCCTGGCCGGTGCCGCCGTCATGCGGACCTGCGCCTTCCTCGAGACCGGGGGCTATCATCCCGCCTTCTTCATCGGGGCCGAGGAAGCGTTGATGGCCCTGGACTTCGCGGCGGCAGGCTGGCGCATGGTCTATTGCCCGCGCATCTTCACACGCCACTACCCATCTGCCCGGCGCGACGCTCCGCTGCGGCGGCAACTGCTGGCCCGCAACGAGATCTGGACGGCGTGGCTGCGCCTGCCCCTGGCCGAGGCAGGCCGTGAAACCCTGCGTATCCTGCGCGGCCTGCGGGGAACCGCCCGCCTTGGCGTTGCCTGGTCGGCGTTGCGGGGACTGCTGTGGATTCCCGGCCAGCGCCGGGTCGTTCCGCCGCAAGTCCTGGCCATGCGGCGGACGCTGGCGCACGATGCGCAGGCCGGCGCGGGCCCCGTGCCGCTGCCGGGCCGGCGCTCGGCCCCATCCTCGCGCGAACGCTGACGCTACCCGGATTCCCCGGGTATGCATATTGCTGTGGGCCGCGTTCCGGCGCGACCGCGCCGCCACGGGAGTCCGTCGTCCATGGCCCAGGACCCGAGCGCCAAGCCCCTCGTTCAACAACTCGCCCGCACGCTGGGGCCGCCCATATGGGCGGCGCGACGGCGGGTGCTCACGGCGCTTGCCCTGCTCATCCTGGCCAAGCTGGTCATGGTCGCGGTTCCCATGGTGCTCAAGAGCGTCGTGGACGAATTGAGCCAGCCCACCCATCCCCTGGTGCTGCCCGTCTTCCTGCTGCTGGCCTATGCGCTGCTGCGCTTCCTGGGCACCCTGTTCAACGAACTGCGAGACGTGGTGTTTTCGCCGGTGCTGCACCAGGTGGTGGCCGAGTTCAACGAGCGCACGTTCGCGCATCTGCACCGCCTGGGGCCGCGCTTCCACATCGCACGCCAGACAGGATCGCTGGCGCGCGACGTGGACCGCGGCTCGGCGGGAATCACGTTCCTGCTCGGCACCACGCTGTTCACCGTCGTGCCGACCCTGTTCGAGATCGGCGTGGTCGCGGTCGTCCTGTCCATCGGCTACGACATCTGGTTCACCGTCATCGTGGTGCTGGCGTTGCTGGGCTACGGCATCTTCACCTTCGCGCTGACCGAACGCCGGGCCGCGCTGCAGCGGGAGATGAACGTTGCGGATTCGGCCACCAGCGGACGCCTGGTCGATACCCTGCTGAACTACGAAACCGTCAAGTTCTACACCAACGAACGCTACGAGCTGGTGCGTTTTCGCAAGCTGCTGGAACGATGGCGCCAGGCGGGCGTGGCCAACCAGCACGCCCTGTCCGTGCTGCACGTCGGCCAGAGCGCCATCATCGCGATGGGCGTGGCCTCGGTCATGCTGCTGGCCGGCCGCGAGGTGGTCCTGGACCACATGACCGTGGGCAGCCTGGTTCTGGTGAATGCCTACATCATCCAGATCAGCCTGCCGCTCAATACGCTGGGCATGGTGTTCCGCCAGTCCAAGGACGCCATCATCAACGCGGAACGCCTGTTCGCGCTGCTGGACACGCCGCCCGAAGCGGACGAGGCGCGCCAGTTGCCGCCGCTGGATTTCAAGCGGGGCGAGGTACGGTTCGAATCGGTCGATTTCAGCTACGAGCCCGGCCGGCAGATACTCTGGAACGTGGACTTCCGGATCCCGCCCGGCGCGACGGTGGCCGTGGTGGGCGGCAGCGGCTCGGGGAAATCGACGCTGGCGCGACTGCTGTTCCGCTTCTACGAACCCGACACCGGCCGGATCACCATCGACGATCAGGACCTGGCCGGCGTCGACCAGAAGAGCCTGCGCGCCCATATCGGCATGGTGCCGCAGGACACCGCGCTGTTCAACGAGACCGTGGCCTACAACATCGCCTACGGACGGCCCGGCGCCTCGATGGCGGAAATCATCGAGGCGGCGCGGGCCGCGCGCATCCACGAGTTCATCAATGCCCTGCCCGCCCAGTACGACACGATGGTGGGCGAACGCGGCGTGAAGCTGTCCGGCGGCGAGCGCCAGCGCATCGCGATCGCCCGCGCGATCCTAAAGAATCCTCCCATTCTCATCTTCGACGAGGCGACCTCGGCGCTGGACACCATGGCCGAACGCGCCATCCAGACCGAGCTCGCGCAGCTCTCGCGCGACCGGACCACGCTCATCATCGCCCACCGGCTGTCCACCGTGGTCGATGCCGACGAGATCCTGGTGCTGGACCAGGGCCGCATCGTCGAGCGGGGTACGCACGAAGCCTTGCTGGCCGGCCAGGGCATGTATGCCCAGATGTGGAACCTGCAACTCAAACAGAGCGAGCTGGAACGCACCAGCCGCCAGCTCAGCAGGCAGCCCGTCAACATGGTGGCGCTGGTCGCCAGCGTGCTGGACGGCCTGCGTCCGCTGATCGAGGAACGCGCCATCGAGCTCTACACCTTCATGGGATCCCATCCCTATCGGGTCACCGGCGACCCCAGCACCTTGCAGCAAGTCGTGTCCGAGCTTTGCATGAACGCCATCGCCGTCAGCCCCCCTGGCGGCCGCATGGAACTGCGGCTGGATACGACGGACGGCAACGCGCAGTTGTCCATCACCGACGGGCGCGATGACGAGGCCATCGTCGCACTGGAGCACGGCGCCGCGCCGCCGCCCTTGCCGCCGGACGGCTCGGCGGTCTTCGACCCCATGCACATCCGGGCGGTGGTCGAGGGCCAGGGCGGCAAGCTCACGACGCACGCCGTCCGCACCGGCCGGGGCGAGACGCGGGTGCTCAGCCTGCCCCTGCGCGCAGTCGCCGAGGAAACGCCCCCCGCGCACGGCAAGGCGGGCGAGGTCTTGCTGGACGGCATCACAGTGATGGCGGTCGATGACCAGGCCGAGGTGCTGGAGCAGATCGGCGCCGTGCTGGAGACCTACCGCGCGAAGGTCCTGCCCATGGACTCCGGCCGCGCCGCCCTGTCGTACCTGGAACGCACCCCTTCGGAACAATGGCCGGACGTACTGTTGTGCGACCTGTCGCTGGGCGACGAGGACGGCCACCAGGTCCTGCAGGAGATCCGGGCCCTCGAATCCCGGCGCTCGATCTCGCTGCCGGACCTCATGCCGGCCGTCGCGCTGACCGGGCGCACCCAGCCCATGGACCGCATGCGCGCGCTGCTGGCGGGATTCCAGGTTCACCTGGCCAAGCCCGTGAACCCCGACGAACTGGCCGCCACGGTCGCCACGCTGGCGCGCGACCACGCCCGGCCCGCTCCCCCGCCCGGCCCGGCCGCCTGAGCTTGTCCGACATTCCCACGACAGAGGAGTATCCCCATGAACGGCAATCCCTTCCTGGCCTCGGCCCCCACGGTGTCCGCGCCGAGCTTCTACGCGGACAGGCAGGCCGCGGCGCAGGCCGTCCGCATGGCGATGCCGATGATCGAAGCCGCGATGCGCGATCCCCACGTCGGCGACAGCGGCTTTCTTTATCTCGTCATCATGGACCCGGCCAGTTGTCCCGATCGCGACCAGTTCGAAGAAGCCATCCTCTACGAGCACGCGGTGGGCGACCCGGAGCAGTGGGACGCCGACTATGCCGCCTTCGCGCGCGGCAAGGCCCGGATCAGCTGGCGCACGGGACTCGAAAGCCATCTCGTGCAGACCGCCTATCCGCACCTGTTGCAGAAGAACGACTCCACGCTGTGGGGCACCGCGTGCCTGGACGGCTACGTGGTCGCGTCCAGCGGCGTCAACCCTTGGTACGACGAAGCCTTCGCGATGACGGTCGCGGCCTGCCTGCGGGCGATCGTCAAGGGCCGCGCGCTGTCGGAGTCCCGAGGACTGGTCCTGTAGGCAAACCCGGCAAGAAGTTCACGCTTGTGTAGACCTTACTGGTGAAGCCGGGAGCCCCATGGGCACTGGAGCCGCTTCTCGGGCCGGGAACGGAAGATGCCATGGCTGCCCCTGTAGTTGTGCTGATCAACGAAAGGGACATCACCATGCGCACCATCGCCCTCGTCAGTGAACATGCTTCCCCGCTGGCTCCTCCCGGCAGCGTGGACAGCGGCGGCCAGAACATCTATGTCGCCCACCTGGCGCGCGAACTCGCGGCCCAGGGCAACCGGGTCGACGTATTCACCCGCCAGGACGATCCCTCGCTCCCCCGCACGCTGGCCTGGCAGCCCGGCGTGCGGGTCATCCATGTTCCCGCCGGACCGGCGCGCCCGATCCCCAAGGAAGCGCTGCTGCCATACATGGGGCACTTCTCGGAGTTCCTGCTTCACTACTTCCGCAACAACTGGCCAATCTACGACGTCGTCCACGCCAATTTCTTCATGTCCGGGCTGGCGGCCCTGCCGGTCACGCGGGAATTCGGCGTGCCGCTGGTCATGACCTTCCATGCGCTGGACCGCGTGCGCCGCAAGCATCAGGGCAGTGCCGACCAGTTTCCCGCGGAACGCTATGCCATCGAGCTCGAGCTCGTGCGCCGGGCCGAGAAGCTGATCGCCGAATGCCCGCAGGACCTGGAAGACCTGGTCGAGCACTATGCCGCCGACCCGGCGAAGATAGACATCATTCCCTGCGGCTTCGACGCCACCGAGCTCGCCCCCATGGACCGGACCGCCGCGCGCATGGCCCTGGGATGGGAGCCGGGACGGTTCACGCTGCTCCAGCTCGGCCGCATGGTGCCGCGCAAGGGCGTGGACAACGTCATCCGCGCACTTGCCATCCTGCGCCGCCGCCATGGCGTGGACGCCGTCCTGCGCGTGGTGGGAGGCGACGCGGTGCGGCCCGACGACCTGGCCACGCCCGAACTGGGACGGCTGCGCGGCATCGCGGACGAGGAAGGCGTGAGCGAGGCGGTGCACTTCTGCGGAAGGTGCGACCGCGACCGCCTGTCGATGTTCTACGGAGCCTGCGACGTGTTCGTCACCACGCCCTGGTACGAGCCCTTCGGCATCACGCCGGTCGAGGCCATGGCCTGCGCGCGGCCGGTGGTGGGCGCCGCGGTGGGCGGCATACGGTCGACCGTCATCGATGGCAAGACCGGCTATCTCGTCCCGCCCCGCGACCCCGAGGCGCTGGCCGAACGCCTGGCCTTTCTGGCGCGGCACGAACAGACCGCCAGGCGATTGGGGCGCAATGGCCTGCGGCGCGCACAGAAGATGTTCACCTGGACCTTCGTTGCCCGCGACATGCTGCGCGCCTACGCCGGCCTGACCCAGGCGCCGACCGCGTCCCGCCGCATGCGGCGGGAACCCATGGCCGAGCCCGCGCTGGCCGCCAAATGACTTCAAGGAGAAATGCATGACATCCCGGACACCTACGAACATGGCGGGCAGGACGGTACTGGTGACAGGCGGCGGCCAGGGGCTGGGCGCGGCGATATGCCAGGAACTCGCCGCCGACGGAGCCCATGTGCTGATCGGCGACATCGACGAGGGCAAGGCCCATGCGATGGCCCGGCGCATCGGCGCGCACACCGACGCGATCGGTTTCGACGTGGGCAACGAAAGCGACGTGCGGGCGGCCATCGATCGCGCGATTTCGCGCTTCGGCCACCTGGATGCCGTGGTCAACAATGCCGCGATCGACCTGACCGTCCCCATAGACGAGCTGGGATTGGCGGACTGGGAGCGCATCCTGCGCACCAACCTGACCGGCCCCTTCCTGGTGTCCCGGCACGCGTGCGCCCACATGAAGGAACGCGGGCATGGCCATATCGTCAATATCGCCTCGACGGCGTCCAAGCGCGCCTGGCCCAACGCCGCCGTGTACCACGCCACCAAATGGGGCCTGCTGGGCCTGTCGCATGCGCTGCACGCCGAGCTTCGCCCCCAGGGCATCAAGGTCTCGGCGGTGGTCGCCGGCGGCATGCGCACGCCTTTCCTGCTGGACCGCTTTCCCGACATCGACGCGGGCACGCTCCAGGATCCGGCCAACGTGGCGCGCACCGTGCGCTTCGTCCTGCTGCAACCCGATGAAACCGTCATACCGGAGGTGATGGTACTGCCGATGCGAGAAACGTCATGGCCTTGAAACCGGCGGTATTCCTGGACAAGGACGGCACGCTGCTGGTGAACGACGCCTACAACGTCGATCCCGCGCGGATGCGGCTGGATGAAGGCGTGGAAGCGGGGCTGCGCCGCCTGGGTAGCACGGGCGCCCCGATGGTCGTCATCACGAACCAGCCGGGCGTCGCGCTGGGACTGTTCGAGGAAGAGGCGCTGATCGGCGTGCATCTCCAGCTCGCCCGCATGTTCGAGAACGCCCATGCGAGGCTGCACGGATTCTATTACTGCCCCCACCTGGCACGCGGGGTGCGCCGCCCCTACGCCCTGCCCTGCACCTGCCGCAAGCCCCAGCCCGGACTGCTGCGCCAGGCCGCGCGCGACCTGGACCTGGACCTGGAACGCTCCTGGTTCATCGGCGACATCCTGGACGACGTGGAGGCCGGCCGGCGCGCCGGCTGCCGCACCGTGTTGCTGAACAACGGCCACGAGACCGAATGGGTGCGCGGCCCGTTCCGCGAGCCCGACTACATCGTGGACGGATTCGAACAGGCCGCGGCCATCGTGGCGGTGGCGCTGCGCGCCAGGGAGGTGGCATGAACGCGGCCATTCATGGCGACGACGTCGCGCAGCGCCTGGACGAGGACACGGCCCGCGCGGATTGGGACCGGGCGGCGAACGTCCTGTGTGTCCGGCTGGACAACCTGGGCGACGTGCTGATGACCACACCGGCGGTACGTGCCCTGAAGGGCGCCACGGCCGGCCGGCGTATCACGCTGCTGTGCTCGCCGGCGGGCGCGCGCCTGGCCCCCTACCTGCCCAGCGTGGATGCGGCGATCGCCTACGACGCGCCCTGGGTGAAGAACCTGCGCACCGCCAACCCCGCCCCCGACCTGGCGATGATCGAACGATTGCGCGCCGGGAACTTCGATGCGGCGGTGATCTTCACGGTCTATAGCCAGAGCGCGCTGCCCGCGGCCCTGATGTGCAGGCTGGCCGGCATCCCTCGCATCCTGGCCCACGCGCGCGAGAACCCCTACCGGCTGGTCACGCAGTGGGTCAAGGACGACGCCCCCATGGACGGCGGGCGCCATGAAACCCGCCGGCAACTCGATCTGGTGGCATCGATCGGCGTGCGCCCGGCCGCCGAAGGACTGGAGTTCGCCGTGCGGCCGGCCGACCGCGAGACCATGCGGGGAAAGCTTGCCGCGCGCGGCATCGCCGACGTGGCCTCGTGCATCGTGGTCCATCCGGGCGCCAGCGCGCCCTCGCGGCGCTATCCGCCCGAGTTGTTCGCGCAGGTCGTCCGCGAATTGTCCGCCGCCGCTCCCGTCGTCTTGACCGGGGATGCCGGCGAACGGCCGCTGGCCGGGCACGTCAACGTCCTGGCGGGCGGACGCGCGACCGACATGTCGGGCGAGCTGGGCCTGGGGGAACTGGGCGCGCTATTGGCCGACGCGGCGGTACTGGTATCGAACAACAGCGGACCCGTGCACCTGGCCGCGGCCGTCGGCACGCCGGTGGCCGACCTGTATGCGCTGACCAATCCCCAGCACGCGCCCTGGGGGGTCGAGCATCGGCTGCTGAATCGCGACGTGCCGTGCAAGTACTGCTACCGCAGCGTCTGCCCGGAAGGCCATCACGCCTGCCTGACGGGCGTCGACCCCGCGGCCGTCGTCCAGGCAGCGCACGAACTGCTGGCGTGGCGGCGTCACTCCCCCGCCGCCACACAGGCCGCCTGAACACCTTTCAAGGAGTCCGTCCATGTACACACTGGGAATCAACGCGGTCTACCACGACTGTTCCGCCACGCTGGTCCGCGACGGCGTGGTGCTGGCGGCGGCGGAAGAGGAGCGGTTCTCCCGCGTCAAGCATGGCAAGCGCCCGCTGCCGTTCACGACATGGCAACTGCCCTTCCACGCCATCGACTACTGCCTGGCGCAGGCGGGCATCGACATCCACCAGGTCGACCACTTCGCCTACTCGTACGACCCGTCCCTGCTGCTGCAGGAGCAGGCCGCGGACGGCCACATCACCCTGCCGCTGGAGCCCTCGCGCAGCGGCAGCCCCACGGCCACGAGTTCTCCTTGGGACCCCCTGTTCCTGTCCTACGTGGTCAACGCGCCGCGGCAACTGGCCGACGGCGCCCCGCATCACCTGCAGGAACGCTTTCGCGGAGCCACGTCCGGCGACATCCAGCGCCGCTGGCACTTCGTCGAGCACCACCTGGCGCACGAGGCCAGCGCCTTCCTGGCCGCTCCCTTCGACGATACCGCGGTCCTGACGATGGACGGCCGGGGCGAGCGCGCAACCACCAGCTACGGGCACTACGTCGACGGCAGCTACCGCCGGATCAAGCAGATCGATCTTCCCCACTCGCTGGGCCTGCTCTACGAGGAAGTCACCCGCCATCTCGGATTCCTGCATTCTTCCGACGAATACAAGGTGATGGCGCTGGCTTCCTTCGGCCAACCGCGCCATGCGGATTTCTTCGAGGAGGTCATGCGCGTGGGCGACGATGGCGGCTATACGGTATCGCCGCTGTCGCTGGCGCAGCGCTTCGGTCCGGCGCGACTGCGCGGCGGCCCCCTGGAGCAGCACCACTACGATCTGGCCCGGTCGCTGCAGTTCGCGCTGGAACAGACGGTCGAGCGCATGGCACGGTGGCTGCATCGCGAGACGGGCTCGCCCAATCTCTGCATGGCCGGCGGCGTGGCGCTGAACTGCGTCATGAACGCGCGCCTGCGCGAACGCGGCCCCTTTCGCGAGGTCTGGGTGCAACCCGCCGCGGGTGATTCCGGCACGTCCCTGGGCGCCGCGCTATGGGTGGACAGCCAGCAGCGCCCGGGACAAGGCCGCAGCTGGACCATGGATCATGCCTTCCTCGGGCCGGCGTTCGACGATGACGAGATCGAGGCGTTCCTGCAACGCTCGAAGCTGCGCTACCGCAAGCCGGCGGACATCGCCGAGGCCACCGCGGAGCTGCTGGCCCAGGACAAGATCATAGGGTGGTTCCAGGGCCGCATGGAATTCGGTCCCCGGGCCCTGGGCGCCCGGTCCATCCTGGCCTCGCCCATCTCCCCGGACATGCAATCCCGGCTCAACGAGATCAAGGACCGCGAGGATTTCCGCCCGGTGGCGCCGGTCGTCATGGAAGAACGCGCGCGAGAATGGTTCGCCACGTCCCGCCCGGGCCCCATCGTCGCGCCCTTCATGCTGTTCGTCTTCGACGTGCTGGCGGACAAGGCCGACCGCATCCCGGCCGTGCGCCACACCGACGGAACCGCCCGGGTGCAGACGGTGCGGCGCGAACAGCATCCCGCGTACTACGACCTGATCGCGGCGTTCGAGCGGCGCACGGGGGTGCCCGTGCTGGTGAACACCTCCTTCAATACCCGCGGGGAACCGGTCGTGTGCTCGCCGCGCGATGCGATCGAATGCTTCTGGACTTCCCCGCTCGATGCCCTGGCCATCGGCTCCTTCCTGCTGGAGAAAACGGCATGAACGGCATTTCGGACTTGTTGGTGTCGGTGGTCGTGCCGACATATCGCCGGCCCGACATGCTGCAACGCTGCCTGCGGGCGCTGACGTGGCAGGACATCGATCCCCGCCGCTTCGAGATACTGGTGGTCGACGATGGGCCCGATCGCCACACCCGGCGCGTGGTGGAGACGCTCGCGCGGGAACACGCCCCACGTGGACTGACCGTGCGCTATCTCGAGGCGGAAGGCACGCAGGGGCCGTCGGGGGCGCGCAACCGGGGCTGGGAACAGGCGCGCGCGGCGGTCGTCGCCTTCACCGACGACGACACGATTCCCACCCCGTCCTGGCTGCGCCATGGCCTGGACGCGATGACGGACGGGGTCGATGCCGTGGTGGGCCGGATACGCGTACCGCTGCCGGACAGGCCGCGCGATCACGAACGGGATACGGGAGGACTGGAACGGGCGGAATTCGCCACGGCCAACTGCCTGGTGCGCAAGCGCGCGCTCGTCGCCGTCGGCGGCTTCGACGAACGGTTCACGCTGGCCTGGCGGGAGGACTCCGACCTGCAATTCATGTTGCTGGCGCGCGGGCATCGCATCGCCAGGGCCGAGGACGCCATCGTCCTGCATCCCGTCAGGCCCGCTCCCATCGGCATCAGCGTGGGCCAGCAGCGCAAGGTGTTCTTCGATGCCCTTCTCTACAAGAAACATCCGTCGCTCTACCGCTCCCGCATACGTCGCCGGCCGCCCTGGAATTACTTCGCCATCGTCGCCGGCGCACTGGCCACCGTCACGGGCGCGGCGGCCGGTCTCGCCTGGCTCGCGTGGGGCGGACTGGCGATCTGGTCGGCCCTGACGCTGCATTTCTGCATCGCGCGGCTGCGCGGCGCGTCGCTCGCGCCGTCGCACGTGATCGAGATGCTGGTCACGTCGGTGCTCATTCCCCCGCTTTCGCTATTCTGGAGATTGCGCGGGGCCTGGCATTTCAAGGCGAGGTTCCTATGACGGGCGTACCCGGCTCCCATCCGCTGTGGCAGCCCGAACCCGGCCGCATCGCCGTGTTCCGCGCGCTGCAACTGGGCGACATGCTGTGCACCGTGCCGGCGTTGCGGGCCTTGCGCGCGCGCTTTCCCCGGGCCCGCATCACCCTGATCGGCCTGGCCGGCGCAAAGGCGTTCCAGCAACGCTTCGCCAACTATGTCGATGAACTGGCCCCCTTTCCGGGAATGGAAGGAATGCCGGAACAGCCGTTCCGCGAGGAGGCGTTGCCTGCCTTCTTCGACTGGGCCCGGGCGCAGCGCTTCGACGTCGCCCTGCAATTGCACGGCAGCGGCCGCCTGACCAACGACATCGTTCGCCGCCTGGGAGCGGCGCGCATCGCCGGCTTCCAGCCCGGACAGGCGCGCGATTCCGAACGCGACGCCTGGTGGCTGGCCTGGCCCGACCACCTGCCCGAAGTCGAACGCTATCTGGCGCTGATGCGGTTCCTGGACATTCCCTGCCCCGACGCCACGCTGGAGTTCCCGTTGACGGACGAAGACCGCGATTCGGCCGCCATGCTGGCCGGGCAGGAAGGACTCAGGCCGGGCCGCACGGTGCTCGTCCACCCCGGCGCCCGCCTGTCGTCGCGCCGTTGGCCGGCCGAACGCTATGCCGCCGTGGCCTCCGCGATCGCCCGGACAGGCTTCGACGTGGCGTTGACGGGAACCGACGAAGAACGCCCCCTGACGCGCCAGGTGGCCCGGCTGGCCAGCGAGCCGTTGCGCGACCTGACCGGCCGCACGGGCCTGGGCACGCTGGCGGCGATGCTCGAACGCAGCCGCCTGCTGGTCTGCAACGATACCGGCGTCTCCCATGTGGCGGCGGCGATGCGCACCCCCAGCGTGGTGATCGCCAGCGGCAGCGACGTACATCGCTGGGCGCCGGCCGACCGCTCGCGGCACGTGGTGCTCTGGCACCACGTCGCCTGCCGGCCCTGCGCCTTCCCCGACTGTCCGATCGGCCACCCGTGCGCGCTCGGAGTCAAGGCCTCGGACGTGATCCTCCAGGCCGAACGCATGCTTTGCAAGGAGCCCACTCATGCCTGAAACCCTCGCGCGGCCACTGCGCATCCTGACCTGGCACGTACACGGCAACTATCTTTACTACCTGACACAGGTGCCGCACGAATTCCATGTCGTCATCCGCCCCGAGGGCGGCCCCGGCTACGCGCCGCTGGGCCCCGGACTGCCCTGGGGCCGCAACGTCCACGAGATTTCCGCGGACAAGGTGCGCGACATGCGCTTCGACTGCGTGCTCTACCAGTCCAAGCAGGCCTACCTGGAGGACAGGGAGCAACTGCTGTCGGCCGCGCAGCGCCAGTTGCCCCAGATCTATCTGGAGCACGACCCGCCGCAGCTGCATCCGACCAACACGGTGCACTGGTTCCAGGAGCCGCGCGGAACCCTGGTGCACGTCACGCCGTTCAATGCCCTGATGTGGGATAGCGGCTGCACTCCCATGCGGGTGGTCGAGCATGGCGTGCGGCTTCCGCCCGACGTCGAGTACCAGGGCACGACGCCGCGCGGGATCGTCGTCGTGAACCACCTGAAACGGCGCGGCCGTCGCCTGGGGGCCGATGTCTTCGATGCCCTGCGTGCGCGCGTTCCGCTGGACCTGGCCGGCATGGATGCGCAGTCGCTGGGCGGCCTGGGCGAAGTGCCCAACCTGGAGCTGCCGGCGCTCATGGCCCGCTATCGGTTCTTCTTCAATCCCATACGCTATACCAGCCTGGGCCTGGCGGTGGTGGAAGCCATGATGGCCGGCGTTCCCGTCGTCGGCCTGGCCACCACGGAGATGAGCACGGTGATCGAGAACGGCGTCAACGGCTACGTGGACACGCGCCTGGACTGCCTGGCCGATGTCATGCACGAGCTGCTGGCCGATCCCGAACTGGCGCGCGCCTGGGGCCAGGAGGCGCGCCTGCGCGCCTTGCAGCGCTTCGGCATCGACCGCTTCGTGCGCGACTGGATGGACGTCTTCGCACAAGCGACCCACACGGCCGCCGAGCACGTCGACCAACCCGAGGAGATGTCATCATGAACCCGCGCCTGCCACGCCGCGTCGTCGTCACCGGAGGCGCCGGCTTCCTGGGATCGCACCTGTGCACCCGCCTGATCGAGGCCGGGCACGAAGTCCTGTGCGTCGACAATTTCTATACCGGCACCAAGGCCAACATCGCGCACCTGATCGGCCACCCCTCGTTCGAGCTGCTGCGCCACGACATCACCTTCCCGCTCTACATCGAGGCCGACGAGATCTACAACCTCGCCTGCCCGGCCTCGCCGGTGCACTACCAGCACGACCCCGTGCAGACCACCAAGACTTGCGTGCACGGCTCCATCAACATGCTGGGCCTGGCCCGGAGGCTGAACGCCCGTATCCTGCAGGCGTCGACCAGCGAGGTGTACGGCGACCCCGACCGCCATCCCCAGCGCGAGGACTATTGGGGCCACGTCAACCCCAACGGGATACGCGCCTGCTACGACGAAGGCAAGCGATGCGCGGAGACACTGTTCGCCGATTACCAGCGCCAGTATGGACTGCAGGTCAAGATCGCCCGCATCTTCAATACCTACGGTCCCCGCATGCGGCCCGACGATGGACGCGTGGTATCCAATCTCATCATGCAGGCGCTTGCAGGCGAGCCCATGACCGTCTATGGCGACGGCGGGCAGACACGGTCATTCTGCTACGTGGACGACCTGATCGACGGCCTGGTGCGCCTGATGAACAGCCCCGATGATTTCCACGGGCCGGTCAATCTGGGCAACACCCACGAAACCACGGTGCTCGATATCGCGCGCACGATCCGCGGCCTGGCCGGCTCGGCTTCGGACATCGAACTGCGGCCGCTGCCCCAGGACGATCCGGTCAGGCGCTGCCCCGACATCGATCTCGCCCGCCGCATGCTGGGATGGGAGCCGGCTACGCCCCTGGAAGAAGGACTGCGCCGCACCCTGGCCTATTTCCGGGAGCATTTCTTCCAGCACGGCGCCATTCCCGCCGCCGACGTTGTAACCAGCCTTGCTCATGCAGCCGCCAGCCCGCCCTAGGATTTACAATCCGCCGGCAGGCATGCCGGCGCCCTGCCGTGCAGTGCCATCCCACGCGTGGCCATATATGCCGGGAGGGGCTATGAGACTGGCCGACTTCATCGACGCGAACCTGGACCTGCTTCTAAGCGACTGGCGCGCGTTCGCCCGGCAACTGGACCTGCGGCGAACGGCCGTATCCGAGCACGCCTTGCAGACCTCGGCCCGGTCGCTGCTGCGGCAGCTTGCCGCGGACCTGCGGGCCCAGCCCCACGAGCCCTCCGCCGGACACCGGCCGTCCGGCGCCACCCGCCTGGCGCACGTCCATGCCCGCAACCGGCTGCGGGCCGGCTTTACCCTGACCGAGATGGTGTCGGAGTTCTGCGCGTTGCGTGCCAACATCCTGGAACGATGGGCGCGCGAAAACGGTGAAATGGACGCCCAAGCCCACGACGACCTGGTTCGCTTCAACCAGGCGCTGGACCAGGCGCTGAAGGAATCGATCTCCCGCTATTCAGCGGGCCTCGAGCGGGCGCGCGATCTGTTCGTCGGCATTCTCGCCCACGACTTGCGGACGCCGCTGGGCGCCATCGCCATGTCCGCGCAGGCGCTCATGCTCGCCGACGAACTGCCCGGCCGGTGCCGGGAAGCCGCCACGCGCATCGGACACAGCGGCTCGCGCATGCAGCGCATGATCGACGACCTGCTGGACTTTACCCGTACCCGCCTGGGCAGTCCGCTGCCGCTGGCGCTCTCGAACGCCAACCTGGAAGACATCTGCACGCGCGCCCTGGACGAGATCCGGGCCATCCATCCCGAGCAGACTTTTCTGCTGGAATGCCACGGACGGCTTGCCGGCCGCTGGGACGCCAATCGCCTCGCCCAGCTGCTGGCCAACCTGCTGGGCAACGCGGTCCAGCATGGCTACGCCGGCCGCCCGGTCGCGCTGCGGGTGCGCCGCGACGAGGGCTGCGTGATCGCCGAAGTCCATAACGAGGGAGCGCCGATCCCGCCTCACATGCGGCACCAGATCTTCGACCCGCTGATGCGAGGACAGCGTCCCGGCACCGAGCGACGCCGTACGGGGCTGGGGCTCGGCCTGTACATCGCCCGGCAGATCGCGGTGGCACACCGGGGCACGCTGACCGTCGCCTCGTCCGAATCGGGCACCACCTTCACCTTATGGCTGCCCGACGATCCGTCCCCGGACTGACACGGCGTTGCTCAGCTCCGGTTGTCCGTCTCCGGGGCGTCTGGCGTCTGGTTTCCCGGGTCGGCGGCGGTCTCCCGATCGACGCCCACCGGCAGTCCGATGCGCGAGGGCATGCTGTTCGGATCCACGGGATGATTGCCGATGGTGCGTTCGCGCCCGGCTTGCCCATCCCGCTCGCGCGGCGGGGTGCCGGCCTGTTCCTGCTGTTCGTGATCCGGCAGTTCGGTCAATTCGGCACCCGGATCTTCATTGCCGGTCTCGTCCACCGCGGCTTCGGGCAGGTTGGCGGGGGCGGAGGGGCCGCCGGGGCGATGCGCGGACGATGGGGGCTGGCCGCGCCTGGAGTCGATGGGCATGGTGGTCTCCTTGGAATCACTGCATCGATCAGCAATGCGCGTGCCCGCCGCCCGGACGCCCGCTGCGTCAGGCGGCTTGCCCCAGTATCTCGCCGTAGCATGCGGCATGTCGCGCAACCATCGCCTCGTCGGTGAACCGCTCCACGTAGCGCCGGCGGGCGGCGCCGCCCCAGGCCCGGACCTGCCCGGGCTCCAGCCAGAATCGATCCAGCGCGGCTCCCAGTGCACGGGCATCGCCAGGAGGGACGACCAGGCCGGTTTCCTCGTTCAGGTTGATGTAGCTCGTGCCCGTTCCGACTTCGCAGGAGATCATGGGCAACCCATGGACAGATGCCTCGACCAGCGCCAGCCCGTAGGCTTCGTCGCGGCGACAGGACGGCAGGACGAAGCCGTATGCCGCGGCCAGCAGATCGTGCTTGTCCTCGTCGTCCAGCGGTCCCAGGAAACGTATGTTGCGCAGCCCTGCCGCCCGGGCATGGGCGTCGAGCGAGGACCGCTCGGGCCCGTCTCCGGCGACGGCCAGGGGGTAATCGCGCCCTTCCATGGCGTCCAGCAGGTGATGCAGGCCCTTGTAGTCGCGCAAGCCCCCCAGGAACACGAAGAAGCGCTGGCCGATGCGTTGCCGCCAGCGCCACACGGCCTCGGGATCGCGCGCAGGAACATCCTCGACGCCCGTGGGCACCACTTCCGTCCGCTGCTGCAGCCCGCGCAGGACCGCACTGCCCGCCAGGTAATTCGGCGAAGTCACGATGATGCGCCGCATGCGGTGCAGGAAACCGTCTCGCGCGGACCGGGCCAGGAATCCGCCGCCCGCCGCATCGGCATGGACCGTCGCCAGGGCCGGCACCGCCACGCGGCCCAGCAGGTAGGCCCATTGGGCGCATGGCCATGGAAAGTGGAAGTGCAGCAGGTCGGCCCACGCAGCCTCGCCGCGGAACCTGGCGATGAAAGAGGGAGAAACGCCACTGCGCCATGCGGGATAGCGCTTGATGCGATATCCGGACAGATCGGCCTCGTCGCAGCCCCCACGCGCCGACACGGTCAACACGCGGCTGTCGATCCCGTGGGCGCCGCCCTTGGAAGCGATGCCGTGGACGGAACGCTCGGCAACGCCGCATCCATCGGGAAAATAGACTCTGCAAATATGGAGCACGCGCATGGAGAAAAACGAACCTTGCTCGAAGCGCAGTCCATTCTACCGGCCATGGCGGGCGGGAGTCGATGCTCCAGCGTGCGAATCCTCCCTCTGATCGGCGCTTTCCCTTCAGGTCTTGCGCCAGTACAGCAGCGTCAAGAAACCGATGCACGCAGCCAGTACCACGGCCATGGTGCCGAACGCCCCGGTCACCGTGAAGGCCTCCGAGAACGACCCCACGAGCAGATAGCCGAAAGGCATGGTGCCGTTGTAGGCCATGCCGTAGAGGCCGACCAGGGCGCCGCGGACGGACTCCGGGCAGCGCCGCTGGATGGTCGCGTTGGTGGAGGTGGCCGAGAAGCTCAGGCAGAAGCCCAGCAGCACGAAGGCGGCTCCACTGACGACGCTGCTCCAGCTCGTGGACAACAGGGCCAGCGCCGCGCACGCGATCCAGGGGGCGAACCGCAGCAGACTGGCGGTGCGCGACGCGATGGACGAGGACAGGACGACCGCGGCGGCCAGCGCCCCCATGCCCGCGCAGGCGAAGAACACGCCGGTGTAGCGGGCGGCGTCGTGGAAGACCCGGTCCGCCAGCAGCGGCACGAGCGTCTGGTAGCTGCCTGCCAGCAGGCCCATGCAGGCCAGGATGGACAGGTACTTGGCGGTGAAGCGGTCGTCCAGCACGTAGACCAGTGCATTGCGCAGCCCTCCCCGGTCGTGCGAGGGCGATGCCGCCGCCGTCGCGCGGCGCGGCATCGATCGCACGCACCAGGCCATGAACACCAGCGCGGCGGCATAGGTCAGGAAGGCCGCCGCCTGGCCGAACGTGGGATAGATGATGGCGGCCATGCTCGGCCCGACCATGCGCCCCACGTTGTAGACCATGGTGTTCATGGCGATGGCGTTGGGCAGCAGCGCCGGATCCTCCAGGCCGGTCAGCAGCAGGACCTGGCGCGATGGGGTCTCGATCGCGTTCAGCACGCCGGCGCACAGTGCCAGGGCCAGGATGATGGGCAAGGTCAGCCAGTGCAGCATCGACAGCACCGCGAGGACGCAGGCGACGGTCATCGAGGAATAGAGCACGCTCAGCGTAGACCGGCGCGCGTTGCCCGCGTTGACCCGCGCCCCCGCCAGCGGCGCGATCACCAGCTGCGGTCCGTACAGCAGGAAATTGAGCAGGGCGAGCACGGCGGCCGAGCCCGACAGATGGTAGACGACCAGGTTGAGCGTCACGTTCTGGGTCCAGCTGCCCAGCACCGACACCCCCTGCCCCATCAGGTAGCGCCGCATCGTGGGTTCGGACAATGCGGGAAATACGCGTTCGAGCTGCAGCATGGGAGGGGCGGCGTGAGTGGGCGGGACGTCCCAGGATGTTAGCTCACGGCGCTTCGCCCCCGCCCGCCAGCCTGCCGGCGCCCAGCAGGGCTTCCCGGCACTGCAGCATGAGCGCCTGCAGCGTCTGCGCGAAGGGCTCGACCGCCCGCGAGAAGCCGGCGGCCGGCCCCAGCGACAGCATGCCTTCCTCGTGCAGGCCCTGGGCATAGGCGTAGTCACGTGCGCGATGGCCGCGTATCCATTCGCCGAAGGCTTCGTAGCTGCGGGCCCCTTCGTTTTCCAACCGCGCCACGCGGCGCGCGTTTTCGTTGTCCAGGACGCGCCAGGTATCGCCCAACGTGGACAGCACGGTGCGCGAGCAGTGTTCGTCCGCCTCGACCACGCGCTGCTTGTAGGCCGGATGCGCCGGTGTCTCTGCCGCCGTGGTGAAGCGGCTGCCCATGACCACGCCCGCCGCCCCCATGGCCAGCGCGGCGGCGATCTGCCTGCCGTGGCCGATGCCTCCTCCCAGCGCGAGCGGGATCGACAGGCGGTCCAGCGCGAAGGCGCCGTTGACGAAGGTCGGCAACGGGTTGGAGCCGGGATGCCCGCCTTCTTCCATGCCAACCAGGGTGACCGCGTCGACCCCCATGCGTTCGGCCGCGACGGCGTGGCGGATGTGGGCGCATTTGTGCACGACCACGGCGCCCGCCTCGCGCAGCGCGGGCAGCAGCGGGGAAGGCGGCAGGCCGGCGGTCTCGAAATGGCGCACGCCTTCGTCCAGGGCGACGCGCAGCATGTCGGACACGATGTCGTTGGCGCCCTGGCGCCGCGACAGCGTGAGATTCACGCCATAGGCCTTGCCCGCCGTCAGCGCGCGGCATTTCTGGAGTTGTTCCCGGAAGGCGCCGACGTCGGCCGAGGAGCGGGACGTGATGAAGCCCATGGCTCCCGCATTGACGGCCGCGGCCACCAGCGAGGCGTCCGACAGCCACATCATCCCGCCCAGCAGCACGGGATAGCGGATGCCGAAGAGGCGAGTGATGGGCGTATCGATGGCCGGAGCCTGGGCAGCGGATGCGGAGTTCATGCGTAGCGCCTGCCGAGCAGGAAGATGGGTTGCAGTTCGGCCGCGAGCTTGACCAGCGCGGGCCCGATTTCGTCCAGGATGGCTTCCACCGGCAGGGCCGACGCCGGGCCGCCGCAACTGATGGCATAGCGGTCGTTGCCCTGTACCACGATGGCGGTGGCGACGGTGTTGACGTGATGCTGCGGCCGGCAATGGATGACGAAACCGCGCTCGTCGTACAGGTCCACGGCGTCCTGGAACGCCTGCAGGGCCTCGGGCCCGGGCGCGCCCGCCTCGGCCAGCGCCAGGTCTCGTTCGCCGCCGGCTCCCGAGGCCAGGTAGGCCCAGCCGATCGCGCTGCGGTACAGGGGGATGCGCGACCCCACCCGCAGGTTCATCAGCAGCGGCGAGTCGCCCTGGCAGCGCGCCAGGTACACGATGCTGTCGCCGTCCCGCCGCCCCAGCGCGACGGCCGCCTGGTAGCGATCGGCCAATTCCTGCATGCGCGGCCGCGCGATGTCCAGCGACTCCTGGCCTGCCAGCGCGGCGCCCCCCAGCGCCACGGCCGCGGGCCCCAGGCGCAGCTTGTCCGCGCCGGACTCCATGACCAGGTAGCCGAGTTTCTGCAAGGTATGGGCGAGCCGCCACACCGTGGGTTGGGGCAACCCGGTGCGGGCGGCGATCTCGGTCGTGCCGAGCTGGCGGTGTTCCGCGTCGAAGCAGCGCAGGATCTCCAGCCCGCGTGCCAGCGCCACGACGAACTGGCGGTCTTCGGGTTCGGAGCGAGCGGGAGCGTCGGCCATGCAGCCTCCAGGGATTGACGGACGGAAAGCTTGGACGTTAATCTGAATCCGTTTAGCGAATTACTAATTCGCTGTGCAAATTATAAAGGAGACGCATGTCAAACGCAAGTGCGCCCGCCATTGGCGATGCCGCCGTGCTTGCCGATCTGGAGCGAGTCGTCCTGTGGCCCGGGCATTGCGGCCATGGCCAGGCGGCGTGGCCCTTCGCGGCCCAGGTCCTGCGCCGCGCGCGGCGCGTGGCGGTCATCGCCGACCCGCGGGTCTGGCCGCTGGCATCACCGGCGCTGCAACGCGCGGCGGACCGGGCCGGCTGCCGCATCGCCGCCGTGTACGACGGCGTGCGCCCCAATCCGTCGCTGGACGAGGTCCGCGCCGCGGCGGCCGCGATCCGCGCGGACCGGTGCGACGCGCTGGTAGCGATCGGCGGCGGCAGCGCGATCGACACCGCCAAGGTGGCCTACGCCACCGTGTTCGGCGGCCAGGCCGACCCCGCCGACCTGCTGGCCCCCGGCAATGCCTGGATGGCTGGCGCCCCGCAGGCCGACGACCCGCTCTTCCTGGCCGTGCCCACCACCGCCGGCACCGGCAGCGAAAGCAGCACCGCCGCGCTCGTCAAGGACGAGCGCGGCCGCAAACTGATGTTCCGCAGCGCGCGCAGCCGTCCGGGAGCCGTGGTCCTGGCCCCGGAACTGACGCTGGGGCTGCCGCGCGCGGCCACGGCCGCCGGCGGCTTCGACGCGCTGCTGCATGCCATGGGGGCCCTGGTCAACGACTGCGACGCTCCGGTGGGCGCGGCCCTGGCCGCCGAATCCCTGGTCCGGGCGCTTCATGCCTATCCGCGCGTCCTGGCCACGCCCGACGATGCCGACGCGCGTGCCGCCATGCTGATGGCCAGCTACCTGGCCGGCGTCGCGATAGGAATGAAGCGCGTGGATGCCGTGCATGGATTGTGCACGCCGCTCGAAGGCCGGGTGGACATGGCCCATGCCGAAGTCCTGGCCGCCATCTTCGATCCCATCGCGGACCACACCGCCCGGAAAGCCGCCGCCAGCTACGCCCGTGCGGCGCGCCGTTGCGGCCTGGCCGGCCCCGATGAAGACGACGCGCAGGCCGCCGGCCGCCTGCTGGACGCGATACGCCGCATGCGCGCCCTGGGCGGGCTGCCCGACCGCCTGCCGCCGCTGGCGCTGACACGCGACGACGCCCTGGCGCTGGCCGACCAGGCCCTGCTCAGCCCATCGACCCGGCTCAACCCGCGCGCCCTCGACCGCGACGACATCGCCGGCCTCTACCTGGACATCGCCGCGCGCAGCCAAGCCGCCCCATCCACCGTCATCCTTCCCGCCCCGTAGCGACATGAACCCCATCGACGACCAACCCTATCGCATGCTGATCGACGGCCGCTGGCAGGCCGGCGGCGAAGGCGCCCTGTTCCCCACCTACGATCCCGCCACGGGCGACGTCCTGGCACAGGTCCACGCCGCCACCGCGCGCGACGTGGACACGGCGGTCCGCGCGGCACGCCGCGCCTACGACGAACACTGGCGCGATACGACGCCGCGCGAACGGGCCCGGCTGCTGCGCCGGCTCGCGGCGCTGTTCGAGCGCGAAGTGGAGAAGCTCGCCTGGATCGAGACTCGCAACGTCGGCAAGCCCATCACCCATTCGCGCGAATCGCTGTCCGCCATGCCGGCCTCGCTGGACTATTTCGCCGGCATCATCCCGGCGGTACGAGGCGACACCATTCCCATGCTCAACCACGCCAGCGTGTTGAATTTCACGCTGCGCGAGCCGCTGGGCGTGTGCGCGCTGGTCATGCCATGGAACTACCCCATGACGCTGACGCTGCACAAGCTGGCGCCGGCGCTGGCGGCGGGCAACACGGTGGTGATCAAGCCCTCGGAGATCACGCCGCTCTCCACCCTGGCGCTGGCGGCGCTGTTCGCCGAGGCAGGCTTTCCGGATGGCGTGGTGAACGTCGTCAACGGCTCCGGCGCCAGCGTGGGCGAAGCGCTGGTGCGGCATCCGGGCGTCGCGCGCGTCTCGTTCACCGGAGGCACCGCCACCGGCGCCGCGATCCAGGCCGCGGCCGCCGCCGACGTCAAGCGCGTCACGCTGGAGCTGGGCGGCAAGTCGCCGCTGATCGTGTTCGACGACGCCGCGCTGGATGCGGCGGTGGACGTGGCGGTGGGCGACATCGTCAAGAATTCGGGCCAGGTCTGCATCGCCTGCACGCGGCTGCTGGTGCAGGACGGCATCCGCGAAGCCTTTCAGGCAAGACTGGAAACCCGCCTGGCCGCGATCCGGATGGGCGATCCGTCCGACCCGCAGACCCAGATGGGGCCGCTGGTCAGCCGCGCCCAGGCCGAACGCGTGCGTGCCTACCTCGACATCGCCCGGCAGGAAGGCGCCACGCCACGGTCCTACCCGGATCCGGCCAGCCGCCCGGAGACGGCGCGCGGCTTCTACGTCCCGCCCACGCTGCTGACCACGGCCGACAACGGCATGAGAACGTCGCAGGAAGAGATCTTCGGTCCCGTCCAGTCGCTGATCGGCTTCAAGGACGAGGCGCAGGCGCTGCGCATCGCCAACGACACGCGCTATGGACTGGCCGCGGTCGTGTTCACCCGCGACGGTGGGCGCGCCCTGCGCATGGCCCGGCGCCTGGAATCCGGCAGCGTGGCCGTCAATACCGGCGTGAGGACGTCGGTGGACGCGCCCTTCGGCGGCTACAAGCACTCGGGCATCGGCAAGGAGCGGGGGCTGGAGGCCATCCTGGAGAACACCCAGCTCAAGAACGTGAAATACGACACCTCGCTATGAGGGCTGCCCGCGGCGCCCCACCCTTTCACCCCAGTACAAGGAGACAGGCATGACCACTTTCCACCGGACCCTGCTGCTCGGCGCCGCACTGGCCGCCGCCGCGCCCGCCATGGCCGACTATCCCGCCAAGCCCGTGCGGGTCGTGATCGGCTTCGCCCCCGGCGGCGCCTCGGACATCGCGTTCCGCATGGTGCAGGACGAACTGTCCAAGCGGCTCGGCCAGCCCGTGGTGCCGGAATACAAGCCCGGCGCGAACGGCAATATCGCCAACGACACGGTGGCCGCCGCCGCGCCCGACGGCTACACCGTGCTGTGGGCCAACGTCGGCCCGCTGGCGGTCAACCAGTACCTGTACGCCGGCAACAAGCTCGATCCGGCCAAGGCCTTCGCGCCGGTAACTCAGCTGACCGATTCGCCGCTGGTGGTGGTGGTTCCCAAGGACTCGCCCTACAAGACCATGGGCGACCTGATCGCCGCGGCCAGGAAAGGAACGCCGCTGGCCTACGGGTCCGCGGGCAACGGCAGCTCCATGCACATCGCCGGCGCCTCGCTCGCCCTCGCGCTGGGCGGATCCATGACTCACGTACCTTACAAGGGCAGCGGCCCCGCCATCCAGGACCTGTTGGCCGGCCGGCTGGATTTCATGGCCGACAGTCGCTCGACCACCAATCCGCACATCAAGAGCGGCACGCTGCGCGCGCTTGCCCTGACCGGTCCCAAGCGCGTGGAAGACCTGCCGGACGTGCCCACCGTGGCCGAGGCCGGCGTGCCGGGCTTCTCCGTCACCACCTGGCAGGCGGTGGTCGTTCCGGCCGGAACGCCGCGCCCCGTCATCGACAAGCTGGCCTCCGCCTTGCGCGACACGCTCAAGGACCCGGTCGTGCGCGAACGCTTCGCCTCCATCAATACGCCGCTGGTCGGCAGCACTCCCGACGAGTTCGCCGTGTTCCTGGACAAGGAACGCAAGGCCGCCAAGGAATTGATCGAACGGGCCAGGATCCGTATCGACTGAACCTGCCCGACCCCGACTCTTTACAACACTTGCGACAGGAATCATGGATCTAGGAATCAAGGACCGCACCGCATTCATCACCGGCGGCGCCGGCACGCTGGGGCTGGCGGTGGCTCAGCGCCTCGCCCGGGAACAGGCCCGGATCGTCATCTGCGACGCCAACGAAGAAGCCATTGCCCGTGCCGTGGGCATCCTGGAGGGCGAAGGCGCCCATGTGCTGGGGTGCCGTGCCGATGTCACCTCGCGCGACGAGGTCGGCGCGGCCGTGGCCCGGGCGCAGGAACGCTTCGGCGGCGTGGACATCCTGGTCAACAACGCCGGCTTCGCCCGCGATGCCTACCTGACCCGGATGAAGGAAGAAGACTGGCAGGCCGTGCTGGACGTCACGCTGCAAGGCGCCTTCCACTGTTCGCGCGCCGTGCTGCCCGGCATGATGCAGAACAGGTTCGGGCGCATCGTCAACATCGCCTCCCGCGCGCATCGCGGCAACCCGGGCCAGACCAATTACTCGGCGGCCAAGGCCGGCCTGATCGGCTTCACCCGTTCTCTGGCCCTGGAGTCGGGCAAGTTCGGGATCACGGCCAACGCCGTGGCCCCCGGCGTGATCTCCACGCCCCGGATGCGCCAGCGCGCCGACTACGAGACGCTGACCGAACGGGCCAGGCAGAACACGCCGGTCGCGCGCCTGGGCGACCCGGAGGACGTGGCGGCCACCGTCGCCTTCCTGGCCTCGACGCTGGCGGGCTTCATCACCGGCGAGACGGTGCACGTCACCGGCGGCCGTTCCTGAGGCCGGCATGGACATCGAACGCTACCTGCAAGAGGCGCTCTACTACGACGACCTCGAACCCGGCGCGCAATGGCTCAGCCCGCGCCGCACGGTCACCGAGGCGGACGTGGTCAATTTCGCCGGCCTGTCCGGCGACTACAACGCGCTGCACACCGACGCCGTCCACGCGGCGCAGCACCCCTTCGGCCAACGTGCCGCGCACGGCCTGCTGACGCTGGCGATTGCCTCGGGCCTGACGACACGCATGCCGGTCTACCGGCTGATGGACCCATCGCGGCTGGCGCTGACCGAACTGTCGTGCCGCTGGCGCAAGCCGGTGTTCATCGGCGACACGATCCAGGTCGCCCTGTCGGTGGGCGAGAAGCGGTTGTCCGGCAGGCGTCCCGGCACGGGCAAGGTCACGCTCGAGCGCACCGTGCTGAACCAGCATGGGGAGGTCGTCATGGAAAGCGCCTGGATCACCCTGATGAAACTTCGCGAGGCGCAGGCATGACGGCATCCGCAACGACGACGGCCGGCATTTCCTTCGCCGACCTCGACCGGCTCATGAAGCCGCGCTCGATCATGATCGTCGGCGCCTCGTCCACGCCCGGTTCCCTGGGCCACACGACGGTGGAGAATGTGCTGGAGCACTCCGACTTCCAGGGCGACGTCCATCTGGTCAACCCCCGCGGCGGCGAGCTCAAGGGACATGTGCTCCATCCCGACATCGACAGCGTCCCCGCCGGCCCCATCGACGTGGCGCTGCTGCTGGTGCCCGCCGAGGCCGTCCTGGACGCGCTGCGCCGCTGCGCCGCGCGCGGCGTGGGCACGGCCGTGGTCTTTACCGGCGGCTTCGGCGAGGTCGGCGACGACGGCAAGGCGGCCGAACGGGCCATGCGCGACCTGGCGCGCGACACGGGCATGCGCATCTACGGCCCCAACTGCGCGGGTCTGACCTCGCTGGCACCGCGCCTGGGCCTGACGTTCTCGACCGAGTTCCGCAACGACGGCCACGGCGGCCCGCTGGCGCTGGTCACGCAGGGCGGCGGGCTGGGACGATCGCTGATGCAGGGCAGCGACCGCGGCGTGCGCTTCGGCCGCTGGTTCTCCACCGGCAACGAAGTGGACCTGGACAGCGCCGACTTCATCGCGTGGCTGGCGCGGCAGGACGACGTGCGGGCGATCTGCGTGGTCATGGAGGGCATCAAGGACGGCGTCCGCTTCCTGGCCGCCATCCAGGCCGCCCACCGGGCGGGCAAGCCGGTCGCGGTGCTCAAGGTCGGCCGGTCGAGCTTCGGCGCCCAGGCCGCGCAATCGCACACGGCGTCACTGGCGGGCGAGGACGCGGTCAACGAGGCCGTGTTCGCCCAGTACGGCGTCATCCGCGTCGACGACCTGGATGAGATGCTGGACGTCGCCAGCCTGCTGGCACGAGCGGGCGGGCGCCCGTTCCGGCGCATCTGCGTGTACTCGTCGTCGGGCGGCGCGGGCGTGCTGGCGGCCGACATGATCAGCGCCGCGGGCCTGGAGATGGCGGAACTGTCTGCCGCCACGATCCAGGAGATGGCGCGCCATGCTCCGTCCTATGCCGCGCTGGCCAATCCCGTCGACCTGACCACCAAGGCCCTGACCGATACCGCGCTGGCCCGCCGCTGCCTGGTGCCGTTGTTCGCCGATCCCGGCATCGACGCGGTCATCTATCCGATCACGTCCAACTACGCCGCCACCACCGAAACCTCGGTGCGCAACCTGATGGACATCGCCCGCGAAGCGCCCATCCCGTTCGTCCCGGTCTGGATGAGCAGCCGGCGCGGCCCGGCCCACGACCTGCTCATCGAACAAGGTTTCGCGCCGCTCTACAGCCTGCGCAACGCCACGCGGGCCATGGCCCGATGCGACGCCTACGTGCGCGCGCCACGGGAGCGGCTGGCCGGCCTGCCGCTGGCCGCTCCCGCCACGCCGGCGGCGGCCGGACCGTGGAACGAGGCGCAGGCCAAGGCCCTTTTCGCCCGGCACGGCATTCGCGTTCCCCGGGAGGCCACGGCGGCCACCGCGCGCGAGGCGGCGCAGGCGGCTACCCGGATAGGCTTTCCGGTGGCGCTCAAGCTGGTCGCCGACGGTGTGCAGCACAAAAGCGATGTCGGCGGCGTCGTGCTGGGCGTGCGGGACGAGGCCGCCGCCGAACGCGCCTTCGCCTCCATCATGGACGCGGCGGCACGGCACGGCGTGGCCGCGTCCGCGATACGCGGCGTCATCGTCGCGGAGATGGTGCGCGGTGGCATCGAAACCCTGGTCGGCGTGCATCGCGACGCGGTGTTCGGCCCCATGCTGTCCTTCGGCGCGGGCGGCGTGGCGGTGGAAATCGTGGCCGACGTGGCACGGTGCCGCCTGCCCGCCGACCGCCCGGCCATCGAAGCCATGGTGGACCAGACCCGGGTGGCGCGGCTGCTGCCGGCCCACCGCGGCCGGCCCGCCTACGACCGGAATGCCCTGGTCGACGCGATAGAAAGAACCGCGGCGCTCTTCCTGTCGCTGGGCGACGGCGTGGAAGCGCTGGAGATCAACCCCCTGCTCGTGCTCGAACAGGGCCAGGGCGCCGTCGCATTGGACGGCGTCATTCACTGATGATGGAATCCCGGATGATACGCAGCGAAATCGGCGGCGGCGACGCCCACCGCATCACCGTGCGAGGCCATGACCTCGTGCACGACCTGTTCGACAAACGCGACTTCATCGACGTGATGTCGCTGGAGCTGCTCGGCAGGTTTCCCGACGACAGGCTCAAGCGCATGCTCAACCTGTTCCTGGTCAGCGCCACCGATCATGGCCTGACCCCCAGCGCCCTGTCGGCGCGCCTGACGCTGCATGGCGCGCCCGAGGCCATGCAGGGCGCGCTGGCCGCCGGCCTGCTGGGCGCCGGCAGCCGTTTCCTGGGCGTGATCGAATACAGCGCGCGCTTCCTGCGCGATGCGCTGCCCCGGCAGGAAAGCTGGACCGACGAACAATTGCGCGAAGCCGCCGAGCGCTGCGTGCGCGAGACGCGCGCGGCCAAGCGCAAGATACCCGGCGTGGGCCACCCCGTCCATGTGGACGGCGACCCGCGCTGCGAGAAGATGTTCGAGATCGCGCGCGACTGCGGCTACTACGGCGCCTACTGCCGCTTCGCGGTGGAACTGGCGGCCGCCGCCAGCCGGGCCACTGGCCGCAAGATTCCGCTCAACGCCACGGGCGCCAAGGGCGCGATCACGCTGGACATGGGGCTGACGCCGGAGCAGGGCAAGGCGCTGACGTTGATCGGCCGCACGGCGGGCCTGATGGCGCACATTCTGGAGGAACAGCGCACCCCCCTGGGCCAGCAGGTGTGGGACATGGCGGCGGACAAGCTGCAGGCCTGACCGCCTTCAGGGCTCCGCCGGCATCGGCCCGCCGCGGAGCTCATCCACCCAGGCGCGCAGGGCCTCGATGGGCATGGGCCGCGCATACAGGAAGCCTTGCGCGTAGTGCACGCCCTGGGCGGCAAGATAGTCGCGCTGCCCGTGCGTCTCCACGCCCTCGGCCGTCAGCTCCACCCCCAGCCGCGCGGCCAGCCCGATGATCATCTCCAGCACCGAGGCATTGACCGCGTCCGTGCCGATGGCCGCCACGAAGCCGCGGTCGATCTTCAGGTAATCGACCGGGAACCGCTCCAGGTAGGCCAGCGAGCTGTGGCCCGTGCCGAAATCGTCGATGGCCAGCTTCACGCCGCTGGCGCTGAGCACGCCCATGTTCCGGTAGACCTGCTCGATGGGAGGCAAGGGCTCGCGCTCGGTGATCTCCAGCACGAAATCCGCCGCCCCCGACCCGACCACCTTGCGCAGGCGGGCAACGTCGTCGACGATGCTCAGCTCCACCAGATGGCTGGCGGTGATGTTCAGGCCCACGCGGAATAGCGGCCCCATCGGACAGCGGCGCAGGTCGCGCCCCACCAGCTTGAACAGGTGCCGCGTCAGCGGAATCGCCAGGCCGCTGGACTCGGCCACGGCGAAGAACAGGTCCGGCCGCACCGCGCCCAGGCCCGGGCGGAACCAGCGCATCAGCGCCTCGGCACCCGCGCAGGACCCATCGCGCAGGTCGATGACCGGCTGGTAGTGGACCTCGAACTCGCCCCGCCGCATGCCGCGCCTGATGGCGGCCACCAGCGAGAACCGGTACTTCAGGAAGTGGTGGCACAGATAGCCCAGCAGCAGGGCAAGCAGCACGACGAAAGGCGCGTAGCTGCCCGCCAGCCGCTTCCGGTATTCGGCCAGCAGCGCGGCATCCGCCAGGGACCGCACCCGGAACGGATAGATCGTCGACACCACCTCCTGCACGGACGATGCGCCGGGCGGCGGGACGCCCGCGCGCCGGCCCGCCAGGCCTTGCCGGCCATCCAGCGACTCGATGCCGATCCGGTAGCGGCCGCTGCCGCCCACCGCGTCCAGGAGGTCCCGCAGATAGCGGCCGTCCACCGTGACGATGACGCCGTCCCCGGCCGCGTCCAGCCGGACCGCCATTACCGCGGGCCGGTCCGGGACCATGGGCGTGCCGGGAACGAAATGAAAGGACCGCCCCGGCGGCACTGCGCTGTCCGGCAGCAGTTGCGCCAGCGGCAGCGTGAAGGCGTCCGTGATCGAGGAACAATAGAGCACGCGGTGCCGCACCAGGACGATGGCGCGGAAGTAGGGCTGGAAGGCCGCATCGTGCAGGGTGGAGTCGGCCTCGGCGCAGGACTTGCCGGCCTGCGGCGCCATCTCCGCCGCCAGCCTGTCGGCCTCGGCGAAAATGGCATCGGCCTGGCGCATCACCACTTCGGCCGCGCCACGCGCGTCGTGGCGCGCCAGCAGGCCGGCCTGCATGTAGACGAAGGGCACCGCCACCGCGAGCGGCAAGGCGGCGGCGGCCGCCACCAGCAGCCACCTCAGCCACCACCGCTTGTCCTGCCGTTCCCCGGTCGTCACGCGCCCCCCTTGCACGTACCGATCATGGATCGCATCCTACCGTGCGGGCGGCACACCCCGCTACTGGAACGCGGTCTCCAGGAAGCTGCGCAACTTGCGCGAATGCAGCCGCTCGGGCGGCATCTTGCTCAGGATCTCCAGCGCCCGCAGCCCGATGTCCAGGTGCTGGCCCACCTGCCGGCGGTAGAACGCGCTGGCCATCCCCGGCAGCTTCAGCTCGCCGTGCAGGGGCTTGTCCGACACGCACAGCAAGGTGCCGTAGGGCACGCGGAAGCGAAAGCCATTGGCCGCGATGGTGGCCGACTCCATGTCCAGCGCGATGGCGCGCGACTGCGAGAAACGCTGCACCGGCTCCAGGTGCTCGCGCAGTTCCCAGTTGCGATTGTCTATGGTCGCCACCGTGCCGGTGCGCATGATGCGCTTGAGCTCCCAGCCCGACAGCCCGGCCACCTCTTCCACCGCCTGCTCCAGCGCCACCTGCACCTCGGCCAGCGGGGGAATCGGCACCCAGGTCGGCAGATCCGCGTCCAGCACGTGGTCGTCGCGCACGTAGCCGTGTGCCAGCACGTAGTCGCCCAGCCGCTGCGAGGCCCGCAGCCCGGCGCAATGCCCCAGCATCAGCCAGGCATGCGGACGCAGCACGGCGATGTGGTCGGTGATGGTCTTGGCGTTGGACGGCCCCACGCCGATGTTGACCAGGGTGATGCCCGAATGCCCCTCGCGCACCAGGTGATAGGCGGGCATCTGCGGCAGCCGCGACATCGGCGCCGCCGGGTCCGGCAGCGGGTCGCCCGCGCGGGTGACGCGATTGCCCGGCTCGACCAGCGCGTCGTAGTGCCCCTGTGCCACCAGCGTGCGCGCGCGCAGGCAGAACTCGTCCACGTAGAACTGATAGTTGGTGAACAGCACGAAATTCTGGAAGTGCGAAGGCGCGGTGGCGGTGTAGTGCTGCAGGCGATGCAGCGAGTAGTCGATGCGCGGCGCCGTGAACGGGGCCAGCGGCTGCGGCCCGTCCGGCGGATGGCGGTGGGTGCCGTTGACGATGGCGTCGTCGGTGACCGCGAGGTCGGGCGTGTCGAACAGGTCTCGCAGGGGCCGCTTGAGCGCCTCGATGTCCTCGCCCTCGACATAGATGCCGTCGGGAAACGCGAAGTGCAGGGCGATGGGCACGTCGGATTCGCCGATCTCGACCGCGACGCCATGGTTCGCCATCAATTGCCGCAGCTGCTCGGTCAGGTAGGAGCGGAACAGCCTGGGTTTGGTGACGGTGGTCTGGTAGACGCCGGGCTCGGCCACGTGCCCATACGACAGGCGCGAATCCACCTCGTCGTAGGTGTCCACGCTGATCCGGATGAACGGATAGCAGGCGCGGAACCGCCCGGGCGAGGATGCCTGCGTGGCGACCACCTCGCGGAAGCTGTCGCACAGGAAGGCGGTATTGCGCGCGTAGATGTCGATCAGGCGCTGGACGGCGGCGTCGGGATCGCGGAAGGACTCGGTGGGCCAGGGGGCGGGATGGCGAAGGAGGACACTGGCGGGCGGGGTCATGATCGGAGTTGGAGAAGGTCCTGATATAGCTTAGCCTACCGCGGCCTGGCCGGTCCCGCGGCCTCGTACTACACTAGCCCGCCTTCGCAAGGAGTCCGTCATGCTGCTCGCGGTAATCGCGATCGCCGTCGGCGCCGCCGTCGGGGCGCTGCTGCGCTGGGTCCTGGGGCTGGGCCTGAACGCCCTGCTGCCCGCCATGCCGCCTGGCACCCTGGCCGCCAACCTCATCGGCGCCTACATCATCGGCCTGGCCGTGGCCTATTTCGCCGGCAACCCGGCCCTGCCGCCGCATTGGCGGCTGCTGATCATCACCGGCTTCTGCGGCGGCCTGACCACCTTTTCCACCTTCTCGGCCGAACTGGTCGCCCTGATCCAGCAGCAGCGGCTGGGCTGGGTGGCCGCGACCATCCTGGTCCACGTGGGCGGTTCCGTCGCGATGACCTTGCTCGGCATCGCCACCTACGCCGGGTTGCGGCAGTCCTGACCCTGCAAGGAGACGCATCGTGAACGGTTTCCAACTGACTTTCTTCACCCGGCAGGACCGGCGCCACGGCGGCCAGCCCCTGGCCCACTGGCTGCTGGCCTTCGCCCAGGCCCAGGGCGCCCTGGGCGGCACCCTGCTGGACGCCCTGGCGAAAGAACCCATCGACCTGTTCTACGTGAAGCAGCCGGTGGAGTTCGGGCGGGTGGGCGCTCGGGCGCCGGCGGCGGGCTGAAACGCCAGGATCGGTTGCAACAAAAAACCCCGCCGGGTCGGGCGGGGTTCGGCTCGTCAGGCCGCCGTGCTGATGACGGCCTCGATGCGGTTGCCTTCCGGATCGATCACGAACGCCGCGTAGTAATCCGGGCCGTAGCGAGGCCGCAGCCCCGGAGCGCCATTGTCGACGGCCCCATGGCGCAGGGCCGCCTCGTGGAAACGGTCGACGGCATCCCGGCTTGGCGCGGAAAAAGCGAGGTGAAAGCCGGGCCCGGGTACGGCCCCGCCTTTCGGGCATTGCTTGAGCGCGAACTTGTCGCCCCCTCCGGGCAGGCCGTATCCGACGGCCTGCCTGTCGGGCTCGCCGTCGAAATCCGTCCAGACACGCTCGTACCCCAGAGGCCTGAGCACCGCATCATAAAAATCGGCGGCGGCACGCAGGTCGGCCACGCCGAAAGAAAGGTGATGGAGCATCGACGGGATGGCGCGCCCGTCAGAACGGGATGTCGTCGTCCATGTCGGCGAAGTTCGGCGCCGAGCTCGACTGCGAGGCCGAACGCTGGCCGCCGCCACCGCTGGCCGGACGGTTGGACGGGCGCTGGGCCGGCGCGGAGTCGCCATAGCCGCCGCCACCGCCGTAGCCGCCTTCGCCACCGCCGCCACCGCCTTCGCGGCCGCCCAGCATCTGCATCTGGTCGGCGACGATCTCGGTCGTGTACTTGTCGGCGCCGGTGTCCTTGTCCTGCCACTTGCGGGTCTTCAGGCGGCCTTCGACATACACCGAACGGCCCTTCTTCAGGTATTCGCCGGCGATCTCGGCCAGGCGGTTGTAGAACACCACGCGGTGCCACTCGGTTTCCTCGCGGCGTTCGCCCGAGTTCTTGTCCTTCCATTGGGACGTGGTGGCGATGGACACGTTGCAGATCGCTGCGCCGTCGGGCGTGTAGCGAACTTCGGGGTCGCGGCCCAGGTTGCCGACCAGGATGACTTTGTTGACGGATGCCATTACCACACTCCTATTGACTGTATTCACCGGCCGGCGGCGAGGCGGGTGGATTGTAGCCACCCCCGCCCGGCGCGGCCACGGGCCACAAGAAAAAAAACATCATTGGTTGAAAATGCGCCGACCGCAATACGGTCTCGTGCGTAAATGGGACAGGAAGGGCTCAGGACGCGGGATGGGACACCCGCTCCGGCCGAGCGGTCCGCCTGGCGGGCAGGGGCTTCATCCCCCAGGCCGCCAGCAGCCATATTACCGCCAGCCCCGCCGCCGCCTGGAATACCGCCGCGGCCCCCAGGTGGGAGACCAGCCAGCCGCCCAGCGCCCCGCCGGCGAAGAGCCCGATGGCCTGGCTCGTATTATAGAAACCCAGGGCCAGCCCCTTCAGCGACGGCGGCGCCACGCGGGATACCAGCGAAGGCTGCATGGCCTCGAGGATGTTGAAGACGGAGAAGAAGGCGATCATGGCGCCCACCAGCCATCCATAGTGGTCCTGGGCCCACGGCAGGAACATGCACACCAGCACCAGCCCGGCGATCGCGCCCAGCAGGGTCTTGCGGTGGGTGGCGTAGCGTTCGGTGACGCCGATCACCGGCACCATGACGACGAACGAGGCCAGCACCACCGGCAGGTAGACCTTCCACAGGGTGGCCGTGTCCAGGCCGCCGGTGTGCACCAGCGCGGCGGGTACCACCACGAACAGGGCGACCTGGATCAGGTGCAGGGTGAAGACGCCCAGGTTCAGCCGCAGCAGGTCGGGGTGCGACAGCACGCTGGACATGGATGCGGGTTCGCCCCGCGGCGCGGGCGGCGCGGCCGGAACCACCCAGGCGGCCACGCCCAGCGCGGCCACGCCCAGCGCGGCGATGGTCCAGAACAGGCCGGTCAGCCCGCCCCAGCCCACCAGCACGGGAGCCAGCACCAGCGACACCGCGAAGGTCAGGCCGATCGAGGCGCCTATCATGGCCATGGCCTTGGTCCGCACCTCATCGCGCGTGGCATCGGCCAGCCACGCCGTCACCGCCGCCGAAATCGCGCCCGAGCCCTGGATGGCCCGCCCGATCGTGATCCAGAACAGGTCGTCGGTCGTGGCGCAGACCACGCTGCCGGCGACGAACAGCACCAGTCCCATCACCACCACCGGCCGCCGGCCCCAGCGGTCCGAGGCCAGCCCGAACGGGATCTGCATGAACGCCTGGGTCAGCCCATACATGCCCAGCGCCAATCCCACCCGCGCCGGATCATTCCCCCCCGGCAAGGCCTTCGCCGCCACCGCGAACACCGGCAGCAGCAGGAACAACCCCAGCATCCGGCACATGAACAGCGCCGCCAGCGACAAGCTGGCGCGGCGCTCGAAAGGGGTCATCCGAAATGAAGTCATTGGGCCCCCCCGTACGCGCTGACGCGCGCCCCCCAGGGGGCGATGCCTGCGGACTGGCGGAGCCAGATCCGCGGCATCCTGAGTCGTGTAACCGTGTTTCGCAACGCGGGCCTTTGCCCGAAGGACAGTGACCGGCCGGCGGAACCGAACCCGCAATCCTCTGAATCCAATACGAGTCTCTTTGTCATGTCACCCATCGCCAACGCCGGCAGCCAGCGACAGCACCAGCGCCACATCCCAAGAAAGCCCCACTAGACCAGGGCACGGGGGATCCGGCTCCGCCGGTCCCCCCGCCGCCCGCCCCCTGGGGGGCGCGCGTCAGCGCGTACGGGGGGGTTATATTACCAAGTTGGCTTTCGCCACCGCTCGCGTAAAGGTTTGCTTGATGGATGTCATCCGCATCAGGGGTGCGCGCACCCATAATCTGAAGAACGTCTCGCTGGAGTTGCCCCGCCACCAGCTTGTCGTGATCACTGGGCTATCCGGTTCGGGCAAATCCTCCCTGGCGTTCGATACCCTGTACGCGGAAGGCCAGCGGCGCTACGTGGAAAGCCTGTCCGCCTACGCCCGCCAGTTCCTGCAGTTGATGGACAAGCCCGAGGTCGACCTGATCGAGGGCCTGTCGCCGGCCATTTCCATCGAGCAGAAAGCCGCCAGCCACAACCCGCGCTCGACCGTGGGCACGGTCACGGAAATCCACGACTACCTGCGCCTGCTGTTCGCGCGGGTGGGCACGCCCTACTGCCCCGACCACCAATTGCCGCTGCAGGCGCAAAGCATCAGCCAGATGGTGGACATCACCCTGGCGCTGCCGGCCGAAAGCCGGTTGGCGATCCTGGCGCCGCTGGTACGCGACCGCAAGGGCAGCTTCGAGGACGAACTGGCCAGCCTGCAGGCCCAGGGCTTCGTGCGGGTGCGCGTGGACGGCCAGGTGCTGGACATCGACAGCGTCCCCCCGCTGAAGAAGACCGAGAAGCACAGCATCGACGTGGTGATCGACCGCCTGCGCGTGCGGCCCGAGGCCCAGCAGCGGCTGGCCGAGAGCTTCGAGACGGCCATCGACCTGGCCGAGGGGCGGGCCATCGTGCTGGAGATGGACGCCGATGCCGATGGCCACGAACGCGAGCATCTGTTCTCCAGCCGCTATGCCTGTCCGGTATGCGGGCACAGCCTGCCGGAGCTCGAGCCCCGGCTGTTCAGCTTCAACAATCCCATCGGCGCCTGCCCCAGCTGCGACGGCATCGGCCACGTAGGCTTCTTCGATCCGAAACGGGTGGTGGCATTTCCCGAACTGAGCCTGGCCGGCGGCGCCATTCGCGGCTGGGACCGGCGCAACCCGTTCTACCATCAGTTGCTGACCAGCCTGGCGGCCTTCTACGACTTCGACGTGGACACGCCGTTCGAGGAACTGTCCGAGGACACCCAGCAGCGGGTGCTGTACGGCTCGGGCGACCAGGAAATCGCCTTCACCTACGTGAACGAGAAGGGACGCACGACCGTGCGCTCGCACCCTTTCGAGGGGGTGATTCCCAACCTCGAGCGCCGCTGGAAGGAAACCGACTCGGCCACGGTGCGCGAGGAACTGGGCAAGTACAGGAACGTGCGGACCTGCCCCGATTGCGGCGGCTCGCGGCTGCGCGCCGAGGCCCGCAACGTCCGCGTGGGCGAGGATGACCAGGGACGCGCGATCTACCAGCTGGAAGCCCTGCCGCTGTCCGACTGCCTGCACTGGTTCGAGGAACTGGCGCTGACCGGCGCCAAGCGCGAGATCGCCGACCGCATCGTGCGCGAGATTTCCGCCCGCCTGACCTTCCTGAACAACGTGGGGCTGAGCTACCTGTCGCTGGACCGCAGCGCCGATACCATCTCGGGCGGCGAGGCCCAGCGCATCCGCCTGGCCAGCCAGATCGGCTCGGGCCTGACCGGCGTGATGTACGTGCTGGACGAACCCTCCATCGGCCTGCACCAGCGCGACAACGACCGGCTGATCAGCACCCTGCGGCACCTGCGCAACCTCGGCAACAGCGTGATCGTGGTCGAGCACGACGAGGACATGATCCGCGAGGCCGACTGGGTCGTGGACATGGGCCCCGGCGCGGGCGAACACGGCGGGAAAGTCGTGGCGCAGGGATCGCCGGCCGACATCGTGGCCGACCCGCAGTCCCTGACCGGCCAATACCTCAGCGGCCAGAAGTCCATCGCCATCCCGCCCCGCCGGCCGGTGGCGGGCCAGGACGAACTGCCGTGGCTGGAGCTCAGGGGCTGTTCGGGCAACAACCTGAAAGGCGTGGACCTGCGCATCCCGGCGGGCCGCCTGGTCTGCATCACCGGGGTCTCGGGCTCGGGCAAGTCGACCCTGATCAACGACACGCTCGTCAACGTGGTCTCGCGCCACCTGTACAACAGCCAGACCGAGCCCGCGCCCTACGAGTCCATCGAGGGGCTGGAGCATTTCGACAAGATCATCAGCGTCGACCAGAGCCCGATCGGCCGCACGCCGCGCAGCAACCCGGCCACCTACACCGGCCTGTTCACCCCGATACGGGAGCTGTTCGCGGGCGTGCCGGAAGCCCGCGCCCGCGGCTACGATCCCGGCCGCTTCAGCTTCAACGTCAAGGGCGGCCGCTGCGAGGCCTGCCAGGGCGACGGCGTGGTCAAGGTGGAGATGCACTTCCTGCCCGACATCTACGTCCCCTGCGACGTCTGCCATGGCAGCCGCTACAACCGCGAAACGCTGGAAATCCGCTACCGCGGCCGCAACATCAGCGAGGTGCTGGACCTGACCGTCGAGCAGGCCCTGGAGTATTTCGAGGCCGTGCCGGCCATCGCCCGGCGGCTGCAGACGCTGATCGACGTGGGGCTGGGCTACATCCGCCTGGGACAAAGCGCCACCACCCTGTCGGGCGGCGAGGCGCAGCGGGTCAAGCTGTCACAGGAACTGTCCAAGCGCGGCACCGGCCGCACCCTTTACATCCTGGACGAACCCACCACCGGCCTGCATTTCCACGACATCTCGCTGCTGCTGGAAGTGATCGGGCACCTGGTGGACGCCGGCAACACCGTGGTCGTGATCGAGCACAACCTGGACGTCATCAAGACCGCGGACTGGATCATCGACATGGGTCCGGAAGGCGGCGACGGCGGCGGCAGCATCGTGGCCCAGGGCACGCCCGAGGAGATCGCGCAGGCGCCCGGCAGCCATACCGGCAGCTATCTGAAGAAATTCCTGGCCGCCGGCGCCCCTTCCGCGCCGGCCAGGGCGGCGCGCGCGCCCCGGCGCAAGGCCGGCTGACGCGCCAGGCCCGGCCGGCCCCCGAAGGCCGGGCCGCTTACTCGTCGAATTCGCAGACGGTGTAGAGGTTCAGTCCCGAATCGCGTATCGCCTTCGATCCGCGCAACCGCGGCAGGTCGATGACGGCGGCCGCCTCGACCACGTTGGCCCCCAGCCGCTGCAGCAGCTTCATGCCGGCCAGCATGGTGCCGCCGGTGGCGACCAGGTCGTCCACCAGCACGACCCGTTGCCCGGGGCGCACGGCGTCGGCATGCATCTCCACCGTCGAACTGCCGTATTCCAGGGCATATTGCTCGGCGATGGTGTCGTAGGGAAGCTTGCCCTTCTTGCGCACGGGCACGAAACCGAGGTTCAGCTCGTGCGCGATCACGCTGCCCACGATGAATCCCCGCGCATCGATGCCCGCCACCAGGTCCAGGCGCTGGTTCATGTAGCGGTAGACGAACAGCTCGATCAGCACGCGGAAGCTGCGCGGGTCCTGCAGCAGCGGCGTGATGTCCCGGAACTGCACGCCGGGCTCGGGCCAGTCGGGCACCGTGCGTATGCGGTCTCGGATGTAGTTCGGGTCCAGGAACATGGCGGGCTCGGACAGGAAGGAATCGGAGGAAACCGGGATGGGAGGCCCCGGCGACACAGGACGCCACTGTAACGCAAAGAGCGTGAAGCAAGGATCGTGCCCTTGCTACTATACTGGTAGATCGTCGCAATTGAATGACCGTTGCCGCGCAAGGCGACACGAGGCGCGTTTTTCGCTGCCCGCCCTTCCACGGTACCGGCTCAGACCCATCATGAACACCTCAGACAACGGCACGTCCAACGTATACGTTCCCGGCGCTTCCGGCCCCGTCGACATCATCGATTCGGCCCGCAGCACCCTGGCGGTGGAAATCGAGGCGCTCAAGGCCCTGTCCAGCCGCCTGGACCGCACGTTCGTGCGCGCGGTCGACATCCTGCTGGCCTGCCCCGGACGCGTGGTGGTCAGCGGCATCGGCAAGTCCGGGCACATCGCCCGCAAGGTCGCCGCCACGTTCGCCTCGACCGGCACGCCGGCCTTCTTCGTCCACGCGGCCGAGGCCGTCCACGGCGACCTGGGCATGATCACCGCCAACGACGTGCTGGTCACGATATCGTATTCGGGCACGACGGCCGAACTGCTGACCATCGTGCCCGTCGTCAAGCGCCTGGGATCGCCGCTGATCGCGATCACCGGCAACCCGGATTCCGAACTGGCCCAGCTCGCCGACGTGCACCTGGACGCCAGCGTGCCCCAGGAAGCCTGCCCGCTGAACCTCGCCCCCACCGCCAGCACCACGACCGCGCTGGCGCTGGGCGACGCGCTGGCGGTGGCCTGCCTCGAGGCGCGCGGCTTCGGCCCCGAGGATTTCGCCCGGTCCCACCCGGGCGGCGCCCTGGGCCGCCGCCTGCTGACCCATGTCAGCGACGTCATGCGCACCGGCAAGGACCTGCCCATCGTGCCGGTCACGGCCTCGGTCACCGAAGCCCTGGTGGAAATCACCCGCAAGAGCATGGGCATGACCGCAGTCCTCGACGGCGACCGGGTGGTCGGCATCTTCACCGATGGCGACCTGCGCCGCCTGATCGAGCGCGAAGGCGACATCCGCAACCTGACCGTGGTCGCCGGCATGACGCGCAACCCCCTTCACATCGGTCCTGACGCGCTCGCCACCGAGGCAGCCGCGCTGATGGACGACAACCGCAAGAACCAGTTGCTGGTGCTCGACGCCACCGGCAGGCTGGTCGGCGCCCTCCATACCCACGACCTGATGGCAGCAAAGGTGCTCTGAGTTCCATGGCGATCCCCCTCACTCCCCATCCGGCCGAAGCCCTGATCCTGGCCCGCGTGCCGCAAGACGTGCGCGAACGCGTCTCCCGGCTGCGACTGATGATCTTCGACGTCGACGGCGTCCTGACCGACGGCCGCCTCTACTACGGCGAGCACGGCGAGACCGTGAAGCGCTTCCATGCGCTGGACGGCTTCGGGCTGCGCATGCTGCACGAAAGCGGCATCGAGGTCGTGTTCATGACCGGGCGCGACTCGCCCACCGTATCGCGGCGCGCCGCCGAGCTGGGCATCTCCGAGGTCCAGCAGGGCGTGCGCGACAAGAGCGCGGCCGTGACCGCGCTGGCGCAGCGCTGCAACGTCGAGCTGGACGCGGTCGGCTTTATGGGCGACGACATCATCGACCTGGCCGCCATGCAGCGCGTGGGCTTCGCCGCCAGCGTGGCGGAAGCGCCGGTCTACGTCGCCCAGGCCGCCCACTGGGTGGCCACCCGCCCCGCCGGAGATGGCGCGGCACGCGAGTGCTGCGACCTGATCCTGGCCGCGCAGGGCCGGCTGGGCGGCTACATCACCAGCCGCACCCGCACGACCATCACCGCCGGATCCTCTCCCCAATGAAAGACCGACTCGCCTCCGGGGTATCGATCGCGCTGCTGGCCGCCCTGGTGGCCGGCACGTGGTGGGCGGCCGACTATGCCAAGCGGGCGGTCAAGGAAGATCCTCCGCGCCGGCTGACCCACGAGATCGACTCCTTCGTCGAGCAGTTCGTCATGGTCCGCAGCGACGAGCACGGCATGCCGATGACGCGCATGGAAGGCGACCGGCTGGAGCACTACCCGGACGACGACTCCTCGGAAGTCACGCAGTTCCGCGCGGTCAGCCAGCGCACCGAGCGGCCGACCATGACGGCGACCTCGCAGCACGCCAGGATGGACCAGGACGGCGCGCGCGTGGTCATGCGCGGCGACGTCCAGTTGCGGAGGCTGGCCGGGCAGGGACGTCCCGAGCTCGACATACGCAGCGAGGAAGTCACCCTGCTGCCCGACGAGGATGTCGCCTACACGGACCTGCCCGCCACCGTGGTCAACGGCACCACGCGCATACAGGGACGCGGCATGCGCTACGACAACGTCTCGCGCGAACTGAAGGTCAACGAGCAGACGCGGGTGCAGATCGTGCCGGGCAGCACGCGGCCGGCCGCTCCCTCGGCCCGACAGCCATCCAAAGGATAGAAACACCGTGCCACATCACCGATTTTCCCGATACGCCGCCCAGGCCATGCTCGCCCTGGCGGCCCTCGCCTGCGGCGCCCAGGCGCTCGCGGCCGCCGCCGACCGCAACCAGCCGACGACGGTGGATGCCGACGCGCTGCGCTACGACGACCTGAAGCAGACCAGCATCTTCACCGGCAACGTCGTGCTGACCAAGGGCTCGCTGATCCTGCGCGCCGACCGCCTCGAGCTGCGCGAGGACGCCGAGGGCTACCAGTTCGGCGTCGCCACCGCCAACGGCGGCAAGCTGGTCAACGTGCGCCAGCGGCGCGAAGGCACGGACGAATACGTCGAGGGCGTGGCCGAACGCGTCGAGTACGACGGACGCGGCGAGCTGATCCATTTCATCTCGAAGGCGGTCGTCAAGCGCCTGGCCTGCGAACAGATGGTCGACGAAGTGCGCGGCCAGCGCGTGACCTACAACCAGCGCACCGATACCTACACCGCCACCGGCGGGCCGCAAGCCCCGACGTCCAACCAGCGCGTGCGCACCATCATCCAGCCGCGCGGCCAGACGGCCGCCGGCGCGCCGGCGGCGGGCTGCGGCGCCCCGACCTCGGGCAAGGCGGCACAATGAACGCGCCGCTCGTCGAGGCCGGAACGCCGGCCGGGGCGCCGCGCGCCGAAGAGTCCGCCCGGGGCGACGGCCGCCTGCGGGCCGAAGGCCTGCGCAAGTCCTATCAAGGACGCACGGTGGTCAAGAACGTGTCGCTGCACGTGGACGGCGGCGAGGTGGTGGGACTGCTGGGCCCCAACGGCGCGGGCAAGACCACCTGCTTCTACATGATCGTCGGACTGGTGCCCGCCGACGCCGGCAGCATAGATATCGATCGCGTCTCGGTCACCAGCCTGCCCATCCACAAGCGCGCGCGGCTGGGGCTTTCCTACCTGCCCCAGGACGCCTCGGTCTTCCGCCGGCTCAACGTCGAACAGAACATCCGCGCGGTGCTCGAGCTGCAGCGCAACGAACAGGGCGCGCCGCTGGACGCGAAACAGGTGAACGAAAGCCTGGAATCGCTGCTGGACGAATTGCAGATCGGACACATCCGCAGCAACGCCGCAATCTCGCTGTCCGGCGGCGAACGCCGCCGCGTCGAGATCGCGCGCGCGCTCGCCACCAATCCGCGCTTCATCCTGCTGGACGAACCCTTCGCCGGCGTGGACCCCATCGCCGTCATCGAGATCCAGCGCATCGTGCGCTTCCTCAAGGGACGCGGCATAGGCGTGCTCATCACCGATCACAACGTGCGCGAGACCCTGGGCATCTGCGACCGCGCCTACATCATCAGCGACGGCACGGTACTGGCCAGCGGACACCCCGAGGAGATCGTCGGCGATCCGGCCGTGCGGCGGGTCTACCTCGGAGAACACTTCCGCATGTAAGCGGTGCCCATGCTCAAACCCGGACTCCAACTTCGCACCTCCCAGCACCTGGCGCTGACGCCGGCGCTGCAGCAGTCGATCAAGCTGCTGCAGCTGTCGACCCTCGAACTCGAGCACGAGATCGAGCAGATCCTGCAAGAGAACCCGCTGCTCGAACGCGAGGACGATCCCGTGGCGGCTACGCTGCGGGTCGACGCCGACGGCAGCATGCACACGACCGCGCCCGCCGCGCCGGAAGCCGACGGGGAACCCGGCGGCGAGACCGTGGAAGCCCCGACGCCGGCCGACGCCGGCGACGGACCGGACCCGCCCGACATGCCGGAGCTGCACCGCCCCGGCGGCGAACACGACGACGACACCGCGCCGCAACTGGCCGCGCCCGACGCGTCGCTGCGCGAGCACCTGCTGGGCCAGCTCGCGCTCACGCAGGCCACGCCGCGCGATGCGGCGCTGGTGACGGCGCTGGTCGACGAGCTGGACGACAACGGCTATCTGGACGTGTCGCTGGAAGAGCTCGCCGCGCTGTTCCCGCCCGAGCTGGAAATCGACGCCGACGAACTGCGCTCCGCGCTGGGGCTGCTCCAGTCCTTCGACCCTGCCGGCGTGGGCGCCCGCAACATTTCCGAATGCCTCTGCCTGCAATTGCGCACGCCGGACCTCGACTGCCTGCCCGAGGCCCGCGATGCCGAGGTGCTGGCGCTGGCCCGCCAGATCGCGGCCCAGCACCTGCCCCTGCTGGGTGCGCGTGACTACGCCAAGCTGCGCAAGGCGCTGGGCTGCAACGACGACCAGTTGCGCGCGGCCCAGAGCCTGATCCGCCGGCTCGACCCCCGGCCCGGTTCGCGCTATTCGTCGCCCGCGGCGGACTACGTCGTGCCCGACGTGATCGTGCGCAAGGTCGGCAACCAGTGGCGCGCGACGCTCAACGGCGAAGCCATGCCGCGGCTGCGCATCAACCAGATGTACGCGCAGATCCTGAAATCGGAACGCAGCTCGGCCCATCCCGGGCTGTCCTCGCAGCTGCAGGAGGCGCGCTGGCTGATACGCAATGTCCAGCAACGCTTCGACACCATCCTGCGCGTGGCCCAGGCCATCGTCGACCGGCAGCAGGGTTTCCTCAACCATGGCGAAGTCGCCATGCGGCCTCTTGTATTACGCGAAATAGCAGATACACTAGGCTTGCATGAGTCGACGATCTCACGCGTCACTACGCAGAAATACATGCTTACCCCCCTGGGGACTTTCGAGCTCAAGTATTTCTTCGGCAGCCACGTCGCCACGGAGACCGGAGGAGCGGCATCGTCCACGGCGATCCGTGCGCTGATCAAGCAACTCATTGGTGCGGAGGATCCTACCCAGCCACTATCCGACAGCCAACTTGCGCAGACGCTGGGGGAGCAGGGTATCGTCGTGGCCCGCCGCACGGTGGCCAAATACCGCGAAGCGCTCAAGATTCCGCCGGTTTCGCTGCGTAAGAGCATCTAGTACGGATCGCGCCCGCGCGGCATCGCATGCCGCGTATCCATCACCCAATCGCGATGCTAGGGTTAGACCGTACTTGAAAGCCCCGGATAAAGGCTCATCTTTATAGCAACCGCTGAAAACGCATGTGCCAGCCACTTCGATTGCGTGGCGACATCCGGAACATCGGAGCGACGCAAGCAAAGTGGCACGCTCGTGCCACAAGCGCCCATGCCCTGCGGACATGGGCGCGGGCTCCGGGGAAGTCTCCCGGTACATTGCTTCAAGGAGGGCTTTACATGAATCTGAGCATCAGCGGACATCACCTCATCGTGACCCCTGCCATACGTGAGTACGTCCTGAACAAGCTCACGCGGGTGCTGAGGCATTTCGATCACGTCATCGATATCCAGGTGCTGCTTTCCGTGGAAAAACTGCGCCACAGCGCGGAAATCACCATGCATCTCCGAGGCAAGGACGTCCATTGCGAGGCCCAAGAAGAAAATCTATACGCGGCCATCGATGCCCTTGTCGATAAAGTCGACCGCCAGGTCATCAAGTACAAGGACAAGGTCCAGCGACCTCGGGTCGAGGAAGCAATAAAAAGAATTCCCCCCCCTACGCCCTGAAAGGAAGCCCACCCCCTACGCGCTTCGCGCGCCCCCTCAAGGGGGCGGCACTGGCGGACCGGCAAAGCCGGATCCGCTGTGCCCTGGGGGTAAACATCGGTCGGCGGGGAAAGGAGGCTTTTCCCGCCGTTGTAACGTTTAAGGGATGGGTTTGCGTCCAGTTAGCCGTGATCGGGATCGAGAAATGCCGCGCTGCGCCATGGTTTTCGAGGGACGGGGTAGGGTCCCGGGTGGGCGCTTCCTTCGTGGGACGAGGGCATGTGATGCAGGGTCGGGATACGGACGGGTTGTTTGCGGGGCACAAAAGTGCCGCTTTCCGTGACAGAACCGGGCCGGTGGCTATAATCGACGTCCATCTCCAAAAGATGTCGCCTGGTCCATCTATTGTGCGAATTTGTATCGCCCGACCGGCGCATACGTTATGAATCTGATCTCGCGGATACTCCCCCCTTCGAACGTGCTGCTTGATCTGGAAGTCACCAGCAAGAAGCGCGTTTTCGAACAAGTCGGCCTTTTGTTCGAGAACAATCACGGCATCGCCCGCTCGGTGGTGTTCGACAGCCTGTTCGCGCGCGAACGGCTCGGCTCGACCGGCCTGGGGCAAGGCGTTGCCGTGCCGCACGGCCGCATCAAGGGACTGACAGATGCCGTGGCCGCCTTCGTGCGCCTGGCCCAGCCCATCAATTTCGACGCCCCCGATGGCAAGCCGGTGCAGATGCTGGTGTTCCTGCTGGTGCCCGAGCAGGCTACGCAGGTACACCTGGAAATCCTGTCCGAGCTGGCGCAGATGCTGTCCAACCGCGCGCTGCGCGAGGCCCTGGCCACCGAACCGTCGGCCAGCGCGATCCATTCGCTGCTGACCCACTGGGAGCCGGCCCAGTCCGACGCCGCGGTCTGACCCGGCGGGCCCGGCCGGCCGCCTTCTCCGTGTGCCCCATGCTTACTATCGAAAAACTGGTCGACGAGAACACCGACAAGATTTCCTTGAGCTGGCTGGCCGGGCGCTCGAACGCGAATCGCTCGCCGCTGCCCGACACCTGCCTGGCCGCCGCTGACCTGGTCGGCCACCTGAACCTCATCCACCCGTCGCGCATCCAGGTCTTCGGCCACGAGGAACTGGCGTTCTATGCCCGGCTGGAAGCGCGCCGACGCGCCCACCACCTGGACGAGCTGCTGGCCAGCGGCGTGCCGGCCATCATCATGGCCGACGGCCTGGCCGCGCCGGCCGACCTGCTGGAGCACTGCGAACAGCGCGGCGTGCCGCTGCTGGCATCGCCCCGCTCGGCGGCTCAGGTCATCGACCTCCTGCGCATCTACCTGGGCAAGAAGCTCGCCCCCGTCACCACCGTCCACGGCGTATTCATGGACGTGCTCGGCATGGGCGTGCTGATCTCCGGCGAATCCGGCCTGGGCAAGAGCGAGCTTGCGCTCGAACTGATCTCCCGCGGCCACGGCCTGGTGGCCGACGACGCGGTGGAGTTCTCCCGCATCGCGCCCAACATCATCGAAGGCCGCTGCCCCCCGCTGCTGCAGAACATGCTGGAAGTGCGGGGCCTGGGCCTGCTGGACATCCGCGCGATCTTCGGCGAGACCTCGGTGCGCCGGAAGATGAAGCTCAAGATCATCGTCCACCTGGTCCGCACCACCTCGCCCGAAGCCAATTTCGAACGCCTCCCCCTCCAGGCCCTGACGCAGGACGTGCTGGCCCTGCCCATACGCAAGGTCGTCCTGCCGGTGGCCGCCGGCCGCAACCTGGCCGTACTGGTCGAAGCCGCGGTGCGCAACGCCATCCTGCAACTGCGCGGCATCGACACCATGACCGAATTCATGGAACGGCAGATGGACGCGATCCAGAACGGCGAGCCGTAGAGGCCCCCCCCTACGCCCTTCGGGCGCAAGGGAAGCCCACCCCCTACCCGCTTGCGCGGGCCCCCTCAAGGGGGCGATGCGGGTGGACCGGCGGAGCCGGATCCACCGCATCCTGGGTCTGGTGCCGCTATCTTGGTTTGTGGCACCGTTGCTTCGCTGGCTGCCAGCGGTAGCAACAGTGCTTCGATCCAAGATAGTTTCCCTAGACCCAGGAAACCGCGGATCCGGCTTTGCCGGTCCGCCGGTTTCGCCCCCTGGGGGGCGCGCGAAGCGCGTAGGGGGGGGCGACGAATGTGCGTTATTGTTCAGGCTTCGATGAATGAACCTCCTACGAGGCAAAGCCTGCTGTGTTACGTGTCGTTTTCATCACCGGTATCTCGGGCTCGGGCAAGTCCGTGGCTCTTCGTACCCTGGAGGATGCCGGCTACAACTGCGTCGATAATCTTCCGGTCCGCTTTCTTCACGATTTCATCGCGGCCGCGCACGATGAAGGGCTGCAGCGTGTCGGGGTATCCATCGATGCGCGTTCCAGCGGGGCCATCGCCAGCCTGCCCGGCACCATCAATGCGCTGCGCGCGCTGGGCACCGAGATCCGCGTAGTGTTCCTGGACGCCGATACCGGCACGCTGGTGCAGCGCTATTCGGAATCGCGCCGCCGCCATCCGCTGACCGACAAGCTGTTCCACGAAGGCGTGGCGCCCTCGGTCGAAGCCTGTATCGCGCACGAGCGGGAGTTGCTGGGGCCGCTGCGCGAACTGGGGCACGTCATCGACACCACGGGGCTGACGCCCTCGCAACTGCGGTCCTGGGTGCGCAACGTGGTGCAGGCCGATACCGTGCCGCTGGTCCTGACCTTCGAATCGTTCGCGTTCAAGGAAAGCGTGCCGCTGGACGCGGACCTGATGTTCGACGTGCGCTGCCTGCCCAACCCCCACTACGATCCGGTCCTGCGGCCGTTGACGGGGCGGGACGCCCCGGTGGCGAACTTTTTGGCAGCCATTCCCAGCGTGGGACGCATGATCGACGACATCGCCGCCTTCATCCGCACCTGGTTGCCGGAGTACATGCAGGACACGCGCAGCTACCTGACGGTGGCCATAGGCTGTACGGGCGGAACGCACCGGTCGGTCTACGTGGTGGAGCAACTGGCCGCCATGTTCGCAGGCCAGGGACAGGTGCTGGTGCGCCACCGTGCACAAAAGCAGTTCGACCTTTATGATCCGGGCGGTGGCCCCACCGAGGCGCCGCCGCTTGCCAGACCTTAGCATTCAGGACCCTAGACGATGAAGCAGACCGACCGGCTTCCCTTGCCTGGCGCGCGCCCCACCACCAGCCGCCCACCGCGCGGAAGGACCGAAGGCCCCCTGCTCCTGGCGGCGGTCTGCGCAGCGATGCTGCTGGCCGCTTGCGGCACCACGCCCAAGGGGTCCTCGGGTTCTCGCGGCGGCGGCTACTACAAGGACGACGGTCCGCCGTCCAACCCGCCCGCCAACCTGGATCTCGTGCCCGACCCGCTGCCGGCCGTCGAGCCGCTGGCCAGCGGCGCCAACAAGCCCTATGTGATCTTCGGCAAGCGCTACGTGCCCGACACGTCCATGCAGCCCTACAAGGTGCGCGGGATCGCGTCGTGGTACGGGCGCAAGTTCCATGGCGCGCGCACGTCGAACGGCGAGATCTACGACATGTACGCGATGACCGCGGCCCACACCACGCTGCCCATCCCCAGCTACGCCCGCGTCACGCGGGTCGGGACGGGCAAGTCGGTGATCGTGCGCGTGAACGACCGCGGCCCCTTCCACAGCGACCGCATCATCGACCTTTCCTACACGGCCGCCTACAAGCTGGGCCTGCTCTCGCAGGGCAGCGGAGAGGTCGAGGTCGAGTGGCTGGGACCGGAGGAAATCGCCAGGATCCGCAGCGAGCGAGGCAGCGCCCCCATGCTGGCCGCCGCCCCCGCGCCGGCGGCCGAAGCCGAGGTGGTCGCCATTCCGGTGGCCACGCAGGCGCCGGCCAGCCAGATACGGGAACTGCCGCCGCTGGCGTCCGCCTCGCCGGACGGCACCGCCATGCAGGCAGTCCCTCGTCCCATGGCGAGCGGCGTGCAGGTCCCCTTGGCCGCCACCACGCCGGTGGTCTCGGCGCCGCAATCGGGCATCTTCCTGCAAGTAGGCGCCTTCAGCGGCCAGCGCAACGCCGAAGACCTGGCGGCCCGGATCCGGTCCCAGCTGGGGGAGCAGGCCGAACCGCTGCGCATCGTGAACACCGACAGCCTGCACCGCGTGCACCTGGGCCCCTACCCCTCGCGCGAGAGCGCGCTGGCGGCCGCGCAGCGCGTGCAGGCGCGGCTGGACATCGCCCCGGTCATCGTCGTGCGCTGACCGGGCGCACGATCGCTATTCCAGTTCGCCGCCCTTGGTCTCGGGCAGGAAGAAATACACGATGACCGCGGCCAGCGCGAAGAACCCGGCAGTGGCGCCCAGGGCGCTCGCCACGCCGTGGGTGGCCGAGAAGAACCCCACGGCGGCCGGCGCCAGCGCGCTGGTGGCCCGGCCGGTGTTGTAGATGAAGCCCTGGGCGGTCGCGCGGATACTGGTCGGGAACAGTTCGGCGAAGGTGGGCGCGAAACCGCTGTAGAAGCCCGTGCCCACGAACGCGACCAGCGGCCCGAACGCCAGCAGCACCAGGCTGGACTCGATCTGCACGTACAGCGGCACGCACACGGCCGACAGCAGGAAGAACAGGATGAAGGCCATGCGGCGGCCGATCCGGTCGGCGATGTAGCCGAAGCAGACGAAACCCAGCGCCGCGCCCACCTGCATGATGACGATCCAGGTCGTGGACTTGGTCAGGTCCAGGCCGGCGCCCCCTGCGCTGACGGGCGTCGCGAGATAGGTGGGAATCCAGGTAAACAAGCCCCAGTAGCCGCACATGGCGGCGGCCGTGAACGCCAGGCCGACCACCGTGCTGCGCAGATGCTGCCCGAACAGCAGCTTCAGGGTCGCCCCGACGCCCAGGCGCTCTTTCTGGCCCGCCCAGATTTCAGGCTCGGACGCATGGCGGCGCACCCAGAACGCGAACAGCGCGGGCGCCAGTCCGACGGCGAACACCCAGCGCCAGCCCAGCGTGGGCAATACCAGCGCCGCGACGATGGCGGCCAGCGCGTAGCCCGCCGCGAAGGCGCTCTGCACCCAGGCCATCACCTTGCCGCGGTGCTTGGCCGGCCACGTCTCGGTGACCAGGGCCGCGCCCGCCGACCATTCCCCGCCCACCCCCAGTCCCAGCAGGAAGCGGAAGATCAGCAGCTGCGTGACGTTCTGCGAGAAGCCGCACAGGGCCGTGCCGATGGAATAGCACGCGATGCTGAGCACCAGCGATCGGGTCCGGCCCAGCCGGTCGGCCAGGAAACCGAAGATCAGACCGCCGAAGGCCGTGGCCAGCAGCGTCATCGAGGCGATGACCCCGGCCGCGCCGCTGTCGAAATTCAATTCGGCCCGCATGTGCGTGATCACCATGGCAAACAGCATCAGATCCATGATGTCCAGCATCCAGCCTATGTAGGCCGAACCGAACGCGCGCCATTGTTCCTTGGTACGCCCTACGTACCATTTTTCCTGGGCCACGCCGGATAGCGAGGTCGCGGAGGATGCCATGCTTCGTCTCCTTGTTGTATCGATCAACGATACAAACGTATCGTTAAATATTCTATCCGAATATTCCCAAGCCATGCATTCATGGTTTACGATAGATGATACGAACGTATTGTTTATCGATACAAGTGGTCCGTTGCCCGGCATGGGGCCGGCCATATCTTCAGGAGTCATCCATGCGCAGTTTCATCATCAGGCTTTACGAAGACCGCATCCCCGCCGGCCACGCGCCGGTCTACCTGCCGCGGATGCCGCGGTCGGTCTACGTGGTGCAGGGCGGGATCACGGTGGAGTTCTCGGACGGCACCCAGCACCAGCGCCAGGAATCGGCCTGGGTCGGGCAGGACCCGATCGCGCTGGTGGCGGGCGAGGAAGACGCCGTGCTGTGGCGCTGGGAACTGGTGGCGCCCGATGCTCCCGCGGGCACGCTGCGCAGCGCCCCGGGCGCCACGTCCACCCTCAAGCTGCAACAGGAAATCGAGCTGGACAGCCAGTTCGACTGGCTGATGCGCTGCGACCGCGTCGACTTCCCGCCCGGCGGCGTGGCGCTGACGCACGTGCACCAGGGCCCCGGCATACGCTGTTGCCTGAAGGGCGAGATCACCATCGAGACCCAGGGCAAGACCACGGTGCATCCGGCAGGCTCGGCGTGGTTCGAGCTCGGCCACGCCCCGGTCCTGGCGCCCACCACCGAGGCCACGGACACCAGCTTCATCCGCTGCTTCATCCTGCCCCAGGGATGCCGCCTGCGCAGTTCCCTGCGCTATGTTCTGCCGGAAGACGCCGGCAAGCCCAAGCGTCAGCATTATCATGTGTACGGCGAGCGCATGCTGACCCTGCCCTGACGGGCGCTTCCCGGCCCAGGCACGGGGCGGGCATGCGTCCATCGAGAATCCACCGGCCTTGCCAAGACACGCTTCGATCCATGCATCCCCCCGCCCCGGACCTTCTTCCCTCCGACGCCACCGCACCCGCCGCGGACGACGCCCAGACCGGCCATGCGCTGCCGACCTCGGGCGACGAGGCCGCGATCTCGTCGACCTCGGTCATCTCCCTGCGCATCCTGGAATTGATGGCGGCCCAGGGCACCGAATGCGGGGTCACGGAACTGGCCGAACTGCTCGGAATGCCCAAGGCGCGCGTGCATCGCCACCTGTCCGCCCTGCGCCAGCAGGGCTACGTCACGCAGAACAAGCGCACCAGCCGCTACCGCGTGGGCTGGCGCCTGTTCTTGCTGGGACGCAAGCTGGTGCAGCAGTTCGACGTCGTATCGCTGGCCAAGCCCATCATGGAAGACCTGCGCAACCGCGTCGGGCAGACCATCGTCATCACCACCTTCGATCCCAACAAGGTCGTCGTGCTGGACGTCGTGCGCGGCCGCAGCGCGCTGGAAATCCTGCTCAGTCCCGGCACGCAGTTCCCCGGCTTCCACACCGTGGCGCAGGGCAAGGTCGTGCTGGCCTTCGGTCCGCCGTCGCTGCGCGACGCGGTGCTGTCCCAGCCCCTGGCGGCCAGCACGCCCAAGACCATCACCGACCCCGACCGCCTGCGCGCCGAGATCCAGCTCGTGCGCCAGCGCGGCTGGGCCGAGGCGCCCGAGGAAATCTTCACCGGCATCAACGCCCTGGCGGCGCCGATCTTCCAGGCCGACGGCTCGCTGTTCGGCGCGCTGGCCATCGTCGCCTCGATCCACTATCTGCCGGCGCGGGCCCATCCGGATACCGTGCGAGAGCTGATGCAGGCGGCCGCCGCGGTGTCCGCCGTGCTGGGCGCGGGCCAGGCGGGCGCGGCCGCGCCGGGCTGAGACCGGGACACGCCTGTCCTACCGGCGCGCCGGCGCCCGTCCGATTGAGGCATGCTGGGCGACTCGCATCCCGGGTCGCCATGCCATGTCCCTTCCCTATCCGCCCCGCCGTGGCTTTCCCTTGCCGCTACGCTTCCTTCAGCGCCAGCGCACGGGCATACAAGGCATCGCGCGGCGCGCCGGTGATGCGGGCCGCGACCTTGGCGCTATCGCGCACGCTCAGCACATCCAGCAAGGCCCGCAGCACCTCGTCCGTCCGGGCATCCAGCGCCCCGGCGGCTTCCTCGGGCGCCGCCTCCACGATCAGCACGAACTCTCCCTGCGCCCGCTGGGGATGGGCGGCCAGCCAGGCCTGCGCCTCGGCCAGCGGCATGGCGGCGATCTCCTCGAAACGCTTGGTCAGCTCCCGCGCCACGGTCAGTCGCCGCGCGGCGCCGCACACCGCCAGCAGGTCGGCCATGGTCGCGGCCATCCGGTGCGGCGACTCGTACATGACCACCGGCGCCGGCAGCGCGCACCACTGGGCCAGCCAGCGCTGGCGGGCGGCCGCCTTGGGAGGCGGGAAACCGGCGAAGACGAACGCCGGATTCTCGTCCGAGGTTGCGCCGCTGGCCATCAGGGCGGCGATCACGGCGCTGGCGCCGGGCACCGGCACCACTGGGTAGCCGGCCGCGCGCACCTCGCGCACGATGCGCGAACCGGGATCGCTGACGCCGGGCGCGCCGGCGTCCGAAACCAGGGCCACCCGCTCGCCCGCGGCCAGCCGGCCGACGATGGCCTGGGCCGCCTGCGCCTCGTTGTGCCGGTGGGCCGCCATCAAGGGCGTGGAAATACCCCAGGCGTCCAGCAGGGGGCGCGTCATGCGCGTGTCTTCGGCGGCGATCACGTCGGCCCGCTGCAGGCAGGCCTGGGCCCTCAGGCTCAGGTCGCCCAGGTTGCCGATGGGGGTGGCCACGACATACAGCGCGGGGGCGGGCCAGTGCTGCGCCGCGACCTTTCCAGCCAGCCGTTCCCAGGCGCCGGTGGCGGGCCCGGAAGATTCGAATTCGTTGTCCATGGCGCGAGGATACCGCGAGGGCGCGCATGACGGCTGCCGACACGCAGGCCTACGCCCTGGCCCATGCGGCGCAGCGGCGGGCGGCGCGCCGCCGCCCCCGGCCGGGCCGCCGGCAGGAAGCGGAGTCGCCGCCCCGCCGCTCGCCCACGCAGCAGGCCGGCGACCGGGCCGAACACGCGGCACTGGCCCACCTGCGCGCCGCGGGGCTGGTCCTGGTGGCCCGCAACGTGGCGTGCCGCGCCGGCGAAATCGACCTGGTCATGCGCGAAGGCCCCGTCCTGGTCTTCGTCGAGGTCCGCGCGCGCGCCCTGGGACGCTACGGCGGCGCGGCCGCCAGCGTGGGCCCGGCCAAGCGGGTGCGCCTGGCGCGGGCCGCCGCCCATTTCCTGCGCACCCGCTGGAAGGGACCGCTGCCGCCCTGCCGCTTCGACGTCCTGACCTTCGAGGCCGACGCGCCACCCCGCTGGATACGCCACGCCTTTTCGCTCGAGACACTGCCTGGTTTCCGATAGCGGGGCGGATTCCCATCGGCGAGCCAGGGAAACTATCATTGCCGAAGCCGCTCCAAGTCTTGGCCGCCGCCCCGCAACCGAAGCGTCACGGCCGGTTACAGCGGACACACTTGCCGGCCAGGCCGGCGAGCCGGCCGTTTCCCCTGCATGAGATAATCCCGGCATGGACCTTATCGCCCGCATATCCGCCCATTTCCGCGACGCCGTCGCGCTGTTCGAACACTGCCAGGACACCCTCGCGGCGCCCACCGCGGCCGCCGTGGACGCGCTGGTGTTCAGTCTTTCCAACAACGGCAAGATCCTGGCCTGCGGCAATGGGGGCTCCGCCGCCGATGCGCAGCACTTCGCCGCCGAGCTGGTCGGCCGCTTCGAACGCGAACGGCTGCCGCTGGGCGCCATCGCGCTCAATACCGACACCTCCATCCTGACCGCGGTCGGCAACGACTTCGGCTACGACCGGGTGTTCTCCCAGCAGGTCAATGCGCTGGGCCAGCCGGGCGACGTGCTGGTGGCCATCTCCACCAGCGGCAACTCGGCCAACGTGATCGAGGCCATCGAGGCCGCCCATTCCCGCGAGCTGCGCGTCATCGCGCTGACGGGAAAGGGCGGCGGCCGCATCGGCCAGATGCTGACGGAAGACGACGTGCACCTGTGCGTGCCGCACGATCGCACCCTGCGCATCCAGGAAGTCCACATCCTGCTGCTGCACGCCATGTGCGACGGCATCGACGCTCAACTGCTGGGAGATCTCTGATGTTTCGCAAACCGGCCGCTGCGGTACGCCCCCTGGTCCTGGCCCTCGTGGTCGCAAGCTCGGCATGGGCGGTGTCCGCCTGCGCGCCCATCGTCCTGGGCGGCGCCTACGTCGGCACGATGGCCGCCACCGACCGCCGTACCGTGGGCATCCAGGTCGAAGACAAGAACATCGAGCTCAAGGCCTCCAGCCGCCTGTCGGGCCGCTATGGCGACAAGGGCCACATCAACGCCAATGCCTACAACCGCAAGCTGCTGCTGACCGGCGAAGTCCCGGACGAAGCCGCCAAGCGCGATGCCGAGGAACAAGCGCGCGGCGTCGAGAACGTCCGCGCCATCGTGAACGAACTCCAGATCGGCATCCCGACCTCGCTGGCCACCCGCTCGAACGACGTATTCATCGAGGGCAAGATCAAGGCTTCGCTGGTGGATGCCAAGGATCTCTTCGCCAACTCCTTCCGTATCACGGTCGAGAACGGCGTGGCCTACCTGATGGGCCGCGTCACCGAACGCGAAGGCAAGCGCGGCGCCGAGATCGCCGCCGGCGTGAGCGGCGTCAAGAAGGTGGTCAAGGTGTTCGACTACATCACCGAAGAAGAATTGCAGGACCTGTCCAAGGTGAAGGCCGAGCAGGACCAGTCGCAAGCCGCCACCGGTTCGTCCGGCAACCGCTGACCGGCGTCCCCGCCCGGCGCAAGGCGGGCGGGTCGCGCATCCCGGCCTATAATGGGTCGCATCGCGGGCGCGGACTTGCGCCGCCCTGCCCGCCACGCAACGGATCGCCCCCTATGTCGATTTCAGCCCCCGTCAACGGATCCGCCCGCGCCCAGCGCGGCGCCGCCAAGCTGGCCGCCATCCTCGTGGTCGCGCTGCTGGCCGCCGCCGGCGCCTGGTTCGCGCTGGCCCCCGCCGCCAAGGCCCCCGACACCACCTTCACCTCCATCCACGGCGACAAGTTCACCACCGAAAGCCTGCGCGGCAAGGTGGTGCTGGTCAACTTCTGGGCCACCAGTTGCGTGACCTGCGTGAAGGAAATGCCGATGATGGTCGAGACCTACAAGAAGTACGCGCCCCAGGGCTACGAGATGGTCGCGGTGGCCATGAGCTACGACCCGGCCAACTACGTGCTCAATTTCGCGCAGTCGCGCGAGCTGCCCTTCAAGGTCGCGCTCGACCCGATGGGCGAGATCGCGCGCAGCTTCCAGGACGTCAAGCTCACGCCCACCTCGTTCCTGATCGACAAGCAGGGCCGCATCATCAAGCGCTACCTGGGCGAGCCCAACGTGGCCGAGTTCCACGCCACGATCGAGAAGGCGCTGGCCAGCTGACGCCATGAGCGCGCCCTCCCGCATCGTCCACATCGACCACCGCTCCTGGGACGACGCGCCCGGCCAGGCCGGCGCGTCCACGCCCGTGGTCGAACTGGAAGAAGGCAAGGTCCTGTACTTCCCCGAATTGCGGTTCGAATTGAGCCAGGCCGAAACCGGCCTGCTCGACCCCGCGCTGGTCGATCCGAAGCGCAAGAACATCAGCCTGAACGCCACCACCGGCAAGCTGACCGGCGTGGCCGTGGAAGACGAGCGCCAGGCCGCCATCGGCGCGCTGGTGCGCCGCTACTACGAAACCACGCGCCGCTTCCTGGACCGCCTGCTGCCCGAGTACGCCTCGCACCTGCACGCGCCCACCACCAGCCTGCGCCTGCACCGCATCGGCACCTGGAAGATGTCCTGGCGCAAGGACGACACCCGCCTGCACGTGGATGCCTTCCCTTCGCGGCCGGTGGGCGAGCAGCGCATCCTGCGCGTCTTCAACAACATCAACCCGCACGGCGATACCCGCCTGTGGCGGGTGGGCGAAGCCTTCGACACGCTGTCGGCGCGCTACCTGCCGCAGATGCCGGCCTATCGGCCCGGCGTGGCCTGGCTGCTGCACAAGCTGCACATCATGAATCGCACCGGGGATCGCGGAGGCTTTTTGGTTAAAGTAAAACAGGTTCCACAGTCGGCGCTGCAAGTTGCCGATAGTATCGCGCTTCGGCCTCA
>NZ_BAAAEN010000010.1:0-202665 GCF_039523035.1 Pigmentiphaga daeguensis | reverse complement strand
TTCGCGATGCTGCCTGCGATTAAAACGGCAGCATGATGTGCCCGGAGCGTTCCACTTAAAATCTCAAAATACTGTCCAAACAACCGGAGCCACCTCTGAACGACAACTGGGCGCCAGGCCGCGCCGCGTACGCGGCGAACTCCTTGACTGTCTTGACGGGCAGCCCGGCGTTCACGCCCAGCCAAAGCTGGGCGGTGAAGAGCTGGGCCACCGGCACGAAGCTGGCCACCGGGTCGTAGCCGGCCGAGCGCAGCAGGTGCGGCGCCTGCACGTAGGGTGTGGTGCCCAGCAGCATGGTGCGGCCGTCGGGCGGCGACTTGGCCACGTGGGCGGCGCCGATGACGCCGGAAGCGCCGGCGCGGTTGTCCACGACCACCGGCACGCCCCACTCCTTGGACAAGGGTTCGGCCACCAGTCGCGCGGCGTTGTCGAACGAGCTGCCGGCACGGCCGGACACCACGATGGTCACGCGGCCACCGTCGAAAGGCTCGGCCGCCGCCGGCACCGCGCCCACGAACAGCGCGGCGCATGCCAGGACCGGCAGGCAGGCCAGCACGCGGCATGCGCGCCGGCGCGCGCGAACGCCAGAAATGTCTGATTCCATGGTTGTCTCCCCTTTTCCCGGGTGGTTTGTCGTGCGAATACTGGAATCCGGGCGGGAAGCGGTCAAACGGAATTCTCGCCGGCTGAGACAACGCAAACGGCTGCCGTCGCCGCCCCCGCGTCGGCGCATCCCCATGGGGTAAACGAGCCTGGATATCCGAACAGGCGTATCGTTGCCAACATTGCTTCCTGGAAACACGCTTTGAACACACCTGCTCCTGCGCGCCGCCCCGGCGGCGGCCTGGCCACCCTGCGCACCCTGCTCCCCTACCTGTGGCCGGCCCACGCGCCCCGGCTGCGCCTGCGCATCGTGGCCGCCCTGGCACTGCTGGTCGCCGCCAAGGTCGCCAACGTCTACGTCCCCATCTTCTACAAGTCGGCGGTGGACGCCCTGGGCGGCACGGCGGCCGCCGCGCTGGCCATCCCGGTGGGGATGATCCTGGCCTACGGCGGCGCCCGCGTCCTGTCGCTGGTGTTCTCGGAACTGCGCGACGCGGTGTTCGCGCGCGTGGCGCAGAACGCCATCCGCGTCGTCGGCCTGCAGGTGTTCCGCCACCTGCACGGGCTGGCGCTGCGCTTCCACCTGGCCCGCCAGACCGGCGGGCTCACGCGTTCCATCGAGCGCGGCACGCGGGCGATCAGCACGCTGCTGTCCTACATGCTGTTCAACGTGCTGCCCACGCTGTTCGAGATCGGGCTGGTCACCGTGATCCTGTGGCACATGTTCGACGCCTGGTTCGCGCTGGCGACCCTGGTCACGGTGGTGCTGTACATCGCCTACACGCTGCTCGTCACCGAATGGCGCACGAAGTTCCGGCGCCAGATGAACGAGACCGACTCCGAGGCCAACACCAAGGCCATCGACAGCCTGCTCAACTACGAGACCGTGAAGTACTTCGGCAACGAGGAACACGAGGCGCGGCGCTACGACCACGCGCTGGGCCGCTACGAGCGCGCGGCGGTCAAGAGCCAGGTCAGCCTGTCGCTGCTGAACATCGGCCAGGCCGCGATCATCTCGGTCGGCCTGACCGTGGTGATGTGGATGGCGGCGCGCGGCATCGTCGCCGGCCGCCTGAGCATCGGCGACTTCGTGCTGGTCAACGCCTACCTGCTACAGCTCTACCAGCCGCTGAACTTCTTCGGCTTCGTCTACCGCGAGATCAAGCAATCGCTGATCGACATGGACCGCATGTTCGAGCTGCTGTCGGAAGACCGCGAGATCGCCGACGAGCCCGGCGCGCCCGACCTGCGCGTGGACGGCGCCACCGTCGAGTTCCGCCACGTGGTGTTCGGCTATGATCCGCGGCGCCTGATCCTGAAGGACGTCAGCTTCACCATACCCGCGGGCAGGACGGTGGCCGTGGTGGGCTCGTCGGGCGCGGGCAAGTCCACCCTGAGCCGGCTGCTGTTCCGCTTCTACGACGTCAGCGGCGGCGCGATCCTGATAGACGGCCAGGACATCCGCAAGATCAGCCAGTCCAGCCTGCGCGCGGCCATCGGCATCGTGCCGCAGGACACCGTGCTGTTCAACGACACCATCTACTACAACATCGCCTACGGGCGCCCGGGCGCGACCCAGGCCGAGATCGAGGAAGCCGCGCGCCTGGCCCACATCCACGACTTCATCCTGGCCATGCCCGACGGCTACCAGACCGTGGTGGGCGAACGCGGACTGAAGCTCTCCGGCGGCGAGAAGCAGCGCGTGGCGATCGCCCGCACCATCCTGAAGCGGCCGGCGGTGCTGGTGTTCGACGAGGCCACCAGCGCGCTGGACACGCACACCGAACGCGAGATCCAGGGCAACCTGCGCGAGGTCAGCCGCGGACGCACCACGCTGACCATCGCCCACCGCCTGTCCACCATCATCGACGCCGACGAGATCATCGTGCTGGACGGCGGCCGGGTGGTGGAGCGCGGCCGCCATCACCAGTTGTTGACGCTGGACGGGGCCTATGCGGCCATGTGGCGCCGGCAGCAGGAAAGCACCGCGGGCGGCGACGAGCTCAAGCCCTACCAGGCCGCGGAGCAGGCCACCTGATTCGATCCGGTCAGGCGGCCGCGGCGTCCTGGAGCGTGGCCTGGAGCGACGCCACCAGCGCCTCGGTGTCGCGCGCGGCCAGCCGCGCCTTGTCGAACAGGTTGCTGCCCATGCCGACGATATCGGCGCCGGCGCGGTAATAGGCGGACATGTTCTCGCGCGTCACGCCCCCGGTCGGGCAGAACAGCGTGTCGGGGAAGACCGCCTTCACCGCCGCCAGGTGGCCCGGGCCGCCGGTGCCGGCGGGAAAGATCTTCACCACGTCGGCGCCGGCCGCCTTCGCCGCGAGGATCTCGGTGGGCGTGAACGCGCCCAGCATGCTCAGGGCGCCCGCCGCGCCCGCCAGTTCCACCAGCGCCGGCACGACGCCCGGCGCGACCAGGAAATCGGCGCCGGCTTCCAGGGCCGAGCGGGCCTGCTCGGCATCCAGCACGGTGCCCACGCCTATCAGCACGTCCACGTGGCCGGCCCGTTCGGCCTCGGTCCGCAGCGCTCGCAGGACATCCAGCACGCCGGGAATGGTCCAGGTCAGCTCGATGCCCCGGCAGCCGGCGCGCAAAGCCACCTGCGCGGCGTAAAGGGCGGTCTCGGCGTCCTGGTAGCGCAGGACGGGGATCAGCCGCGCGGCCCGCAGCACGGCCCAGCGCTGCTGGGGGATGGAATCGGCCATGTTCGTCGTCCGGGAAGAATCCGACACAGGCTAGCATGGCGCGGGGCGCGCGCCTGTAAGGGGCGGCAACACGCGCCGCTAGCGGGTGGACGGGGATACGGCCCTGGATGCGCGCGGCCGCAGGGTCCAGGCCGCCGCGGCGGCCAGCGCGGCCACGGCGCCGCCGATCGACACGCCATGCCAGCCGGCATGCGCGTAAAGCCAGGCCGATGCCAGCGAGCCCAGCGAGCCGCCGATGAAGTAGCTCGTCATGTAGGCCGCCGTCAGGCGGCCGCGCGCCTCGGGGCGGATGCGATAGATGGCGTTCTGGTTGCTGATGTGCGAGGCCTGCGCGCCCAGGTCCATCAGGATCACGCCGACCACCAGCAGCGCCACGGAATACTGGCCGAGCACGATGGGCAGCCACGACACCAGCAGCACCGCCAGGCCGAAGCGCGTGGCGGTCTCGCCCCTGCCGCGGTCGGCCAGCCGCCCCACCCGGGCGGCTGCCAGCGCGCCGGCCGCGCCCGCCAGGCCGAACAGGCCGATGGTGAAGGTGGAATAGCCGAACGGCGGCGCCGACAGCAGGAAGGCCAGCGACGTCCAGAACATGGCGAAGCTGGAAAAGGTCAGGGCGCCGAGCAGGGCACGGGTGCGCAACACCGGTTCCTGGGCGAACAGCGCCGCGATCGATGCGATCAGCCGGGGATACGGCATGCCGGCCGCCTGCGCCGGATGGTGCGGCAGCGAGCGGCGCAGGATGAAGGCCAGCGCGGCCATCAGGAGCGCGGCGATCCCGTAGACCAGGCGCCAGTTGCCCAGCGCCGCCACCAGTCCCGCGAAGGTGCGCGCCAGCAGGATGCCCAGCAGCAGGCCGCTCATCAGCGTGCCCACCACCCTGCCGCGTTCGTTCGGCGCCGCCAGCGTGGCGCCGAAGGGTACCAGCACCTGGGCGACCACCGAGAACAGCCCGGCCACGGTCGTGCCGGCCAGCAGTACCGGCAGGTTGCCGGCCAGCGCGCTGGCGCACAGCCCGCCGGCGGCCAGCAGCGTCATCACGAAGATCAGGTTGCGCCGGTCCAGCAGATCGCCCAGCGGGACCAGCAGGAACAGTCCCACCGCGTAGCTGACCTGGGCCGCCGTCACGATGGAGCCGGCCTCGGGCACGGACAGGCCGAGGTCGCCGGCGATCACGTGCAGCAACGGCTGGGCGTAGTAGTTGGCCGCCACGGTCAGGCCGGTGGCGATGGACATCAGCCAGACCAGGCCGGGACTCAGGGAAGGGGATGCAGCGTGTGTCGTCATGACGGCATTATTCCCCACGATGCATCGATCAAGCCAATGGACCCCGCGCAGCGTGCGCCGGGCGGGCACGTTTTCCGCTGGTAGACTTCCAGTCCGACCGCCGCCGCGCCCCGGCCCTGGTCGAGCAATTCCCACCCAACCATTCCCGAACCGACCATGCAAGAACTCGACAGCTCCCCCTCCCTGGAAACCGTCATCGTCCGCGTGACCGGCAGGGTCCAGGGCGTGGGCTTCCGCCTGGCCACGGTCCGACGCGCCCACATGGTGGGCGTGGGCGGCTGGGTGCGCAACAACGACGACGGCTCGGTCGAGGCGCTGGTGCAGGGCACCCCCGACCAGGTCGACCAGATGCTCGAATGGATGCGCCAGGGACCGCCCCAGGCGCGCGTGGACGATCTTTCGAGCGAACGCCAGTTCATCGACCGGCGGTTCGCCCGCTTCGAACAGCAGTGATCAGCCCAGCTTGATGTTCACGTTCTTGGTGTAAGTGAACTCCAGCAATTCCTCGAAGCATTCCTCGCGACCGATCCCCGACTGCTTGACGCCGCCGAAAGGCGCGCCCAGGAAGTGCTGGCTGGTGTTGTTGATCCACACGTAGCCCGTCGTCATGCGCCGGGCGGCCCGGTGCGCCGTGTCCAGGTCGCGGGTCCAGATCGACCCCGTCAGCCCGAAGTCCACGTCGTTCACCTGCTCGAACAGCGCATCCTCGTCGCGCCACTTGAACACCGACAGGATGGGACCGAAGACTTCCTCGCGCGCCAGCCGCATGTGCGGCTGCACGTCGGCGAACACCGTCGGCTCGAAGAAGAACCCTTGCGCCAGCGCGGGGTCGGCGGGCCGCTTGCCACCGCTCACCAGCCGCGCCCCTTCCTCCAGGGCGGAAGCGACGAAGCCCTCGACCTTCTGCAATTGCGCCCGGCTGACCAGCGCCCCCATGGTGGTGGCCGGGTCGATGGGGATGCCGGGCTTGTGGCGCTCGGGCAGCAGGCGGGCCACGGCCTCGAGCACGCGGTCGTGGATGGACTCGTGCAGGAAGACCCTGCTGGTGGAGCCGCAACTCTGGCCCGACCAGGTGAAGTTCATGCCGCCGATGATGCCCTGCACCAGCTTGTCGACATCGGCATCCGGATAGGCGATCAGCGCGTTCTTGCCGCCCAGCTCCAGCAGCACGGGCTTCAAGTCGCGGGCCGCCGTCTCCATGACCGCCTTGCCGGTCGGCACGCCGCCGATCAGCGTGACCTTGCGCACCAGCGGATGCCGCGACATGGCGTCGCCGCATTCGCGGCCGCCGCACAGGAAGTTCACCACGCCCGGCGGGAAGATGTCGCCCACCAGCTCGGCCAGCCGGATGATGGACAGCGGCGCCTGGTCGGGCGCCTTGACCACCACCGTGTTGCCCGCGGCCAGCGGCGCCGCGATGCGCAGCGCCGCGAACATCAGCGGATGGTTGTAGGCGACGATGCGGGCGATCACGCCCATGGGCTCGCGCACGGTGTAGTTCAGGTTGCCGTCGCCCATGGGTATCGTCTCGCCCTTGACCTCGGCGGCCAGGCCGGCGAAGTACTCCAGGCCGTCGGCGGCGAAACCGGCATCGTTCAACAGGGCGGAGACGGGATTCCCGTTGTTCAGCGAATCGAGCTGCGCCAGCGGCAGCGCGTGTTCGCGCAGGACGGCGGCGGCGCGGCGCAGGTAGTCGGCCCGGCGCGCGGGCGGCAGGCTGGCCCAGGCCGGAAACGCGGCCTGGGCCGCGCGCACGGCGGCGTCCACGTCGTCCGCGCCCGCCACCGGAGCCTGGGTGATGGCTTCGTCATAGGCGGGATTGATGGTGTCGGCATACAGGCCGGAGGCCGGTTCGTGCCAGGCGCCGCCGTAGTACAGGCTGCGCCGGGTGGGAAGTATGCCCGGGGGGATCTCGTGAGCACGCATGGAAGACTCTCTTGAAAAAAGCGGAAGCTAGTGGCTGGAACGGGTCAGGCCCGCGGTCATGGCGGGGTTGTAGCCGGGCTGGACGATGGCATCGACGACCACGATGCCGCCCTGCCTGACCGTCGCGACGGCCTCGGCCAGGACGCGCTCGAGCTCGTCCGCGCGCCGGACCGGCCCGATGCCGGTCAGCCCCTGTGCCCGCGCGATCGCCGCCAGGTCGGGGGCGGGCTCGTCGATCCGCTGTCCTACCCAGCGGTTCTCGACCGGCCGGCCGCGCTGGCGCGCCACGCGTTCCTGGTGGACCTCGTCGTTGAAGAACGAGCGGTTGTTGCAGACGATCATCAACATGGGGATGCCGGCATGGGCGGCCGTCCACAGCGCGTTCACGCCCATCATGTAGTCGCCGTCGCCGATCAGCGCTACCGGCAGGCGATCGCCGCCCTTGAGCGCCAGCGCCGATCCGATCGCCATGCCGGGGCCCGAGCCCACGCCGCCGCCGCCGTCGTAGCCGACGAAATCCAGCGGATGCCGGAAGTCCCAGAACTCGCCGCTCCAGCTGAGCGGCAGGCGCGTCAGGCACGTCGGCGCATCGCCCAGCACCTTGCGCAGCACGGCGGCCACGGTGGGCACGGTCATGGGCGCGGCCGGGTCTCCGGGTATTTCGGGGCGCCGCACCGGCGCCGCCGCAGGCGCCTGCTCGCGGCGTGGCGTCACGTGTTCGTTCAGCAGCGCGACCGCGGGTTCGGGTTCGGACAACAGGAAGAGATCGACCGGCGGCAGGCCCTGGTGGTCCATGCTCCAGCCGTTGTGGCTGTAGTGGTCCACCGACACCTGGATGACGCGGCTGCCCACCGGGTCGGCGCCCCAGGCCTGCTTGAGCGTACCCGCCAGGTCCAGCCAGTCCAGGCTCAGCACCACGTCGGCCTCGCGCAGCACCTTCTGCGCCTCGGGATGCAAGAACATGCCGCTGGGCGCTGCATGCAGCGGATGATCGGTGGGGAAGGCGGCGCCCACCTTCAGGTCGGTCAGCACCTGCGCCCGCAGGGTCTCGGCCAGGCGCACGCGCGCGGCCCAGCCTTCCTCGGAGCGCGACACCCGTCCGGCCAGGATGACGGGGCGCTTCGCCTGCGACAGCCAGGCCGCGGCCTGCCGCACCTGCTCGTCCGCCGGCCGGGCGGGCGGCGGCGGCAGGTAGCGGGCGGGATCGGGCAGCGGGATGTCCTCGTCGCAGCGCGCCTCCTGCACCGCCGCATCCAGACAGACGTATACCGGGCCGTGCGGCGCCGTGGTCGCGATCTGGCGGGCGCGCAGCAGGGCTTCCAGCGCGGCGGGCACGGACGCGGGCTGGGCGTCCCACTTGACGAAGTGCCGCACCAGGGCGCCCTGGTCCTGCGCGGTATGGATCCAGTCTATCCACGGCCGGCGCTTGGCCGCATCCACCGGCCCGGTCGCACCCAGGATGATCACCGGCGTGCGGTCCACCCAGGCATCGTAGATGGCCATGGACCCGTGCATCAGGCCCACGTTCGCATGCAGCGCAGCGCCCAGCGGCTTGCCGGTCACCTTGGCATAGCCGTGCGCGATGGCGACCGCGTGCTCTTCGTGCAGCACCACGATCATCTGCGGCTGGCGGTTGCCCAGGTGGTTGACCAGGCTGTCGTGCAGGCCGCGATAGCTCGACCCCGGGTTCAGGATCAGATAGGGAATGTCCAGCTCGCGCAGCAGGTCGGCGATCCTGTCGCTGCCCCATGCCACGCCGTCGTGTTCCCACGGCTGGGGTTCATCGCGTCGCACCAGCGATTCGGTGGAGGACTTCATGGTGTTTCCTGTGTATGAAGAAAAAGGCGGAGAGAAGATTCAATCGACGCGGATGTTGGCGCGCTTGATGACCTCGGCCCAGCGCTTGCGGTCGTCGCGCATCATCCGGTCCAGCTCGGCCGGCGTGCTGGTGGCGGCCTGTATGCCCTGCTCGGCCAGCTTGGCCTGCACCGCCGGCATCTTCAGCGCGCGGTTCAGCTCGGCGTTCAGCTTCTGCACGATATCGGGCGGCGTGCCGGCGGGCGCGATCAACCCGATCCAGATGTCGCTCGCGAAATTCGGCACCTTCTCGGCAATGGTGGGCACCTCGGGCAGCGTCTGCAGCCGCTGCGCACCCGTCACGCCCAGCGCCCTGAGGCGGCCGTTCTGGATGTAGGGCAACGCGGAATTGATGGGGCAGAACATGACGTCCACCGTGCCCGCCAGCACGTCCACCAGCGCCGGGTTCGAGCCCTTGTAGGGCACGTGGGTCATCTGGGTGGAAGTCAGCGACTGGAAGATCTCGGCCGACATGTGCTGCGGGCTGCCTGAACCGGCCGACGCATAGGTCAGCTTGCCTGGCTCGGCCTTGGCCATGGCAATCAGTTCCTCGATCGAACCGGCCTTCGACTGGCTGGGCACGACCAGCGTCATGGGCAGCGTGGCCATCAGGCCGATTCCCATCAGGTCCTTCTGCACGTCGAAGGGCAGCTTGGGATACAGCGCGGGGTTGACGGCCACGGTCTGGTTGGGCGCGATTCCCAGCGTATAGCCGTCGGGCCTGGCCTTGGCCACCTGGTCGGTGCCTATGTTGCCGGCGGCGCCAGGCTTGTTCTCCACCACGAAGGGCTGGCCGAGCGTCTTCGACATTTCCTCGCCCAGCACGCGGGCCAGCACGTCGTTCGAGCCGCCCGGCGGCAGCGGCACGATGATGCGTATGGGCTTGCTGGGATAGTCCTGGGCGGACGCGGCGGCGGCCGCGCAACAACCGATGAGCGCCGCGGCGAACGCCGCGCGATAGGGATGTTTCATCATGTCTCCTCGCTGTGGTCCGCGCCGCGCGAGGCGAGAGGCGTCACGCAGCGGGCCGTTTCGTTGGCGGGGCCATGATAGGGACTGGCATCCGGGCGTTCAATCTTGAATGTTGAATCAATTCACTCAACCTTGAATGATGATTCAATGTTCGAAACCGAGGCGACGCGCTCGGGACGGCGCGGACGACGGCGCGGGTCGTCACGGGCCGGGACGAAAGAGAAGGGAAGGGATGAAAAGACGGCCGGCGAATCGGCCGGGCGGAAAGCGGAGCCGCCGCGGCCCGAGCGGCCACGGCGGCGGCGGGAATCAGCGTCCCTTGAACACCGGGGCGCGCTTCTCGATGAAGGCGCGCATGCCTTCCTTCTGGTCCTGGCTGTCGAACAGCCGCTCGAAGGCGCGGCGCTCGATGGCCAGCCCGGCTTCCAGGCTGGCGTCCGCTCCCAGCCGCACGGCATCGCGGATGGCGCGCACCGCCAGCGGCGGCATGGCGCAGATCTGGCGCGCGATGGCCAGGGCGCGTTCGAGCGCGGTGCCGTCGGGCACGAGTTCGCTGACCATGTTGGAGTGATAGGCCGTCCTGGCCGGGATGCGATCGCCCGTCAGCGACCACAGCAGCGTCTTGTACTTGCCCGCCGAGCGCAGCAGGCGCTGCGTGCCGCCGCCGCCGGGAATGATGCCGACCTTGATCTCGGGCTGGCCGAAGCTCGCGCCCTCGGCCGCGATGATGATGTCGCAGGCCAGCGCCAGCTCGCATCCGCCTCCCAGCGCGAAACCCTCGACCGCCGCGATGACCGGCTTGCCCAGCCCGCGCAGCACGTGGAATACCTGGTCGCCGCCCTGCAGGGCGTGGTCCGTGGGCTGCATGGTGGACATCTCGACGATGTCCGAGCCCGCGACGAAATAGCCGCCGGCGCCGGTCAGCACGATGCAGCCGATGGCCGGGTCCTGCTCGAACTCGCGCAGGTAGCGCACCAGCGTGGCCTTGACCTCGGCATTCAGGGCATTCTTCCGCTCGGGGCGGTCGATCACGATGACGCCGACGTTGTCGTGACGCTCTTGGCGCACCGGCGCCTTGTTCTGTTGGGCTTGACTGTCAGACATGGGGAATCCAGTGGAGTTGGGGGAAAGGCGGTTGCAGGCTGCGATCTTCGAGAATACACAAAAATGGCGGCGTGGCTTCCGTGCCTTTTCCGCACGCGGGGATGCCGATGCGGCAACTACCCCGTACCGGCCTGTGAACCCTTCCGCGCGGCTGGTACAGTGTTTCCGGACTCAATCGACATAGGCACGCCATGAACCGACTGTCTTCCCTCGTCGTGGTGCTGGCCCTGGCAGCCATCGGCACCGGCCTTTACCTGTGGCTGCGGCCACAGCCAGAGCCGCCGACGTCTGTGGCGGAGTCTCCTCCGGCGGCCGCGGAATCCGCCGAACCGCCCGCGCCGCCGCCGCCCGAGCCGGAGATCCAGCACCCCATCGAACCGCCCCCCGCCGCCGAGACGGCCGAGCCGCCGGCCGCGCCCGACATCACCGTGGCCATGACCGGCCTCCTGGGCCGGGATGCCGTGCTGTCTTTCTTCAACCTGGATCATTTCATCCAGCGCGCGGTGGCCACGGTGGACAATCTCGCCCGCCCGCACGCGCCCCCGCGGGTCTGGCCGCTCAACCCCACGCAGGGCCGCTTCGCCGTCGAGGGCGCGGCGCCCGGCGAACGCATCGCCGCCGCCAACTACAACCGCTACCGGCCCTTCGTGGCCGCCGTCACGGCCGTCGGCACCGACAAGGCGGCCGCGCTCTACAAGCAGCTCTATCCCCAGTTCCAGAAGGCCTACGAGGACCTGGGCTATCCGCGCGGCTACTTCAACGACCGCCTGGTGGCCGTGATCGACACGCTGCTGGCCACGCCCGATCCGGCCGAGCCCGTGGCCGTGAACCTGCCCGAGGTGAAAGGCCCCAAGGAACTCCAGCGTCCGTGGGTAAGTTACGAATACTCCGACCCCGCCCTGGAATCGCTTACCTCGGGGCAGAAGATCCTGCTGCGCATGGGCCCGGACAACCGGCGCGCGCTCAAGGCCAAGCTGGCGGACTTCCGGCGCCACGTCACGCAATCGATGACGCGCTGAGGCCGGTGCGAGCCGGGCGGTCAAGGCGCGGTCCCGCTCCTTGCTGCCATTAATTACCGGCCACTCGGTTTGCATTTACGTCCAGATCAGTGTAAACCCTAGGTTTTTCCAGCGACGCCGTCCGCGCGAGACGGCCCTCCGGCAACAAGTCGACACACCTATGTGTCCTCGCCAGCCCATGGTCCAGCTAGGGTAATGGTGGCTCCGCATCGCGTTGCGAGCCGGCCGGTTGAACGCCACCAACACAGGAAACGAACATGGCATCGTTAAAACTCCAGGTGAACGGCGGAGAGCATTCCGTCGAAGCCGACAAGGACACCCCGCTGCTCTACATCCTGCGCAATGATCTGGCCTTGAACGGACCGAAATTCGGCTGTGGACTGGGCGAATGCGGCGCCTGTACGGTGCTGATCGACGGCAAGGCCGCGCGCTCATGCCTGATCCCCGCTGGCAGCGTGCAGGGCAACCCCATCGTCACCCTGGAGGGCCTGGCCAAGGGCGACGCCCTCGATCCCGTGCAGCAGGCGTTCATCGAAGAAAACGCCGCCCAGTGCGGCTACTGCATCAACGGCATGATCATGGCCGCGCGGGCGCTGCTGGACCGCAATCCGCGCCCCACGGTGGACGAGATCAAGCAGGCGCTGGCCTACAACCTGTGCCGCTGCGGCACCCACATCGAGATCATCAAGGCGGTGCAGCGGGCCGCCGAACTGCAAGGCAAGGCCGCGCCCATGACGGCCGCCATGGCGGAGGGCGCGCAATGAAGACGACTTCGCACGCCCCGCGCCTCTCGCGCCGCCAGTTCCTGGCGGCCACCGGCAGCCTCGCGGTCACTTTCACGTTCCCCGCCCTGGTCAAGCGCGGCATGGCCGCCGCCGGCCCGGCCACCGATGCCGGCTCGCAACTGGTGGACAAGACCCTCGTCTCGGCCTATGTGCAACTGATGGCCGACGGCACCGTCCGCGCCTGCAACGGCCACGTCGACCTGGGCACCGGCATCCGCACGGCGTTCATGCAGATCGTGGCCGAAGAACTGGACGTCGGCATGAGCCAGGTCACCATGGTGCTGGGCGACACCGACGCGACGCCCAACCAGGGTCCCACCATCGCCAGCAACTCGGTACAGGCGTCGGCCGTGCCCATGCGCAAGGCCGCGGCGCAGATCCGGCAATTCCTGCTGGAAGAGGCGGCGCGCCGCCACGACGTGCCGGTCTCCTCGCTCGTCACCCGCAACGGCCAGGTACTGCGCGCCAGCGGCGAGCGCCTGGCCTCCTACGGCGAACTGATCGAGAACAAGACACTGTCGGTGCCGCTGGCGGCCGACGTTCCGCTCAAGCCGGTCTCGGAATACACCATCGTCGGCAGCCCCGTGCCGCGCGTCGACATTCCCGCCAAGGTCGCCGGCAAGCTGACCTACGTCCACGACGTGCGCCTGCCGGGCATGCTGCACGCGCGCATCGTGCGGCCGCCCTACCTGGGCCGCGACTCGGGCGGCATGGTGGCCACCAGCCTGGAATCGGTGGACGAGTCCTCGGTGGCCAAGGTGAAGTCCCTGGTGAAAGTCGTCGTCATCAAGGACTTCGTGGCTGTCGTCGCACGCCGCGAGGAAGACGCCATCCTGGCTTCGCGCCTGCTGAAGGTGAAATGGAAGGCGCCGCCGGCGCTGGGCTCCATGGCCTCGCTCACCGACGCGCTCGCCTCCCAGCCTTCCAAGCAGCGCCCCCTGGCCAGGAAGGGCGACCCGGACAAGGCCCTGGCATCGGCCAAGAACACGGTGAAGGCGACCTACGTGTGGCCCTACCAGATGCACGGCTCCATCGGCCCGTCCTGCGGCGTGGCCGACTGGAAGGACCAGAAGCTGACTGTCTGGAGCGGCAGCCAGAACCCCCATAACCTGCACAGCGACATCGCCAAGATGCTCGACATCCCGGAAGACCGCATCCGCGTCGTGCGGATGGAGGCCTCGGGCTGCTACGGCCGCAACTGCGCCGACGACGCTTCGGCCGATGCCGCGGTGCTGGCGCGCGAGCTGGGCCAGCCGGTGCGCGTGCAATACATGCGCGAGGAAGAGCACGCCTGGGAGCCCAAGGGTACGGCCCAGACCATGGACGTGCACGGCGGCATCGCCGGCTCCGATTCGCTGGTCTACCGCTTCGGCACCCGCTATCCCTCCAACGGCGCGCCGCTGCTGGCTTCGCTGCTGATGGGCAAAGAGAAGGCCGAGGCCACGGTGTTCGAGATGGGCGACCGCACCGCCATCCCGCAGTACCGCGCCTCGGACCTGGACATCGTGGCGCTGGACATGGCGCCCATCGTGCGCGCGTCGTGGATGCGCGGCGTGGCCGCGCTGCCCAATGTCTTCGCGCACGAATCCTTCATGGACGAACTCGCGGCCCGGGAGGGCGCCGATCCGGTCGAGTTCCGCCTGCGCTTCATGGAGGACCCGCGCCCCATCGCGCTGCTCAAGGCCGTGGCCGAGAAGGCCGGCTGGCAGCCGCGCAAGGCGCCGGCCGAGCGGCCCGCCAAGGGCATCGTCAAGGGCCGCGGCGTGGCCCAGCACCAGTACGTGCACGGCACCTTCCCCGGCGTGGGCGCCTCGTGGTGCGCCTGGGTGGCCGACGTCGAGGTCGACCTGGACACCGGCAAGGTACGGGTGACCCGCGTCGTGGCGGGCCAGGACTGTGGCCTGATGATCAATCCCGACGGCGTGCGCCACCAGGTGCAAGGCAACGTCATCCAGACCGTCAGCCGCACGCTGAAGGAAAGCGTGAGCTTCGACCAGAACGGCGTCTCCAGCCTGGAATGGGGCGCCTATCCCATCCTCAAGTTCACCGAGCTGCCCGAGGTCGACGTGGTACTGATGCCGCCCAACGGCAATCCGCCGTTGGGCTCCGGCGAATCGGCGTCCGTTCCCGGTCCCGCCGCCATCGCCAACGCGATCTTCGACGCCACCGGCCTGCGCCTGCGTGAAGCGCCCTTCACGCCCGAACGCGTGCGGGCCGCCCTTGCCGCCGCCAACAAGGAGACCAAATAATGAGCCGCGCCGCCAAGTGGTTGCTGACCATCGTGATCCTGCTGGTCGTCGTCGTGGCCGGCGCAGCGCTGATCGCGCATGAGCCGGAGATCCCCACCGCGACGGTGGATACCAGTCAATTCCCCGAAGAACAAGTCCGGCGCGGCCAGGAAGTCGCAGCCGCCGGCATGTGCGTCGTCTGCCATACCGCGCCGGGCGGGCAGGCCAACGCCGGCGGGTTCCACATGGAGACGCCCTTCGGCGTCATCGTCTCGACCAACATCACGCCCGATACCGAGACCGGCATAGGCGGATGGTCGTTCGAGGCCTTCGAGCGGGCCATGCGCCGCGGCATCGCCCGCGACGGCACGCATCTCTACCCGGCCTTCCCGTACACCTCGTTCACCAAGATGAGCGACGAGGACATGCATGACTTGTACGCCTACATGATGAGCCAGCCGCCGGTCCGCAACCAGCCGCAGGAAACCCATCTGCCGTTCCCCTTCAACCAGCGCATGCTGATGGCCGGGTGGAACCTGCTGTTCCTGGACCGCGATCCGGTGGCCAAGGTGGCCTCGGAATCGGAAGCCTGGAACCGCGGCCAGTACCTGGCGGTCGCGCTGGGCCACTGCAGCGCCTGCCATACGCCCCGCAACGCGCTGGGCGCCGAAAAAAGCGGAAAGGACTACCTGGGCGGCGGCGAAGCCGAAGGCTGGATCGCCCCGGCGCTCAATGGGTCCTCCAAGGCGCCGATACCGTGGACCGAACAGGCCCTGTTCGACTACCTGCGCGCCGGCTACTCGGACCAGCATGGCGCGGCCGGCGCATCCATGACCCCGGTGGTACGCGTCGGCACCTCGCAGATCGCCGAGTCCGACACCCGTGCGCTGGCCACCTACATCGCCAGCCAGATGGCCGGGGCCGGCCAGGGCAAGACCGGCCCCACGCCGCCACAGCGCGAGGCGGCGGCGCAGGCCGCGGTCGCCACCACCGACACGCTGGGCGCCCGCATCTACGCCAACGCGTGCGCGGCCTGCCACCACCCCGGCCCCGGCGGCCCCGACCTGTTCGGCACCCAGCCGCCGCTGTGGCTGGCCACCTCGCTGAACCTGGACCAGCCCGACAACGTGATCCGCTACGTCCTGAACGGCACCCAGCACGATGCGGGCAACCCGCGGGGCGGCCACATGCCGGGCTATGCGTATGCACTGAACGATGCGCAGGTCGCGGCGGTGGTGCAGTTCATGCGCGAGTCCTTCACCGGCCAGCCGGCCTGGAATGGCGTGCAGGATGCGGTCAGGCGGATCCGGGGCGAGTATCCGCTGGCGTTGCAGGGGAGGGAGCAATAACGGGGAACGGGGCGCTTCTGGAGAAGCACCCCGTCGTTCGCTTCACGAATGACCGTACAACTGCAATGAGATCTCGCCAAGCGCGGCGGGCGGCATGGAGTAACGCTGGCCCACACCTCCATAGCCTATGGGCTTGGTTTGGGTAGGCTGTCCGGGCGTAACAATGACATAGCGGGTCTTTGCCGGTACCAGCACCCGGGTCTGGAGCCCGAAAGAGCCCGAGGCAAGCGGCCCCCGATAATCTGAATAATCCGCGACAGCGCGACCGACGATCTGGAAGGCTTCATCTAGGAAAATGAAATCGGGCACCACGGCCGTCGCCATCGGCAAATAAGTCGTAGAACCATATGTAGTGACAATCAAGGAAGAGGGGTCGACTGCTGACGGAATACGAACGCCGCCAACATGACGCGGCTTACCTTCGATCACATACGTAGGCGATGACGGAGCAAAAGCGATATCCACCTTCCCACCGAATGGCAACTCCGAATAGGCGATCTCCTGAGCCCGGGCGCAGCAACTCGAGACCGGCGGGGCGTAATCCTGTACCAATGGATGAGAGGTACAACCTGCCGCCATGATCGCGAACGCCGTGCAGGCGATCGACTTGAAACCAGGAAACGGCAGCGGGAAAACTCTATTCACAGTATTCACGGGCGGCTCCGTCACTTGGATGCCGGAGCATCTGCTGCCAGCTTGTTTCCCTGCTCATCCTGAAGCCAGACAAGCTGCTGACTCTCATTGAGCGCTCCTGTCACCAGATAATTCTTGTTCGGCTCCGGAGTGAAGGTAAGAACGGATTCCGCCGTGTACAGCGTAGTCGCATTGGCCATGGCTTGAAGGGGTGCGCCGTAGGCGACCCGTGCCTGCAGCTTGAGAGTCATCGGGCGAACCGGGACCTCTCTGGCAAAGGGAACGGGGCTCAGCGCAAAGCCAGCGCCACTGTTCGCCACCCGAGTGGTTTGAAGCGCATTATCCACCCGCTTTCCGTCGATTTCGGCCACATAAAAAAACTGGCCTCGATTCTTTGTTTCCGAAACGGCGTTGTCCTTGATTGTGGCAATCGGACCGCCATACCCCTCCGGTATCAAAACAGAAGTCGTCGCACATCCTGACAACAGCATCGCGATGGCGCCAGTTGCCACCCATCTCCCGCTATCTTTCATTCCCCCTCCCTGCGTCGAGTAATCGGTCTCTCTTATTAGAGTAGAGTAGTGGCTCGAACTATACCTCGCGCAGGGGAGATCCTGGCGAGGCGCCAGCCGCCATAGATAGGCGCAAAAAAACCCGGCATGTCTATGCCGGGTCGTGATTCAATACACTACCCTTCAACCCGCCGCGGCCGCCTGCGCCGTTGCCGCTTCGGCGGACGCCGCGATGCGGCTGGCCCGTTCGGCGGCTTCCGCGGCCAGCAGGCGATCCAGCACGACGCGCGACTGCACGCCGCCGGCATCGATATTGAGCTTCAGGATCTTGCGGCCCGGGTTCTCGGTCAGGTTGCGCTGCTGCGCTTCCAGCATGTCCAGGTCCTCGCCGAAGATCTTGCCCTGGCCTTCCCGGATAGTGGCCGTGAGCTGTTCGTCGTTGGGCTTGAAGTTGCGCGCCATGCCCCAGAAGTACCAGATCGAGGTCTCGGTCTCGGGGGTGATGAAATCGACCACGATGCTCGAGGCCTTGAACTCGGCCGGCGCGTTGTAGCCGCCCTTGCCGGCATGCGCCACGCCCACTTCGATCAGCACGTGGCTGGGCGGCGTGAAGCGGCAGATCTGCCAGCGGTCGCACAGGACGTCGTCGGCCAGCCCGTTGCCGCGCAGCGCCGCGGCCCAGAACGGGGGCGGCTTGATGTTTTCCATGTGGCGGCTGGTCACGACCTCGTCGCCGATGGTCTTGGTGGACGGGGCCGATTCCTCGATCTCGGCCTGGCCGATGCTGCTGGCGTGGACGTAGGTCTCATGGGTGAGATCCATGAGGTTGTCGATCATGAGGCGATAGTCGCAATGGATGTGGTACAGGCCGCCACCGTAGGCCCAGTCGGGGCTCTCGGCCCATTCTAGGTGGTGGATCTTGGCGGGATCGGCCAGCTCGGCGTCGCCCGGCCACACCCAGATGAAGCCGTAGCGTTCCACGGCGGGGTAGCTGCGGATGCTGGGGAAGGCGCGCACGCGCTGCCCGACCATGCCGGCGCAGGTGCCGTCCGGGTTCATGCGCAGGCCGTGGTAGCCGCAGACCAGTTCGCCCTTGTCGATGAAACCCAGCGACAGCGGCGCGCCGCGATGGGGGCAGAAGTCTTCCAGCGCGGACACCTTGCCGTCCTGGCCCCGGTAGAAGACCATGCGTTCGCCGCAGATCTGGCGGCCCAGCGGTTTTTCGGCGATTTCATCGGGGGTACAGGCGACGTACCAGGTGTTCTTCAGAAACATGGTCTTCCTCCAGGAGCCCGGCCCGTGGCAGCGGCTAGGCGCATGCGAGGAACGGAGCATCATCAAATCTGTATACAGGTTGATTTTGCTCCCGAATCAAAACAAGGGAAATAGCGGGAAAACCCTAGGATTTTTGCCCCTTATCTCTGGTCATCGCCTTTTCCTGTGGAAAATCTGTATACAGGTTTGCACATCCCCTCACTATTGCTCCAGCGTGATTCCCCGCTTGCGGATCACGTCCCCCCAGCGCTTCAGGTCGCCGGCCGCCAGGGCCGCCATGTCGGCCTTGCCACCTTCCATCGGCTCGACGCCTATCTCGCGCAGGCGTGCCTGGACGTCTGGGCTCTTGACGATCGCCTGCAAGGCCGCCGACAACCGGTCGACGGTAGCGGCAGGCGTCCCCGCCGGCACGACCACGCCCTGCCAGGCATAGGCCACGATGTCGCCCGCCCCGGCCTCGGCCAGGGTCGGGATCTCGGGCAGCGAGGGCAGGCGGGACGCCTCGGCCACGCCCAGCGCGCGCAGCTTGCCCGCCTGGACCTGCCGCATGCCGGTGGGCACGCCTATGAAAGAGACGCCGATATGGCCGCCCAGCAGATCCTGGGTCAGCGGCGCGGTGCCCTTGTAGGGGACGTGCAGCAGCGGCGCGCCGGTCATCTCCTTGAACAGCTCGCCCGCCAGGTGCTGCGGACTGCCCAGGCCGGGCGAGGCATACCCCATGGATCCGCCCGCCGCCTTGGCCAGGCGCACCAGCGATGCGACCGAGTCGGCCGGCACCACCTGCGGATTCACCACCAGCAACAACGGAAACTTGCCGTACAGGGCCACCGGCGCGAAGTCGCGCGATGGGTCATAGGGCAGTTTCTTGTAGAGCAGGGGGTTGAAGACGACCGTGCCGTTGTCGACCGAGAACAGCGTGTAGCCGTCCGGCGCGGACTTGGCCGCCGTTTCCGCCGCGACGATGGTGGCCGCGCCCGGATGATTCTCGACGATGACGGGCTGCCCCAGCTTCTCGGCCAGCCTGGCCGCCAGTATCCGCACCGCGTTGTCGCTGCCCCCGCCGGCCGGATAGCCGACGATCCACCGCAAGGGCTTGGCGGGAAAGCCCTGCGCATGGACACTCGCGGTAGCCAGGCCCACCATCGCCATGCTCCCGATCCGCAGCAACCGCTTCATCAATCCGAACATCGCCATTCTCCGGTTGGAACGATATGGACGCAGGACGGCCGTCCGCCCGTCAGGGCTGGGTCCGCCCGCGCCGCACGAACTGCACGAACGCCTGCAGGGCGGCCATCTGCCGGCCCAGGATCTCCCGGGTCGGGGCGTCGGCCAGCACGCCGGCCGCATCGAACTTGCCCGGCGCCATGCCGATGAAGACCTCGGGCTTGTTCAGCACCAGGGCGTCCAGGAAGACCATGATCTTGCGCAGGTCGTACTGCGACCGCGCACCGCCCAGCGGCCCCTGGGTGGCGCTGAGGATGGCGACCGGCTTGCCGGCGAAGGGCTGGTCGTCGCCGCGGGAAATCCAGTCGATCGCATTCTTCAGGACGCCGGACACCGAGAAGTTGTATTCCGGGCTGGCGATCAGCACGGCATCCGCGCCGCGCACGGCCTCCCGCACTTTCCGGACGGCAGCGGGCATTCCTTCGGCCAGGACGTCGGCGTCGAACATGGGAAAGCCCCGGATGTCGAGCACCGACAGCTCCATGCCGGCCGGCATGAGACTGCCGGCGGCCTCCAGGGCCAGCCGGTTGTAGGAGGCTTTGCGCAGGCTGCCGCACAGGCCCGCGATGCGTAGGGGGGAAGTGGTCATGGGTCAGGATCGCAAGAGAGGGAAAGGGGCCGGCATCAGGCCATGATGGCCGGGTTGAACTCGAAGAACTCGGGCCCGACCACGTCGCTCTGCCGCAGATAGATGTCGATGTTGCCGACGTGGAAGGCGCGGTGGGCGTACATGCCCCACAACAGCCCCATGCCGGACCATTCCCGGCCGACGAAGTGCACCTTCTTGCCGAGCTCGGCTGGCGTATAGCGGCCCAGCGCCTCGAGGTTCTCGTCGTGCAGGGCAAGCGCCGTCGCGCGCAGGTCCCCCTGTTCGAAACGGGCCGCGGCGGCGGGATCGCTCGGCAGGGGAATGACACCACCGGGCTCGCAGGCCGGGATGGCGCGCACCCAGTTGCGCTCGGCCAGCACCGTATGGATCAGCAGGCTGCGCACGGTGATGCGCGACACCCGCGTGCCGAAGCGCGTGCTGGCGTTCTCGATCGGGGCCCAGTCCATCTTGCCGGCGTCCATGCGCGCCACCCAGTCGTCGGAGTAGCGGACCAGCCGGTCGAACAGGGTCAGGAAGCGGGTGAATTCCTCGGGCATGGCGGTCTCCTTGTCTTTGTTCACTGGGACACGGCCGCTTCGCCGGCCAGGATTTCCCGGGCGCGCCGCAGTGGGCCATGGTCGACGAAACGGTCGAAGTCGATGGGCGCGGCCAGGAAGCCATGCCGCAGCAAGTGGTCGTGTTGCACCCGCAGCGCCTCCACCCACTCCGGACGCAGGTCGACCTCGAGCTGGCGGTGGACCTCCTGCGGAAAGGCCGCGTCCACGAGTTCCTCGGGCAGGCCGGTGTCGGCAGCGATGACACGCTTGGCCTCGCGCTCGTTGGCCGCCGCCCAGGCGGCCGCGCGCAGGACCGCGGCCAGGCAGCGCGCCACCAGTTCCGGCTGCTCGGCCAGCAGGTCCTCGCTCACGGTCAGGGCCAGCGGCGCATCGTTGTTCACGCGACCGGCCAGGTCGGGACTGGAGGCCGCGTCGGCGATGGCCACCGCGCCGGTGAACCCCATGACCACGGCGGCAATCGCGCCCTGGCTGTAGAGCGCGTCCACCTCGCCCCGGACCAGCGCGAAGGCTTCCTCGCGCTGGTGGCCCAGCATGCACTGCGCGCCCCACAGCGTGGCCGTCCGGGCGGTGGAGGCCGTCGCTCCGTCCATGAACGTCCGGTTGGTCGAGACCGGCGTCATCGCCACGTCATCCATGGTCATGCCCTCGCGCGCCAGCGCGAGTTCGGTGCCCCGCAGCGACGAGGCCTTCCAGAAATCGATGGAATCGCCGGCGCGTATCGGCAGCGAGACCTTCCTGCCGGCCAGTTCGCGCACCGAGGCGATGCCACTGTCCGGCATGACCAGCATGGGCTTGATGCTGTCGTTCCACGACAGGCCGATCAACTTGACCCGGCCGCCGCGCGAGCGGGTCACCAGCGGAGGGCCGTTGCCGCCGTGGCGGAACGAGTTGGGCTGGGAATGGTGGAAATGCGACTGTCTGACCTGGTTGTCGGTGCTGGATGCGAGCGAACGCGCCACGATGCCGTCGCGCGCCAGTTCGGCATCGAGAAAACCCCGCTCGACGGCGACGCCGAACGCCGTCGGCACCGGGCAGCGGGTGTACCAGAGAGTGGAGGGATTCATCACGCGGGACTCATCGTTCAAGGGGGAATGTTCACTGGCCATCGCGCCGCTCCAGCCATGCCCAGGCCGCGCGCCGCAATTGCTGCTCGGCCTGGCTGCCGCCCACCACCGTCGAGGCGGGCACGTCGCGGCCCTTCTTGCGTTGCCGCAGGCGCATGAAGGCCAGCCCGGCATCCGGGGCCGCCAGATCCACCTCGCGCAGCCATGGGGGCGCCTCGCCCTGCGCGGGATCGAGGCGGTCCTTGTCGAAGATCGCCGTCCAGTGCAGGATGCCCCACCTGCCGGCGCGGCGTTCCACCTGGTCGAGGAAACGGCAGTAGCCGGTGTAGTCGAACAGTTGTCCGTCGATGTGCTCGCGGATCAGGATGGCCATGTCGGACTCCAGCAGGGCCCGGTCGCCACGCTGGTCCACGCGGCAGTTCCCGACCCAGTGCTTGCCGTGTTCGCCGGGCTTGCGCGCCGCGTCGCTGGCCGCCAGCAGCGGCACCAGGTCCGCGACCTTGCCGTTGAACCACGAGATGCTGGCGGTCGCCTCGGGGTGGAAGCAGCCGGCCATGCCGGCGAAATCACCCTGGTCGCGATGGAAGGCCCATCGCTGCCGCAGGCTCCGTATGGCGAGATCGTCGGCGGCGGAAGAAGACATGGCGGCGCTCCTAGGCGAAAGGCTGTTCGATGGCGTCATAGCCATAGACCCAGTCGTAGCGGTCCTCGACACGGTGCGGCTCCCACTCGCGCCGGATGTGTTCCCGCGCGGCGCCGGCCTCGGCCAGCACGGGCGCATGGACGCGCGTGATCTGGGCCGCCGACTCGTTCACGATCCGCGTGGTCCGCTCGACCCGCATGCGTTCATACGAGGCCAGCGCGGCCGGAATGTCATCGGGTGTGCGGCGCAGGCAGCGGCCCAGCACCATGGCGTCTTCCAGCGCCATGTTGGCGCCCTGGGCCATGAAGGGCAGCGTGCTGTGGCAGGCATCGCCCAGCAGGGCGACGTGCCCCCGCACCCAGACGGGCAGGGTATCGCGCACGATCAGTGCCCATTTGTAGGGCACCTCGATGCGCTCGATCATGGCGATCACGTCCTCGTGCCAGCCTTCGAAATCCGCCAGGCATTCCGCTATCGTGCCGCGCGCGTTCCATGACTCGACCGTCCAGTCCGCCCGGTCCACCATGCCGATGAAGTTCAGCATCCGTCCCTTGCGGATGGGATAGGTCAGCACGTGCGCGGTCGGCCCCAGCCAGGACACGCCGCCCGTGCGGTTGATCGATGCCGGCAGGCGGCTCGCGTCGATCAGGCCACGCCACGCCATGCAGCCGGTGAACCGGGGCCGGTCCGCGCCGAACAAGGCCTGGCGCACCTTGGAATGGACGCCGTCGGCGCCGATCAGCGCATCGGCCCGGACGGTCCGGCCCGAGGCCAGGCGCATCTCGGCGCCGCCGTCAGCCGTGCCCAGCGACGCGAAGGCGGCGTTCAGGTGAATGGCGTCGCGTTTCTCCCGCCGCACGGCTTCCAGCAGCAGCGCATGCAGGTCCGCGCGATGGAACGTCAGGTAGGGCGCGCCGTACTTCGTTACCGACGCGGCGCCCAGCTCCAGGTAGCGATTGGCGTCCGCCGTGTTCCAGACGCGGATCTCCTTGCCCCTGGTCTGGGTGCCCAGTTCGAACATGGCGTCGCCCAGCCCCCAGGCCTGGAGCAGCCGCGTACCGTTGGGGCTGATCTGCACGCCGGCACCCACCTCGCCCAGCTCGGCCGCCTGTTCGTAGATGTCGACGTCGAAGCCCTGCTTGAGCAGGGCCAGCCCCGCGGCCAGGCCGCCTATGCCGGCGCCGGCGATGGCGATGCGTTTGTCGCCCGTGCTCATGCCCGCTCCCCGTGCCGCAGGTCGCGCAGTGCGACCTCGATGACCTGCGCCAGCCGGCCCGGATCGGCCAGCATGGACGACAACATCAAGGCGACCTTGGCCAGGAAGACCGCCTCCTTGTCCGGCCCGGCCGCGTTCATCGCGACGGCCAGCGCCTCCCAATTGCGTTCCAGCAGCCCCGCGGGCAATGTCTGTTCAACCAGCATGGTCCAACTCCTCTTTACCGCGCACCGCGCGCACCAGGCACGGCAACACCGTTTCGGGTTCCCAGGCACGCCACCGCGCCATCACGTGGCCGTCGGGCCGCACAAGGTAGGCCGTACCCGGCCTGGCGTCGAACGCCCCGGCGATCCCGGCATCGTCGAGCGCGACGGCATCGATGCCGAACGGCACGCCCATCGACGCGCGCAGCGCGTCCAGGCGCCGCGACTTGTCGCCCAGTCCAGCGTCGCCGAACGCCAGCAGCGTGAAATCGCGACCCAGCCTGTCGTGCAGGAACACCGTCCCGCCGGCCGATGCGCCGCATGGCAGGTTCGGGCAGACGGCGCCGGGCGCGGGGCCGTGGCCGAACGAACCATCGTCGGCAAGACGCAGCGACGAACCGGTCATGCGCAGTTCCGTCACCTGGCGAGGATTGATCAGCTCGCGCACGAAGGGCTCGCTTACCGCCAGCGACAGCACCGCTTCCTGCATGACGGCGTGCCCGCGCGTGGGCGGCGTCATGAAACGCGTGCTCTTCTCCGCCAGTGCCATGTTCTGCCTGGCCGCATCCACGCGCTCGATCGAATAGGTATCCAGCAGGGCCGGCGGAGCCTGTCCCGCCGCCACCCAGGCCAGCTTCCAGCCCAGGTTGTGGGCGTCGTCCACGCCGCCGTTCATGCCCCGCGCGCCGAAGATGGGGACCAGGTGCGCGGCGTCGCCGGCGAACAGCACGCGGCCATCGCGATAGTCGTCCAGCGTCAGGCTGTGTGCGCGGTACGGGCTGATCCAGTCGATCTGCCAATCCGCCGTCTCGCCTATCGACGCCAGGAATTCGGTCACCCGCTCGCGCACCCGCTTGGGCTGGATCTCCCGTTCCAGGTCCTCTTCGGGCAACAGCTGGTAGTCGATGCGCCAGATGTCGAAGGGCTGCTTGTGCATGATGATGGTCGCCCCCGGAAACGCCGGCGGGTCGAACCAGACGCGCCGGCCGGGCGGTTCCTTGCTGCGCATCTGGATGTCGACGATCAGGTAGCGGCCTTCGTACACGCTGCCCCGCAGCTCCTTGCCCAGCGAGCGGCGCACCGCGCTACGGCCGCCGTCGCACGCCACCAGCCACTGCGCATGCAACGCGTAGGACCCGGACGGCGTATGGACCCGGGCGGTCACCCGTTCGCCGTCCTGTTCGACATGCTCCAGCCGCGACGACCAGCGCAGGGAAACGTTGGGGTAGGCGCGCAGCGCCTCGTACAGGTACTGCTCGACGTGGCACTGCGCCAGCGACACCATGGGTGGATGCTTGAGCCGCGGATCCTGCTGCACCTGGAAATCCAGCACCAGCTTGTCCCGGTAATAGCTGCGGCCGCCCTTCCACGACACGCCGGTCTCGACGAAACGCGTGCCCGCGCCGATGCGCTCGAAGATCTCCAGGCTGCGCCGCGCGGTGCCCACCGCCCGGCTGCCCCGGTTGACGGTGTCGTCTTCCTCCAGCACCACCACCTCGATGCCGCGCCGGGCAAGCTCCAGCGCCACGGTCAGGCCGACGGGCCCGGCGCCGGCGACGACCACCTGGTGCACCGGCGCGTCCCCGCGCATTTCCGGGGGAAGCTCGAAAGGATGGTGCACATAGTCGAAGTAAAGGGAGTCATATCGCGCGCCACTGCCCGATATGCCTTCGGTCGATGCCATGCCGGACACTCCATCAAGAATCGATATGCGGTCCATGCGCCGCAATTAGTTTCCTACGAAACTAATTTCCAAACAGTATTGGTTTCTTATGAAACCAAGTCAAGCGATTTCCGAAGGTTCGGCGACTAGGCAAAACCCGGGGGCCTGCGCCACCCAGGCCTGCGTCCGCCGCGGCAAGAGGACTAGAATTCGCCCTTTGGCACCAGACCCTGCTTCGTCCCCATGGCCATCAAGCGATCGACGCCCGCTTCCTCCCGCCCGGCAGGCGAACACCCTTCCCTGCAACTCGACGCCTTCCTGCCCTACCGGCTGAACATGCTGTCGAGCCTGGTCGCCGACCGCTTCGCGCGCAGTTATGCGGCGTATTCCGAACGCTTCGGCATCGACGGCCCGCGCTGGCGCGTGATTTCCTTCCTGGGTGAGCGGCGCGGCGCGGAAGGGGAACACGCCGCGATGACCGCACGCGATATCTGCGCCAAGACCCGCATGACCAAGGTCATGGTCTCGCGCGCGATCACCGATCTCGAGGCGGCGGGACTGATCCGGCGGCGGCCCAACGAGAACGACAGGCGCGAAGCCTTCCTGGACCTGACCGATGCCGGCCAGGAGGTCTACTGGGCCATCGTCCCCGTGGCCCTGGAATTCCAGGAAGACCTGCTGTCGGGCCTGTCGGCGCAGGAACGCGCGACGCTGTTCCGCGTGGTCGACAAGCTTCAGGGCCGGGCCTTGAAGATGTAGCGCGCCGGGCTAGGGTTCCCCCTCGTTACGCATATTGTAAGGAAGCCTTATATTGTCCCTGCCAGCGATCGGCCAGCCGAGCAGAAGCGGCCAATGACTCAGGAGACACCATGCCTTGCAAACGCCTGTCGGCGGGGGCCGTCGTGCTCGCCGCGTTCGTACACGCCCCCGCCTTCGCGAACGACTACCCCACGCGGCCGGTACGCCTGGTAGTGGGCTATACCGCCGGCGGCGGCAGCGACATCCTGGCGCGCGTGCTCGCGCAGAAAATGTCCGAAGGGCTGGGGGTACAAGTGGTGGTCGAGAACCGCCCAGGTGCGGCCTCGATGATCGCGACGGAGTACGTGGCCCGCGCGGCGCCCGACGGCTACACCATCCTGCTGGGCGCCAGTGGCGCGCTCGCGATCAACCCCGCGCTGTACAAGGAAGTGAAGTACGACGCCGCCAGGGATTTCGCTCCGATTTCGCTGGTCGCGTCGCTGCCGGTGCTGATGGCCGTCAACAAGAGCGGGCCCGCCCAGAGCCTGCCCGAGCTGCTGGCCTATGCGAAGGCGCATCCCGAAAAAGCCAATTATTCGTCCGCGGCCGCGCCGTTTCGCCTGATCGGCGAACAGCTCAACCTGCAGGCGGGTTCCCGGTTCCAGGAAATCCTTTACAAGGGCAGTACCGACGCGGTCAATGCCGCCATCGCCAACGACGTGCTGGCGACCATTTCCGACTCGATTTCCATCGGCGCCGGCTTGAAGACGGGCAAGCTCAAGGCCATAGCGATCACCTCGCGTGCCGAACACCCCTCGTTTCCGGGCGTGCCGACCTTCACCAGCCTGGGACTCAAGGGCCTGGACGTGCAGCTGTGGCAAGGATTGCTGGCCCCCGCCGGCACGCCGCCGGCCATCGTCGACCGTCTCCAGCGCGAGGTACATCGCGTGATCGCGCTACCGGAAGTCCAACAACGGTATGCCGCCATGGGGCTGGATCCGGAAACCAGCACGGCCGCCGAGTTCTCGCGTCTCATCGCCAGCGAGCTGACGCGATGGAGCGGCATCGTGAAGGCGGCCGGCATCGAGAAGTTGTAGGCATGGACCAGCCTTCCCCCATCGCCTTCTACTTCGATCCGATCTCTCCCTATGGCTACCTGGCTTCGACCCAAATCGAGACACTGGCGGCGCGCCATGGCAGGCAGGTGGACTGGCGGCCGGTGCTCCTGAGCGTCACGGTACTGCAGGTGATGGGATTGAAGCCGGTTCCGGCGACGCCGCTCAAGGCCGATTACTCCCGGCAGGACAAGCACCGCATGGCGCGTCTGCTGGGCGTGCCGATATGCGAGCTGCGCCACCCGGACGTGTCCCCCATCCGCGCGCTGCGCGCCTTCCTCTGGTTGAAGCGGCACGATTCCGCGCAGGCCGCGCGCTTTGCGCGCGCCATCTGCGCCAGGCTGTGGGCCAAGGGGGAAGACATCTCCACCGCGGAAGCGGTCCTGGAGGAAGCGGCATTGCTGGGCGTGGACACCGCGGCGCTGGGCCAAGGCATGGAATCGCCCGGCATCAAGGCCGCGCTCAAGGAAGAGGTGGATCACGCGGTCGCCCAGGGGGTGTTCGGCGTGCCTTTCTTCATCGTCGACGGCCAACCCCTCTGGGGGGTGGACCGCCTATGGATGCTCGAACATTGGCTCGAGCACGGTTCGTGGGATCCCGCGCCATGACACACCAGGACGCGCTGCTTCAATTCACCGGCCACGATCTGGCCACATTGCTCCGCAGGAAGGCGGCCGAGCGGCCCGGACACCCGTTCCTGACCTGGGCACCGGAGCCCGGCGTATCGCGCACCTGGACCTACGCCGAGTTCGCCGGACAGGTCGCCTCGCTGGCGGGCGGCCTGGAAAGGCGCGGCGTGCGCGTCGGCGACCGCGTCCTGATGCACCTGGAGAACTGTCCGGAATTCCTGCTGACGTATTTCGCCTGCGCGCATCTGGGCGCCGTCTGTGTTCCCACCAATGCCATGGCCGCCGGACCGGAACTGGCCTATTTCGCCGAACTGACGGAGGCCTGCGGGGCCGTCACGCATCCGAAATTCGCGGCGAAGATCCGCGGCCATTGCCCCGGCCTGAAATGGCTGGCGATCACCGACGACGATGCCGGGCAGCCCGCCGACGCCGCCACCGCGCCACGGCCCGACGAACGCCACGCCGCGCTGCTGGCCGCGCCCGCGCCGCAACGCCCGCCCGACGCGGCGGCGCCGCTGTCCGTGCTGTTCACGAGTGGCACGACCTCGCGCCCCAAGGGCGTGGCATGGACGCATGCCAACGCCTTGTGGGCCGGCAGACTCGGCGCCATGCAGCAAGGCCTGCGCGGCGACGACGTGTTCCAGGTGTTCCTGCCGCTGTTCCACGTGGTCGGCCTGTCCTGGTCGGTCTTTCCCGCGCTCTGGGCCGGCGCCAGCATCGTCCTGCAGCCCCGCTTCTCGGCCAGCCGCTATTGGCCGGTCGCGCTCGAGCATCGCAGCACCGTGGGATCTCACGTCATCTTCAGTGCCAACGTGCTGGCGGGCATGCCCGTTCCCCGCGGCCACGCCTTCCGGCAATGGTGCAATGCGCTTTGGCTGCCCGAGCACGAGGCCCATTTCGGCATCAGGATGATGGGAGCGTGGGGCATGACCGAAATGGTCGCGCAAGGCATCGTCACCGATCCGTGGTCGCCTCCCCGGCCCGGCGCCATCGGCCGCCCATCCGCCGGCTACGGCGTACGCATCGTCGACGACCGGGGCCGCGACTGCCTGCCCGGCGAACGCGGCAATCTTCTGGTCCGTGGCATACGGGGGATCACCCTGTTTGCCGAGTACTTCGGCAATGCCCAAGCGACGCGGGACGCCTTCGACGATGATGGCTACTTCAGGACGGGCGACAGCGTGCTGTTGCATGAAGACGGCTCGATCCAGTTCGGCGACCGCGCCAAGGACCTGCTCAAGGTCGGCGGCGAAGGGGTCTCCGCGGCAGAGATAGAGCGGGTCATCCGGACGGTACCCCGGGTAAGCGAAGTGGCCGTGGTCGGCCGGCCCGATGCCGCCTACGGCGAAGTTCCCGTCGCCTTCGTGCGGCTGCCGGCGGACGGCGGCGTCACGGGGCTGGCCGACGCCATCGTCGAGGCATGCCGGCGGGAACTGGCCAAGTACAAGGTGCCGCGCGAGGTCGTGTTCGTCGAGGATTTCCCCCGCATCGGCGTGGGCAAGATATCGAAGGCCAGGCTCAGGGAACTGGCGGCGGCACCGGGCGCGGCAACGGGCTGACCGGTGCCGGCTCGCCTCCAGGCGCGCATGGAAATCGGGCGGATACGGGCCCGACGCCCTGCGTGCGGCGCCCGGCTGGCGCGGGCGCACGGGCATCGGCCGGAACCCCGGCCGCTATTGCACAATAGCCAATATATTGTTCATAGTACAATTCCTCGAATTTCGGGCGCCCAGCCATGCCGGAGGAATTCGACCCATGCCACAAACACAGCTGATCGGCCTCATAGGCGGCATGAGCTGGGAATCGTCGGCCCTGTACTACCGGCTGATCAACGAGGCCATGCAGCGCCGCGCCGGCGGCCACCACAACGCCGAGAGCATCCTCGTCACGCTGGACTTCGAGCCGCTGCTGCAGGCCGGCGCCGACGGCCGCTGGGGCGATGTGGGCGCATCGCTCGTCCATGCGGGCCAGCGGCTGGCGCGTGCCGGCGCCGGCTTCTTCCTGCTGACCGCCAACACCGCCCACCGCTTCGCCGACGAGGTCGAACGCGGCGTCGGCCTGCCCCTGCTGCACATCGGCACTCCCACGGCCACCGCGCTGCGAGCCGCCGGCCTGGATCGCGCCGGCCTGATCGGCACCCGCCACGTCACCATGTCGCCCTTCTACAGGGACTGGTACCGCGACCACCACGGCATCGAACTGGTTCCGCCGGCTTCCGAGGACTGCGCGGCGCTGGACGCCATCATCGTCGACGAGCTGACGCGCGGCCGCATCGATCCCGGCTCGCGCCGACGGGTGCTGGCGATCATTGACGGAATGCGGCTCGCCGGCCTGCAGGCGGTCGTCGTCGGATGCACCGAACTGCCGCTGCTGCTGGACGGCGCCGCGCCGCCTCTCGCCTGCTACGACACCACCCGGCTGCATGCCGAGGCCGCGGTCGAGCGGGCGCTGGGAGGACCGCCGTGATCCCGTCCACCATCTGACAGGCTGCCCCGCATGCCCGCATCGAAACAGCCCAAGCGTGCCGCAACGCCCGCCGTGCGCGAGAAGAAAGGCATCCAGTCCGTCGAAGTGGGCGTGCGGGTCATCGACGCACTGGCGGCCGCCACCGGCTCGCTGCCGCTGCGCGACATCGGCAGGGACGCCGGCATCTCGGCCAGCCAGGCGCACCGCTACCTGACCAGCTTCGCCAAGTCGGGACTGGTGGTGCAGGACCCGGCCACCGGCCACTACGGCCTGGGGCCGCAGGCGCTGCGCTGGGGCGTGTCGGCCATGACCAAGACCGACGTCTTCACGCTGGCCTCGCAGGCGCTGGACCGCATCTGTACGCGCTTCGACCTGACGGGCCTGCTGTGCGTGTGGGGCGAATCGGGGCCGACCTGCGTGCGGCTCAAACGCAGCACTTTCCTGATCGGCACCGACCTCGGCCTGGGATCGGTGTTCCCGGTCCTGACCTCGGCCTCGGGCATCGTCTTCATGGCCCACCTCCCGCCGGCCATCACCAAACCCTTCATCCAGAAGGAAGTCGCGCGCGCCAAGGCGCGGGGCGAACGCATGGCCGCCGCCGACCTGGACCAGACGAGGCAGGCCGTGCGCGCACGCGGCTATGCCGAGAACCACGGCCACTACGTCAACAACCTGTCGGCCCTGGCCGCGCCCATCCTCGACTACCAGGGCGCGCTGTCCACCGTCATCACGCTGATCTTCCGCGAACCGCCCGGCCAGGCGATCGTGCCCAGCGCCGCCGAGATCGCCGCGGCGCTGGTCGAGGAAACCCAGGGCGTATCGCGCTCCATCGGCTGGAAGCCCGCGGCGGAGTAGGCCATGCCCATTCCCGCGCTTTCCACGCCGCGCCTGCTGCTGCCTCCCCTGACGCTGGCCGATGCCCCGGCCATCCAGCATGCCTTCGCGCGCAGGGAGATCGTGCGCTTCCTGGCCGACCGCGTTCCCTGGCCGTATCCCGAGGACGGCGCGCTCGTGTTCCTGCGCGATGCGGCGCTGCCGGCCATGGCGCAAGGCCGGGAGTGGCACTGGAGCCTGCGGCCCAGGCAGGAGCCCGGCCGGCTGATCGGCGTGGTGAGCCTGATGGACGACCCGGACAACAACCGGGGCTTCTGGATCGTGCCGGAATGGCAAGGCCAGGGCCTGATGACGGAAGCCGCCGAAGCGGTCACCGCCTACTGGTTCGACGTGCTGGGCAAACCCAGGCTGCGCGTGCCCAAGGCTGCGGCCAACATCGCGTCCAGCCGGATCTCGGCGCGCGGCGGCATGCGCATGGTCGCCACCGAGGAGCGCGGCTACGTATCGGGCAGGCTGCCCAGCGAAATCTGGGAGATCACGCGCGAGGAATGGCTTGCACGGCGCAAGGGCCAGGCGGCGGGCGGTTGATTGCCTGCATGCGGCCTCCTGGCCCCGATAGACGCGCATGGTAAAACAGATCGCCCCCGCGCTTCACCGGAGAGAACACATGGACAGCACGAGCTCCATCCATCACTCGGCCGTCGACGGCTATACCAAAGGGGCGGACACCTACGTCCGCGGACGTCCCGACTATCCGCCGGAAATCGCCGGATGGCTGCGCGATACGCTGGGCCTGCATGCCGGCGCCACCGTGCTGGACCTGGGCGCGGGCACCGGCAAGTTCACGCCCCGCCTGCTTGCCACGGGCGCCAGCGTGATCGCCGTGGAGCCGGTGGCTGCGATGCTGGACAAGCTGGCCGCGTCCCATCCCGAGGTCCGCCCGCTGGTCGGCACGGCCGACGCCATCCCGCTACCCGATGCCAGTGTCGATGTGGTCGTGTGCGCGCAGGCCTTCCACTGGTTCGCCACGGCCGAGGCCCTGGACGAGATCCATCGCGTGCTCAAGCCCGGCGGCCGGCTGGGACTGGTCTGGAACATGCGCGACGCGCGCGTGCCCTGGGTGGCCGCGATCGACCGCATCGTCAACGAGTTCGAGGGCGACGCGCCGCGCTACTACACCGGTGCCTGGCGCCAGGCCTTTCCCCATCCGGGCTTCGGCCCCATGGACGAGCGGCACTATGCCAACGACCACACCGGATCCCCGGAAGACGTCATCCTGAACCGGGTGCGCTCCACCAGCTTCATCTCGGCGCTGCCGCCGGAACAGCGGGCCGGGGTGGATGAACGGCTGCGGACCTTGATCGACGCTCAGCCCGAACTGCGCGGCCGCGACGTCGTGACCGTTCCCTACGACACCGCCGCATACTGCCTAGTGCGGGTGGATCGGGTGGCATCGGCGCCATGAGCCAGAACATCTACGACAACCCCGCCTTCTTCGAAGGCTACGGCCGCCTCGGCCGGTCCGTCCACGGCCTGGCGGGCGCGCCCGAGTGGCCGGCGTTGGGGGACATGGTGGGCGACGTCCGGGACCAGGCCATCGTGGACCTGGGCTGCGGATATGGCTGGTTCAGCCGATGGGCGCGGGAGCATGGTGCCGCTGGCGTGCTGGCGCTCGACGTTTCCGAGCGGATGCTCGCTCGGGCGCGGGAGCTGACTCCCGAAGGCGGCATAGACTATCGGCGGGCAGACCTCGAACAGCCCGCGCTGCCAGCCCGGGCATTCGATCTCGCGTACAGCTCGCTGACCTTTCACTACATCCAGCGCCTGCCGGAACTGCTCGCGGCCATCCACGCCGCGCTGAAGCCGGAAGGCCGCCTGGTTTTCTCCATCGAGCATCCGATCTACATGGCCTCGCGCCATCCGGGATGGTTGCCAGGTGTCGACGGCCGCAAGACCTGGCCAGTGGACAACTACCAGCTCGAAGGCCCGCGCGTCACGAACTGGCTGGCCGAGGGCGTGGTCAAGCAGCACCGCACCCTGGGCACACTGTTCCGGCTCCTGGTCGAGGCCGGATTCACCGTGACGCGCCTGGTCGAATGGGGCCCCACGGAAGAACAGGTGCGGGCCATGCCCGAACTGGCGGAGGAGCGCGAGCGGCCGATGATGCTGCTGGTCTCGGCATCGGCTTGAACGGCCGGTCCGGCCGGCCGCCCTGGAAGCATGCAAGGGCGGCTACGCATGATCCGGCCGCGCATCGCGCATCGCCCGCATCTCCCGGCCCAGCGACAGCGCCAATATCGCGGCCGCGCCCAGGCAGCCGGCCAGGGCTGCCATGCCCAGCGAGAAGCTGCCGGTGCTTTCCTTGATCCAGCCCATCAGGTAGGGGCCGGCAAAGCCGCCCAGGTTGCCCACCGAGTTGATCAGCGCGATGCCGCCCGCCGCCGCCGTGCCTTGCAGGAACAGCGGCGGCATTGCCCAGAACGGCCCCAGGCAGTCATAGATGCCGACCGAGGCCAGGCCCAGGCAGCACAACGCGATCCACGGCGTGCCGAAGTACAGACTGGCGAGCAGGCCGGCCACGCTGAGAAGGGCTGCGGCCGCGACGTGGCCGGCGCGTTCTCCGCGCTTGTCGCTGCGGCGGCCCCAGGCCAGCATGGCCACCGCGCTGACGGCATAGGGCGCGGCCACGATGAAGCCGACCGCGGCATTCGAGTAACCCATCGCCTTGGCGATCTGCGGCAGCCACAGGCCGATGCCGTACAGCCCGATGACGATGCCGAAGTACACGCCGCACAGGACCAGCACGCGGCGATCCACCAGGGCCGGCCACATGGCGTGGTGGCTGCGCCCCGAACCGGCCAGCCGGTCCCGCGCCAGGTCTGCCTCAACGATCTCGCGCTCGCGCGGCGACAGCCACCTGGCGGTGGCCGGCCTGTCCGGCAGCGCGAACAGGACCACGATGCCGAGCACGCACGAGGGCAGTCCTTCCAGGATGAACAGCCATTGCCAGCCCTTGAGCCCCATCACGTCGTCCATGCCGACCAGCAGGCCCGAGATGGGCGAGCCGATCGCGCTGGCCAGCGGCACCGCCGCCATGAACAGGGCGATGAACTTCGCCCGGTGACGGGCCGGGAACCAGTAGGTCAGGTAGAGCAGCATGCCGGGCAGGAAGCCCGCCTCGGCGACGCCGAGCAGGAAGCGCAATGTAAGGAAGCTCGCGGTGCCGGACACGAAGGCCATGGCCGCCGAGATCAGGCCCCAGGTCACCATGATCCGCGCGATCCACAGCCGCGCGCCAACCTTCTCCAGGATGACGTTGCTGGGAATCTCGAACAGGAAGTAGCCGATGAAGAAGATGCCTACGCCCCCCCGCTCAGCACCGTGACGTCGGTGGGCCAGTCGGTGAACGACCCGGGTTCCGAGACCTGTACGCCGTGGGGCATCCTGCCCATGCGCCGCGCGCCGCGCGCCGTGACACGCACGGTGTCGCCCCAGGCGAACTGGAACACGCCGTCGGCGGTCGAGATCGCCGGCTTGCAGATATAGACGCCGTCCTCGGGGAACACCGCCTCCATGGCGCGTTCGGTCGCGCCGTAGAAGGGATCGCCGCCGAGCTTGGTCAGCACCAGCGGCCGGTCGTCGCCCAATCCCCGTCCGTGCAGGATAAGCGAGGCCTTCAGCCCGGCCAGCGGGCCGCTGCGCGGCGCGATGCGGCGCGTGATGTCCACCGTCGCGGCGATCGCCTCGCGTACGGTGGCACCGGCGCGCAGCACCTCGAGCAGTTCGGCGTACATGTCGCCATGGATGACCGACAGGTCGCGGATGACGGGCGGACAGCGGTTCACCGCCACCACGGGCAGGCGCTGGGCGCGGTAGCCGATGACCGAGGCCTCGATCTCGCCCAGGATCAGGTCGCCCTCGCGCAGCGGCCGGGCGGTGGGCCGCGTGAGCGTGCGGCCGGGATTATCGCCGCTGATCCAGTTGAAATGAACCGACAGTTCCGAGCCGCGCCGAAACATGGCGTGCATGGTCTCGGCCCAGACGACATAGTCCGGCACCCCAGGCTGCGCCGCGGCCAGTTGCGCCTCCAGCGCGCGCTCGACCAGGTCGATGGAGCATTGCAGGACGTCGATCTCTTCCTGGCTCTTGACCTCGCGCACGTCCTGCATCAGTTCGCCTGCCTCGACGAAGCTCGCGTTCGGCACCGCGCGGACCAGCGCCTCATAGGTGCCGTGCATGATGGTGCCTTCGGGGGTGCGAGTCCCACCGACCAGCCCGCTGATGCCAATGCGCTGCCCGTCCAGCCCCAGTTCCCGCAGCCGCTCGCCCATGGCGGCGCCGAACTGCCGGTTGACGGTGCGCACGTCCGCCACCCAGTCCTGTACCAGCGGCCCCCACCGCTCCTGCGCGGAGGTTGCGACGACGGTGACCTCGCCTTCCAGCGGGAAGACCACGCCTATGGACGTGTCGGCTCCGCCCCCGCAATGGGACAGATAGCGGGCATCGGCCTGCCAGTCGGTGGAGTTGCCCGGATTCGGCGGGGCAATGATGGCGGCAAGGTTTTCCTCGGCCATGCGCTGGCGTACCGCCTTCCAACGGCGGTCGCGTTCGGCCAGAGAAAAGCGGCGGTAGGGGTGCATCGTCGGTGTATCGGTCATGACGGTCGAAGGAAAAAGGGGTCACGCGGCATCCGGATGCACGATGGCCATCCAGATCGGTTCCTTGCGGCTGCCGGTGACCACCATGGCCTCGGCCAGCCGCGACAACGGGAAGCGGTGAGTGATGAGATCGTCGGCGGTGACCTGCCCCGAGGCCAGCAGGTTCAGCACCAGGTCCGTGTCCTTCTTCGTGCAGGAACGCGTGCCGACGAAGCGCCAGCAGTGATGCATCATGTCCCGGATCGAGAAGGGCAGCATCGACGTGTTGCCACCCATGTGGACCAGGGCGCCGCCCGTGCCCAGGGCCGCCATGGCCTGCGCGCTGCCCGGGCCCGAGGGAAAGAAATCCAGCACCGCGTCCGCCCCCTGGGGCAGCAGTTCGACCAGGCGCCGCGTCAGGCTCCCGTCCTCTTCCCAGCCCGGCAGATCCTCCAGGGCCACCGTTTTCACGGGCAGGCCGCCGGCCAACGGCCGCAGGGCCTCCAGGCGCGAGTCGGAGCGCCCGACCAGCACCAGTTCCCGCGCGCCGAAGAAACGGGCGAACTTGATCGAGGCCGTGCCCATGGTGCCGGTGGCCGCAGTGATGACCAGCCGGCCGGAGGCCGGCATGCCGGTCTGCCGCAGCGCGCGCACGGCATTGCCCAGGTCGTGCAGCTTGGCGCCCACGTCGAAGCTGACGTTGTCCGGCAGCGGATCGACGTGGCTGGCGGGCACGCGCACGTATTCCGCCAGGCCGCCGTCGTGGTAGCGCTCGTACAGCGGCATGGGGCCGGTGCCGAAGGCCGCGTGGCCGATCATCGCGGTGGACGGGCACATGGGCTCGCGCCCGCTCAGGCAGTATTCTCAGCGTCCGCAGGTCAGATTGGGCGAGACGCGCACGCGCCGGCCGGCCAGGGCCGGATCGACGCCGGCGCCGGTCTCGGCCACCGTGCCGGCGATTTCATGGCCGAGCGTGGTCGGCAGGTGGCGAAAGCGCCCCTTGGCCAGCAGCTTGGTGATGCCCGGCGCGATGCCCGCGCTGGCCACCCGCACCAGCACCTCGCCCGCTTCCGGCACGGGCACGTCCACCGTTTCCAGCTTGAGTTCGCCCGATGCATGGGCGCGGGCGGCGATCATCTGCTTCATGTTTCCCTGTCCTGTCGTTCTTCTTGCGGCTTAGCGCGCGCGCAGCCGTTCCACCGCCGCGGCATCGAGCCTGCCGCCTTGCTTGGTGCCCTGGGCCGATTGCGGGATCTCGTGGCGGGATGCCAGCATCAGGTACTCGACGGGTTCGTGGTGGATGCTGGTGAAGGCCACGCCCTGCGGGATGCGCACGAAGTCGCCGGGCTCGATCTCCAGGCAGCCGCGCTGCGTGACCAGCGTGCGGCGCCCGCTCACCTGGTACTGCACTTCGTCGGCGTTCAGGTGGCGCTGGTAGACGCGGCCGTCACTGGCCGGGCGGCGCGTGCGGCCTATCCAGACGTGGGTCGAGCGGTAGATCCAGCAGGCCCCCGCCGCCTCGTCACCGGGGTCGAGCACGGCCAGCCGGCGCGGATCGTTCAGGGCGTGGTCCAGCAGCAGGCGTTCGTCGGCCGGCGCGAGCACCAGGCACTGCCCTGGGCCCGCCAGGTCCTTGGACACCATCTCGTTGACCACCGCAGGCTGCCATTCGGGAAACGGCGTCTGGCGATGTTCCGAGGTCCGGCGCGCGGGCAGCAGTTCGGCCGCCGGGTCCGACACGTACAACAGCAGGTGGATGTCCTGCCTGCCGTAGTTGTCGTGCGCCACGCCGTTGGGCAGCCGCACGAACTCGCCCGGCACCAGGTCGACCGAACCCAGCTCGGTCATCAGCAGGCGCTGGCCGTCCACCTGGTAGGAAATCTCGTCCGCGCCGGTATTGCGGTGATAGAAGCGCTGCCGCCCGTGCGCCATGGAGTGGCGTTCGATGCGCAGGTAAGGGCTTTCGTAGACGTTGCGTTGAGGCCCCTTCTGCTCGGAGTAGCGCGGCGCATAGTGGATGGCCTCGATGGGCGGCGGCTCCGGCGCCTTCACCGTGGACGGCACGGGGTCGTCCAGCAGCAGCGCCTCGCGCCGCGTCAGTATCACGGGCGGCGTGTCGAACGGAAAGATGTCGAGATGTTCCTGGACGGTGCTCATGCTTGGTCTCGCGTGGTCGATGGGATGGCCGTGGCCTCCGGTGCGCGCATCATGGCGGCAAGCGGTGGGAAAGACAAGACGACGATAAGTTTTTTCGGCAGGGCGGAAATGCGGTTTCTGGACTGAATCCGAGGGCTCGAAAACCCCGATTCTCCAGCGGCCGGGCGGAGCCCGGCGAACAGGTTTGGCAGACCCATGCCGATAAATAAAATAGATGCCATGGCGGGCCAGATTGATCGGCTGGACCGGCCGATCCGACTCAGGTGGCCGCGGCGGCCATCTCGGCGACGACGCCTCGTATCGCTTCGATCAGCGTCCGCGCCGCCGGAGACGGCTCTCCCGTGGTGCGCAGGGTCAGGCCGATGTCCCGTTCCGTGCCCGGCAGGGCGATGTCCAGCACCGCCAGGCTGCCTGTCTGGCACTCGTAGTGCAGCTGTTGGGCCGGCAGGATCGCCAGCATGTCCGTGCGCAGCAGCAACCCCCGGATCATCGCGAGATCGGCGGTCTCCACCGCGGGCTCGGGCGTGCGCACCCGCGCCCGCGCAAAGACGTCGTCCAGTATCGTGCGGGCGGGTGTGTGGGCGCGGGGCAGTATCCATTGCTGCCGGCCCAGCCGGGCCAGGGCCAGCCCCCTGCTGGCGGCCAGCGGATGGTCGCTGCGCGCCAGCACCACCATGGCCTCGGACATCAGCCTTTCGCTGCGGAACCCACTGGCCATGTCGGCGGCCCTCAGGCCGCCAAAGATGAAATCGACGTCGCCGGCGCGCAGGTCCGCGGCCAGGATCTCGTAGGCGCTTTCGTCGGTCACCACGCGCACGCCGGGGTGGGAACGGCTGACCCGGGCCACGGCCTCGGGCAGGATACGGGTGCGCGCGAAGGGCAGCCCGCCGACCACCACCTGGCCGCGTATGCTGCCCTTCACCGCGGCGATGTCGTCGGGAATGTGGCGCAGTTCGTTCAACGCCCGGCGCACCTGCAGCACGAACTGTTCCCCCGCCTCGGTCGGCTGCAGGCCGCTGGTCGTGCGATCGAACAGCGGGAAGCCCGCCCCGCTTTCCAGGATGCGTATGGCCGCGCTGACCGCTGGCTGGCTGATGCCCAGGGCATGCGCGGCGGTGGGCATGTGGCGATGCCGGGCCAGCGCCACCAGCAGTTGCAGGCGGCGCGTGTTGAGCAAGTAGCTCGGCACCGTCGGTACCACGGCCGTGCGGGCGCGCGGTTGCCCTGCCGCGCACCACGACGCCAGGTCCTCCAGTTCGCCGAACACCCGCGCGTTGCGGTCGAGCACCGCCCGTCCGACCGCGGTGGGAACCATGCCCGTGGCGCGCCGCTCCAGCAGGGGCTCACCCAGTGCCTGCTCGATCTCGCGTATGGACCGGGTGACGGCCGACTGCGCGCGGAATAGGGCCGCCGCCGCGCGGGTAGCGCTGCCGTGCTGGGCCACAGCGGCCAGTACCCGTAAATGGGCCAGGCTGGGCAGGGAAGCGAGACGCTTTGGGGAAGTAGCCACGTTGCGGGTCCGGAAAAGATCCAGGTTGGGGCACGGCGCGCCGCACCGGCATACAAGCTTGTTCAAATGCCATCTTATTTTTTTATCGGCATTATGGCAGCCGCATGGATAATTTCTCCTCCTGACGCCTCGCCTGCTGGCGTCTCCTGGCACACTGCGGCCCCTGAAAGGCGATCGGATTGCCTTATGCCGGGCGCCCAATCTGTCTCAGAATGCGAGAACGCGCTTTGACGGCGCCGCGGCGGGTTGCGGACCATGGCCGCCAGGATCGAGGAGACGACATGAAATCCATCCCCAACATTTCCGTCGTGGCGGCGCGCCACGGCCTTCGCGCCCTGCACGTACTGGCGGCGGCCGTCCCCTTGGCCTGCGCCGTGGCGCAGCCCTCGGGCTTTCCGAACGGTCCGGTCAGGATCGTCGTGCCGGGCCCTGCCGGCAGCTCCATGGACCAGTCTGCGCGCACGTTGTCCGAACCCCTGAGCAAGGCCTGGGGCGTACCGGTCGTGGTGGAGAACCGACCCGGGGCCGGCACCACCATAGGCAGCGACGCCGTCGCGCGAGCCGCCCCGGACGGCCACACGCTGCTTTTCACCTCGACCGCGTTCGTGCAGGCACCCTCGCTCTACCGCAACCTGACCTACGATCCCATCAGCAGCTTCGTGCCCGTGGCCCAGGCCGCGGACGCACCGCTATGGCTGGCTGTGAACGCCGGCATCCCGGCCAGGACCGTGCGCGAATTCATCGCCCTGGCCAAGGCGGCGCCCGGCAAGTACACCTATGCCTCGCCCGGCGCCGGCACGACGCCCCACCTGCTGGGTGGCCTGCTGGCCAAGGAAGGCGGCGCCGACATGCTGCATGTGCCCTACAAAGGCACGCCGCCCGCCGTCATGGACGTGGTGGGCGGTCGTGTCTCGGCCGTCTTCGCCAGTTACTCCACGCTGGCCCCGCAGGTCGAGGCGGGCAAGCTGCGCGTGCTGGCCAGTACCGGACCCACGCGTTCTGCGCTGACGCCCAACGTGCCAACCATGAAAGAGGCGGGTTTCTCGAACTTCGACCTCGTGGGCTTCGAGGGCCTGCTGGCCCCGGCGGGAACGCCGGGGCCGGTCGTCCACGCCATCGCCCGCGCGGTGGCGCAGGTCGGCGCAACGCCCGACGTGAAGACCAAGTACGCCTCCGTCGGCCTGGTCCCGGTAGAAAGCTCGCCCGAGGCCTTCTCGCAACTGGTCCGCAACCAGCTCCAGGCCTGGAAGGCCATCATCGCCAACGCCGGCCTGCAGCCAGAATAACCAGCCTTCCCTCTGGCACGACCGCATCGCGCGCCGTCCCGACGGACGGCGCCGGCCCGCTTTGCGTCCGCGCAGCCCGGGCCCGCCCTCATGCGCCCACGCTTCCCACAACGAGCCAGCCACGACTGGCAACGGAGACACCCGATGAAGACACTCAAGCCCCTGCTGGCCATCGCCACCGCCGCGCTGGCGCCCGGTCTGGCCCACGCCCAGAGCAACGTCACCCTGTATGGCATCGTCGATGCCTCGATCGAGTACATCAAGTCCGGCGACAACAAGGCCACGCGGCTCCAGTCCGGCGGGCTGACGCAATCGCGCTGGGGCCTGCGCGGCACCGAGGACCTCGGCAACGGCAACCAGGCGCTGTTCGTGCTGGAAGGCCGCTTCAACGTCGACGACGGCACCCAGGTGGGCGGCCAGTTGTTCGGCGGCCGTTCGGTGGTGGGCCTGTCCGGCAAGTGGGGCACGCTCACGGCCGGCCGCGAGTACAGCCCCATCTACGACCTGAAGATCCGCTCGAACGCCTTCAACGTCGCGCCGTACAGCACCACGCAGGTGCTGATGACCGCCGGCGCCTCGCGCACCGACAATGCCGTCCGCTACGACAGTCCCGTCTGGAAGGGTCTGCGCGCAGGCCTGTTCTACAGCCTGGGGGCGGAAAGCACGGCCCAGGGCAAGATGGGCCGCCATACCGGCGTGGCCGGACAGTACCAGCAGGGTCCGCTGTATCTGGGCCTGGCCTGGAACCGCGTGGACGTGCTGAACGCCGGCGTGCACGCCACCAACGAATGGATGGCTGGCGGCAGCTACGCTTTGGGCCGCGCCAAGCTCTACCTGAGCTATTGGCAGTTCCGCACCGACAACGGCGCGGCCCCCGACGCCCGCGTCAGCCTGTGGACGCTGGGCGCGAGCTTCACCGTCACGCCCAACGGCCGCCTGCTGGGCAGCCTGGGCCTGCTCGACGCGTCGCGGCCGGCTGCCGCCTCGGGCAACGACGCGCGCCAGATCACGCTGGGCTACGAGTACGACATGTCCAAGCGGACGACGCTGTATGCCCAGTATTCGCATGTCACCAACAAGGCGGCCGCCAACTATCAGCTGAGCCGCTTCGCCAACAGCGGCGTGGGCACCGGCAACGTCTCGGACCCGACCGCCTTCCAGGTCGGCATGCGGCATTCGTTCTAGGCGCTAGCGCGTGATGCCCTTGCTCTCGATCAAGGCGCCCAGCATGTCGTAGTCCTTCCGGAGATTCCGCTTGAATTCCTCGGGCGAGGTCATGTAGGGCTCGGCCGACAGCTCCTTCAGGCGCGCACGCACGTCGGGCGCGTCGGCCGCCTTGGCGAAGGCCTGGTGGATACGGGCCACCAGCGCCGGCGGCGTGCCCGCCGGCACGAACAGGCCGGTCCATTGGTGCGGGTTGAACGTGGGATAGCCCGCCTCGGCGAAGGTGGGCACGTCCGGCAGCGCGTCCATGCGCTGGTCGCTGGTGACCGCCAGCGCGCGCACCTTGCCGCCCTGCGCCTGGGGCACCGCCAGGGTGGCCGAGATCAGCAGCGCCTGCACGTGCCCGCCGACCAGGTCGGTCATGGCGGGGCTGCCGCCCTTGTACGGCGCGTGCACCATGTCCATCCGGGTCATGTCCTTGAACACCTCGAAGAAGAGATGGTTGCTGGTTCCCGCGCCGGGGCTCGCATAGGAATACTTGCCCGGCGCGGCGGCGGCGAACGAGACGAGTTCCTTGACCGATTTCACCGGCAGGGAGGGATTGACCAGCATGACCAGGGGTATGCGAACCAGCTGGCTGACCGGCTGCAGGTCCCGGAACATGTCGTAGGACAGCCCCTTGTAGAGATGCGGATTGGCCGGCACGCCGTCGGCGGTCATCAGCAGGGTGTAGCCGTCCGGCTCGGCCCGCGCCACGGCGCCTTCGGCCACGGTGCCGCCGGCCGCGGGGCGGTTCTCGATGATGACCGGCTGGCCGAAGATCTCGGCCAGGCGCGGCTGGAAGGCACGGGCGATGATGTCGGTCAGCCCGCCGGGCGCGAAGGCCACGATGACGCGGATGGGCTTGGCGGGCCACGCTTCCTCTTTCGCGCCGGCGGCGGCGTGGGCGGACAGCAGGCTGCCGGCCACGAGCAGACAGGCGGCGCGCCGGGTACGGACGGACGGAATGGACTTGGGCATGCTTGTCTCCAGTAGGTATGGCACTGCGTGACACTGCGGTCACTTGCGATCCGGCCGGCGTTCAGGCCGAGGGAAGAAACTTCTCGGCCCGCACCCGGTGGCGGTCCACACCCCGCGCCGCCAGCCAGCCGGCGCAGGACTCGATCATGGGCGGCGGGCCGCACAGATAGACATCGGGCGCATCCCGCAGCATGTCGTCGTGCAGCAGTTGCGTGACGTGGCCGGTGGCGCCGGTCCATCCTTCGCTGGAGACCGCGATGCGCTCGATCTCGACAGGCAGGATGCCGGCCAGTCCGGCCAGTTGCTCGTGGGCGAAGAATTCCGCCGCCGCGTTGGCGCCGACCAGCAGCCGGATCGGCGGCGCCGCGCGCGGCGCGCGGGCCAGGTGGCCCAGCATGGACAGGAAGGGCGCCAGCCCCGTCCCGCCGGCGACCAGCAGCAGCGGGCGGCCATTCTCGCGCAGGTAGAAATGGCCGGACGGCGGCGTCAGCGTCAGTGCCTCGCCCACCTTGGCGCGCTGGGAGAGGTAGGCGCTCATGGCACCGTCCGGGACCAGCTTGTGGAAGAACTCCAGTTCGTCGCGCCCCGGCAGGTTCGCGAACGAATAGGCCCGCGACACGCCGGCGCCGGGCACCGACAGGTTGGCGTACTGGCCTGGCAGGAAATCCAGCGGACGGTCGGCATGCAGCCGCGTCCGCACGACCGTGGACGAGACGCGCTCGACCGCGGCCAGCCGCGCCGCGATGGCCGCCGGCGCATCGCCGGCCTGGAAACTGGAAGGATAGGGCAGCTCCACCACGCACGACGAACGCGGCAGCATCTTGCACAGCAGCGTCTGCCCCTGGTCGCGCTCGTCGCGCGACAAGGCTTCGTCGCTGTAGTCGTCCAGTTCGAACTCGCCCGCCGTGCACCAGGCCTTGCATTCGCCGCAGGCGCCTTCCAGGCAGTCGTGGGCCAGTTGTAGCGAGGCGCGATAGGCGGCCTGGTAGACCACCTCGCCGGGGCGGGCGGGAAACCGGACCGTCCGGCCGTCCTCGAAGATCGCGGTGATGTCATGCATGGGGCGCCCGCCTAGATGTGATAGACATCGACCGTGCCCTCGATCTTCTCGTCGATCATCACGATGCGCTTGCGGGCGATCTTCAGGCCGCCGTCCGTGCGCCGCAGCGTGTAGTCGTAGCGGCCGCCGCGCGTGGCCTGGCCGCGCGGCCCCACGCAATGCACCAGCCAGGACGCGCTGACCTCGACCTCGTCGCCGGACTGGCCGGTGATGAGGATGTTGCTCGTCTGGTGCGCGGTCCGGTCCAATGGCAGCGACGCGAACGAATCGCGGCTGCGGATCCGGAACACGCGCTCCTCCAGGCCCAACCGGGAATCCATGTGCATCAGGCACAACTGCGTGCGCGGGTCGGTGGTCAGGGTGTCCTCCGACAGCCAGGCGGGCACGAAATACTCCACGTCCGGCGCGAACAGGTCCAGCCAGGCGTCCCAGTTCTTCTCGTCCAGGTAGGTGGCCTCGCGGGCCAGCAACGTGGATACCTGCACGTGCAGGTCGGTATCGACGACCATCAGCCCCGCTCCTCGTTCATCACCCGCAGCCAGTGGCGGTAATAGCCCTGGTAGAAGACCTCGTGGTCCCAGTTGTCGGAGGCCGCGACCGCCTCGCAGCCTATGTCCATCAGCGGCCGGCATTGCGCGCCGGGCCGCATGGCCCGCTCCCCGCGGCCGTAGTCGTTCCACCGGCTCAGCCGGGCCTCGCCGCCAATGGCGGTGTCCTCCAGCGCGGCAATGTCGTCCGAGGTGGCCATGCCCGTGGGCAGGTAGAAGTCCACGAACTTGCGCAGCCGCGACGCCCGCGCCTCGGCGCTTTCGCCGCGCGGCGCGATGCACTGGATGCGCACCTCGGTACGGTCGGCCGACAGCGGACGCAGGATGCGGATCTGCGTGGAAGGCTGGTCGAACAGCAGCATGTTGGGGAACAGATAGAGATTGCGGCCCATGCCGACCATCCAGTCCACCTTGCGCTCGTCGAACTCGCCCAGCAGCCGCTCGCGGGCCTCGTACAGCGGCGCGGCCTCGGGCGTCGAGCGACGCGCCCAGATGCCGATGTGGCCGTTGCCGAAATCCGCGGTGCCCGATTCGACCCTGCCCACGATGCGGCCGGCCTCGGTCCGTTGCGTGCCGGCGCCGCCGCGCGCTTCCTCGCGCATCGCCATCGTGGCGGCGAAGACGCGGTGCACGGTGCTGACGTGATAGCCATCCACGCCGTTCTCGCCACCCATCTTCCAGTTGCCGCGGATGATGTAGGTGGAATCGCCCTCGACCACCTCCAGCCCCTCGGGCGATTGATCCACCATCAGGTCCATCCAGACCCGGGCCGGTCCCAGGTGATCGTGCAGTTCACCCACATCGGCGCACAGGCTGCCGAACACGAAGCCCCGGTAACTGTCGACCCGGGGCACCACCTTCAGCCCGAAGCCCTCGCGCAGGTTCTCGTCGCCCGCGTAGGCGCCGGTCTCCTGGTTCTTGATCTTGATGCAGCGCCCCGTCTCGGCATAGGTCCAGCCATGGAACCGGCAGGTGAAGCTCTTGGCCGACCCCTTGCGCAGCGGCGCGACCACGGTGCCCCGGTGCGCACAGGCATTGACGAAAGCGCCGATGCTGCCGTCCTTGCGGCGGTTGACCACCACGGGCTGGCGCCCCATGTATCGCGTCACGTAGTCGCCGTGCCGGGGCAGCTCGCTTTCATGGCACAGGTAGACCCAGCCGCCTTCGAAGATGCGGGCCATCTCGGCCTCGAACAGCGCCGGATCCCGGTAGATCCCGCGATCGACCAGGAACCTGCCGCCGTCCGCCTCGTCCAGCACATACCCGGAGAAAGCGGGCTTGCTGGTGGTTGTCGGTGTTGTCATCGTCTCGCTCCACTCGATGTGCAGCGAATCTTAGGTTTGGGGTAGATATATGTAAAATGAAATGATTGAATCTCACTCATTCTTCATGAGAATGACATTGGGCATGAACAAGCCGCTTTCGCGCAAGCTGGACCTGAACCTGCTGGACCTGTTCGATGCCATCTATCGCACGCGCAACCTCACGGCGGCGGGCAAGGCGCTGGGGCTGAGCCAGCCCGCGATGAGCCACGCGCTGGCCCGCCTGCGCGACATGTATGGCGATCCGCTGTTCGTGCGGCTGGCCAAGGGCGTCGAGCCCACTCCCTTCGCCGACGAACTGGTGGGCCCGGTGTCCCAGGCCTTGCAGATCCTGGCCCAGACGCTGGAGAAGGGTTCGTTCGTACCCGCGACCGCGCGACGCGTGTTCCGCCTGGCGATGACCGACATCGGCGAGCACACCTTCCTGCCCCGGCTGATCCGCCATCTCCAGCACCATGCGCCGCAGCTGTGCGTGGAGACCATCGCCACCAGCGCGAGCCCGGAGGAGCTGGCCCAGGAACTCTCGAAGGGGACCATCGACCTGGCGCTGGGCGCCATCAACCCCGACATCGCCGGCGTGCGCAGCCGGATCCTGTTCTCGGACGTCTATGCCTGCGTGGCGCGGCCATCCACGGTGCCGCGCGGCACGCTCAGCCTGGCCGAGTTCAAGCGGGCGCGACACGTGGTGCCGAACGTGGCGGGTACCAACCATTCGATACTGATCGACCGCATGCTGGTGGCCAACGGCATGAGCGACAGGGTGGTGGCGCGGGTGACGCACTTCCTGGCCATCGCCGAACTGGTGTCGGACACCGACGTGGTGGCCATCATGCCGCGCAACCTGGCGCTGTCGGTGGCCCGGCGCTGGGGCCTGTGCCACTTCGCTCCGCCGGTGCAGATGCCGGGCTACGACGTGATGGTGTACTGGCACAAGCGCCATGACCAGGAACCGGGCAACACCTGGCTGCGGCAGGTGATCGTGGAGCTGTTCCATGGCGGGCCGCATCCGGCCCGGACGAAGGCCAGGACACGGGGTGGGTCAATCCGCTGACCGCGCCTGCAGCAGCGTCTCGACCTTCACCGGCAGGTCCCGCACGCGCACGCCGGTGGCATGGTGGACAGCCGAGGTGATGGCAGCCGCCACCCCGGCCAGGCCGATCTCGCCGATGCCCCGCGCGCCCAGTTCGTTCAGCACGGTGTCCGGATGCTCGACGAAATGCACGTCGATGTCCGGCGCGTCGGCATGGGTGGCGACCATGTAGTCCGCGAGGTTGTTGTTGACGGGTGCGCCCTGGCGCGAATCGTAGGAAGTTTCTTCCAGCAGCGCCATGCCCACCCCCATCACGACGGCCCCCTCGATCTGGTTGCGGCCGGTGCGCGGATTGATGATGCGCCCGGCATCGATCACCGTCACGACGCGGGCCACGCGCAGCCGGGCGATGGCCGGCTCCCAGGTCACCTCGACGAAATGAGCGCCGAAGGAATGCATGGAATGGCGCTTGGCCCGGGGGTCGGCGTCGCTGCCCTCGGACTGGCCGTGGCCCTCGATCCGCTCGATGCCCGCCGCGCGCAGCACGTCCTGGAAAGGCACCCCGGACGATGGCGGGCGCCCCGCGCCATGCAGCCGGCCGCCGGTCAACCGCAAGTCGTCGGCGGCCACGCCGGCCAGTTGCGGCAGGCCGGCGCGCGCGGCGCAGGCGGCCAGCTGGCGGACCGCGTCGCGGGCGGCCGCCAGCACCGCGGGCACGAGCGAACCGGTGGCCATCGAGCCGCCGGAGGTGGGTCCCGGCGGCAGCGCCGTGTCTCCCAGCGCCACCTCGATGCGGTCGGGCGGCAGGCCCAGCACCGAGCCCGCCATCTGCGCCATCACGGTGTAGGTACCGGTGCCGATGTCCTGCGTGGCGCTGGCCACGCGCGCGGTACCGTCGGCCCGCAGCGCCACGCTGGCCTGTGCCTTCAGCCTGACCGCCATCCATGAACAGGCCGCCATGCCCCATCCCAGGACCAGGCCGTCGCGCCACATGGATCCGACGCGCGGATCGCGCCGTGCCCAGCCGAAGCGCTCCGCGCCTTGCAGCAGGCACTCGCGCAGGTGGCGGGACGAGAAGGGCAGGCCGGCCGCTTCGTCCTGCTCGGGTTCGTTGCGCAGCCGCAGTTCGACGGGGTCCATGCCCAGCTCGATGGCCAGCTCGTCCATGGCCGATTCGATCGCGTACAGGCCGGGAACGGCGCCCGGCCCGCGCATGGACGTAGTGGGCGCGATGTTCCGGCGCGCGGATCCGTAGGCGGCGCGCAGGTTGGGTGTGCTGTACAGGAAGCCGGTCGCCTCGCCGCAGTTTTCCTTGTGGTATTCATCCATCGCCACATGGAACAGGTAATCGTGCCGCAGCGAGGTCAGCTGGCCATCCCTGGTCGCGGACAGGCGCACGCGCTGGCTCGTGTTGGAGCGATGCCCGACGTTGTGGAACATCATCCGGCGGCTCAGCACCAGCTTGACCGGACTTCCCAGGTCGCGCGCCGCGGCCGCCGCCAGCAGCGAGTGTCCCCAGGGCCAGAGCTTGCTGCCGAAACCCGACCCTACGTGTTCGGTAACGACGCGGACGCTATCTTCCGGCACGTCCAGCATGCGCGCCATCGCCACGCGATGGTTCACGATGCCCTGCGAGCTTTCGTACAGCGTGAACGCGCGGCCGTCGTAGACCGCCACGGTGGCGTGCATCTCCAGGGGATTGTTGGTCTCGGGCGGCGTGGTGTAGGTATGGTCGATGCGGATCCCGGCTTGGGCGTATGCGCCCGGCGCATCGCCGCGCTCGGTATCCACCCGCGGTTCGTCATCGGGCGCCAGATCCATGGATACGTCCGGCGTCTGCGCGTCGTATTGCACGGCCACCGCCGCCGCCGCGGCCATCGCCTGCTCCAGCGTGTCGGCCACCACCAGCGCGACATACTGGCCGTAGTAGCGGATCTCGTCGTCCTCCATCGGCGGACGGTATTCGTCCAGCTTGGCCGCGCTCTCGTCCACGCGCGGAAAACGGCCGATGTTCTCGCGGGTGTAGACCTTGCGCACCCCGGGCATGCCGCGGGCGACGCCCGTCTCGATGCCCAGGATGCGCCCCTTTCCCACGGTGGCGCATACCGGTACGGCGTGCAGCATGCCGGGCAAGCCGTGGTCCGCCGCGTAGCGCGCGCGGCCCGTCACCTTGAGCGGCCCTTCCACGCGGATATGGCCGGCGCCGATGGAGGATTCGGTGTGCTGGGTCATTTCGCTCTCCGTCAGCCGGCCGCCGTCACGGTATCCAGGGCGTGGACCAGGCAGCGCCGCGCCAGCTCGATCTTGAACGCGTTCTGGCTTTGCGGCCGCGCCTCGCGCAGCAATTCCCGCGCCGCGGCATCGAATACCGCCGCCGAGGGCGCGCCGCCCGCCAGCAGGACTTCGGCCGGCGGCGAGCGCCAGGGCCGCGTGCCCACGCCGCCCATGGCGACCCGCGCGGCCTGGATGCTGCCGTTGGCCATGGTCACGACCACCGCGGCCGAGGCCAGGGCGAACTCATAGGACGCGCGATCCCGCAGCTTCAGGTAATGGGAGCGGGTGCCGGCTGGCAGCGCGGGCAGCGTCACGTGCGTGATCAGCTCGCCTTCCTCCAGCACCGTCTCGCGCTGCGGCGTATCGCCCGGCAGCACGAAGAAATCGTCGATGGCCACCGTGCGCGCGCCTCCGGGCCCCTGGATGTCTATCGTGGCGCCCAGCGCCATCAGTGCGACGTTCATGTCCGACGGATTGCTGGCGATGCATGCCTCGCTGGTCCCCAGCACCGCCAGGTTGCGGTTGTAGCCGCCGATGGCGGGACAGCCCGAACCAGGCTCGCGTTTGTTGCAGGGCATGGCCACGTCGCGGAAATACACGCAGCGGGTCCGCTGCAACAGGTTGCCGCCGGTCGTCGCCATGTTGCGCAACTGCGCCGAGGCTCCGGACAGCAGCGCCTGCGACAGCACCGGATAGCGTTCGCGGATCAACGGATCATGGGCCAGGTCCGAATTGCGCACCATCGCGCCTATGCGCACGCCGCCGCCGGGCGTGGCCTCGATGCGGTCGAGCGGCAGATGGCTGATATCGATCACCATGGCCGGCCGTTCCACGTCCAGCTTCATCAGGTCGATCAGCGTCGTGCCGCCCGCCAGGAACCGGACCGTCGAGCCTTGGCGGTCTTCGGCATAGGCGGCGGCACCCACCGCCTGGGCGACGTCTTCGGCTCGCCAGAGCTGGAATATTTCCATGGCCGCCCCGCTACGCGGTGCCGCGGCGCGCCTGCCGCACGGCCGCCAGGATGTTCTTGTATGCGCCGCAGCGGCAGAGGTTGCCGCTCATGGCCTCGCGGATATCGGCATCCGTCTCGCCGCAGGGTTCGGACAGCAGCGCCGCCGCCGACATGATCTGGCCCGCGGTGCAGTAGCCGCACTGGTAGGCATCCTGCTCCAGGAAGGCCGCCTGCACCGGATGCAGTCCGCCGTCCCGGGCCAGTCCTTCCACGGTGGTCACCTCGCGGCCGTCCAGCGTGGCCGCCAGCACCAGGCAGGCATTGACCCGCCGGCCATCCAGGTGGACGGTACAGGCGCCGCACTGCCCATGGTCGCAGCCCTTCTTGGTCCCGGTCAGGGCGAGGTGTTCGCGCAGGCAATCGAGCAGGGTGGTGCGAGGGTCCAGGCGCAACTCGTGGCGCACCCCGTTGACGGTCAGGCCCACTTTCGTGGACAGGAACATGGCGGGTTGCGAGGCGGGGGCAGGGCACATGGCGATCTCCGGAAGCCCCGGCGCCGCAGCAACTGCCGTTCCCGGCCCCGGCCCGGGCATGGGGACCGGCGCCGCCCGTTTTGCCCTTTTGGTCCATATATCGGACTACCTATATCGACACATTATTTCTATAAACAGAAAATCCTGCTCTCGCCGGTCCATATTACGGACCAGCAATCACCAGGAAAACTACCGAGCATGATCAAGGTATTCGACTTGCTGAACGGCGCGCGCATGACCGCCGCCTACGCCGAGGCCTGCCTGGCCCACGGCGTGGAAGCCGTCCACATCACGCTGAACAATTTTCGCGGCATCAACCCCATCCCCGACCTGCGCCATTCGCTGAACCAGCTGGCGGACTACCGCGCGCACCTCGCCACCCTGTCGGACCTGGTCCAGGTGGTCGAGGACGGCGACGGCTTCGAGCGAGCCAGGCAGGCGGGCAAGCTGGGCATCGTGCTGGGCTACCAGAACGTGCCGGGCGTGGCGCGTGACCTGAAGCTGATGGAGCTTTTCCACGCGCTGGGCGTGCGCGTGATCCAGGTCGCGCACAACATCCGCAACCTGTACGGCGACGGCTGCGCAGAACCGGCCGACGCCGGACTGTCCTCGCTGGGGCGCGAACTGGTGGGCGTGCTGAACGACCTGGGCATCGTCATCGACCTGTCGCACGTGGGCGACCGCAGCGGCCTGGACGTGCTGGCCCTCTCGCGCCATCCGGTGGCGGTGACCCATGCCAATGCCTACGCCCTGTGCCCCAACGCCCGCAACAAGAGCGACGCATTGCTGGACGCGCTCAAGGCCAACGGCGGCGTGCTGGGCATCACCTACCTGCCGCCGCTGGTGCGCATGCCGGGCGAAACCCCGGGCGCGCAGGACGTGGTGGCGCACATCCGCTATGCCGTCGACCGCATCGGCGTGGCGCACGTGGGCATAGGCTCGGATTTCATCACCGACCAGCCGGCCGAGCGCTACCAGGAATTCATGCGCAAACCCGAGGTCTACGGGACCTGGCCATGGCGCTATCCCATCAACGACCTGCAGGCCCAGCAGGACATGCTGGCCGGCCTGGCGGACATCGGCCTGGCGCGCCGCGACATCGACGCCATCGCCCGCGACAACTTCCTGCGGCTCTTCCGCATCGTGATGGCGGGCACGCCCGCCGCCTGACCACAAGGACATCCCATGACCAGCAAGACTCCCCTGGGCAAGCTGCCCGCCGCCGTCTTCGGCGACCTCGACATCCCCCGCTATCCGCAGGCCGTCATCGACGCCTTCCTGGCGCTGGAGGACCTGACCGGCACCGTCTCCGACGCCATGGACGAACTGGGCCTGTGCGGCGTGGTCCCGGGCTGCGACCTGCCTCCCACCCTGCCCGGGCGGCGCATGGCCGGCCCGGCGCTGACCCTGCGCAACGTCGAACAGCGCGATGACGCCTACAAGGGCGCCAAGGACCGCATCTCGAAGATGGCCGAGATCGAGGCCCACAACCTGGCCGAACCCGGCGACGTGCTCGTCATCGAAGGCGTGCCCGGCATCTCCAACATGGGCGGGCTGTCGGCCGCCATCGCCAAGCGCCAGGGCGAGGCGGGCGCCGTCATCGACGGCGCCATCCGCGACGTCGAGCAGTCGCGCTCGCAGGACTTCCCGATCTGGTCGCGCGGCGTCAGCTCCATCACGGGCAAGTGGCGGCTGGAGACCGTCGCCATCAACGGCATCGTGCACATACGCGGCGTGCAGGTGCGGCCCGGCGACCTGGTGGTGGCCGACGAAGGCGCCATCTGCTTCATCCCGCGCGAAGCCGTCGAGACGGTGCTCAAGCGCGCCCAGGAAATCGGCGAAGGCGAGGCCCGCCGCTACCGCGACATCCAGGACGGCATGCCCATTCCCGAACTGGCCAGGCGCACCCACGTCTACAAGTTCAGCCAGGACCAGCGGGAGGCGACATGATCGTCGAACAACGCCTCTATACCTTCCACCCGGGCAACCTCGACGCCTTCGTCGCGCTCTATAGGAAGGAAGGGATGGCCGCGCAGATGCGCCACCTGCCCGCGCTGCTGGGCTACTACGTGAGCGAGATCGGCGCCCTGAACCAGACCGTCACGCAATGGGGCTACCGCAGCCTGCAGCAGCGCATGGACTGCCGCGAGGCGCTGTTCGCCGACCCGGACTGGAAGGCTTTCCTGGTCCAGGCCCGGCCGCTGATGCTGGCGCAGGAGTGCCGCATCCTCAAGCCGGCGCCCTTCTTCCGCGAACGCCTGGCCCATCTCATCGACGACGCGCGCGGCCTCGACCTGTCCAGCCAACCCTGACGCGCCACGACACGGGCCGCGACAGGCCCGCACAATGGAGACATACATGTTCAAGCCCCTTATCCACTGGGCGGCCGCCTTCGCGCTGGCCGCCACCGCCTCCCTGCCGGCCCGCGCGGCCGACTTCCCCACCCGCCCCGTACGGCTGCTGGTACCGTTCTCCCCGGGGGGAGGCATCGACCAGCTGGCCCGTATCGCGGCGGTGAAGATGGCCGAGGACCTCAAGCAGCAGGTCGTCGTGGAAAACATGGCCGGCGCCGGCGGCGCCATCGCCGCCAAGACCGTGGCCAACGCGGCGCCGGACGGCTACACCCTGATCTTCAATTCCTCGTCCGCCGTCGCCACCGGCCTGCTGGGCAAGGAGCGGCTGGGCTTCGACCCGGTCAAGGACTTCGCGCCCGTGTCCCTGGTCGCCCAGTTCCCGCTGGTCATGGTCGTCAATCCCAAGGTGCCGGCGCGGAACATGAAGGAATTCGTCGAACTGCTCAGGAAGAATCCCGACAAGTACAACTACGGGTCTTCCGGCAACGGCACCGCCATCCACCTGGCCTCGGAGCTGTTCAAGACCCTGGCCGGCGTCAACATGCAGCACGTGCCCTACAAGGGCACGGCGGCGGCCATGCAGGACCTGCTGGGCGGGCGCATCCACATGATGCTGGACGGCGTGCCGCCGCAGATAGGCAACATCCATGAAGGACGGGTGCGCGCGTTGGGAGTGACCACCACCGAGCGCTCGGCCATGCTGCCCGACGTGCCCACCGTGGCCGAGGCGGTACCCGGCTACGCGTTCCCGTTCTGGGTCGCGATCTACGCGCCCGCCGGCACGCCCCAGCCCGTCCTGGACCGCCTGGCCGCGGCCGTCTCGGCCGCCGCGAAAGACCCGCAGTCGCGCCAGCGGTTCAAGGATGCCGGGTCCGACGCCGTCGGTTCCACGCCCGCGGAACTGGCCGCCTTCTGGAAGCAGCAGATCGACCTGTACAGCGGCATCGTCAGCAAGACCGGCATCAAGCTCGACGGCGAGTGACGGCCAACCCGCATGCTACGATGCGCGCCATGAACCGTCCCGACACCAGCGGCGCGCAGACCGTGGACCGGGCCGTCGCGGTGCTGCGGCTCCTGGCGTCGGCCGGCGAATCCGGCCTGCGCCTGATCGATCTCCAGCATGCCTCGGGCCTGTCCAAGCCCACCGTCCACCGGCTGCTGACTTCCCTGCTGCAACACGGCCTGGTGGAACAGGACGAGGACACCCGGCGCTACCGCCTGGGCATGGAAATGGCGGTGCTGGGCTGGTCCGTCTCCAGCGGCCGCGCCGACCTGCGCCAGCTGTGCGGGCCCGAGATGCAGGCGCTGGCCGACGAAACCGGCGACACCGCCTTCCTGGCGGTGCGCTCGGGCTACGACACCGTCTGCATCGAACGCAAGATGGGACCCTATCCCATCAAGGCCTTCACCGTCGACGTCGGCACGCGCCGGCCGCTGGGCGTGGGGGCGGGCGGCATCATCATGATCGCGGCGCTGCCCGAGGACGAGGCGGAACTGGTGTTCGAATCGATACGCGAACCGCTGCGGGCCTACCCCAACGTGTCGGAACCGTCGCTGCGCGAGGCGGTCTCACGGGCGCGCCGGGACGGCTACGCCTTGAGCGACGGATTGGTCATGACCGGCGTGCGCGGCCTGGCGGTGCTGGTATCGGACGCGCGCGGCGCCCCCACCGCGGCGCTGAGCCTGAGCGCGGTACAGGACCGCATACGGCCCGAGCGGGTGCCGGCGCTGGTCAAGGCACTGGAAGAAAGAAGGAAGCGGATCGAACGCAGCCTGGCGGGGCCGGGCCGGCGCTTGCGGTAGGCGGCGCGGGCCTTATGCCGAGGGCACCGCCGCGCCGGTGATCCCATGGCGCGCCAGCGCTTCCTGGACGAACCCCGAGGCCTTCATTTCCTCGACGAAGGCGCGCAGGTAATCCGCGGCGGCATCGCCGCGCGACTTGGGCACGCCCATGGCCTGCCGGATCAACATGAAATGACTGGGCAACAGATGCACGCCGCCCAGCCGCGCGGCATCGGCTTCGAGCTGCTGGCGCACGCCGGCCGCCACGTCCGCGCCGCTTTCCAGGAACACGTCGACCACGGCCGGCGACGTCGGCGCCCGCTCGACGCTGGCCTGCAGCAGGCTCCGGGTCAGGTAGAGATCGTAGGCGCTGCCCTTGCCGACCGTGACCCGCACGCCCGGCCGGTCCACGTCGGCATGGGCGGCGATGGGCGAGCCGTCGCGTACCAGGTAGGCTCCCTCGATCACCACGTAGGCGTCGGTGAAGGCGATGTGCTCGCCACGCTTGGGGTCGATGGCGAAGAAGCCGATGTCGGCCTGTTCGGCGGCCACGGCCTCGACCGATTCGCCGGCCGACGGGAAGACCACCAGTTCCAGCCCGACGCCCAGCCGTCTGGCAAGTTCCCGCGCCAGGTCCACCGATACGCCGCGCGCGCCGTGCTCGTCGTCACGGCTGGCGAGTATGGGATTGCCGACGTTGATGGAAGCGCGCAGGACCTGCTGGGGCGTGAAGGCGGCGCGAAGGGCTTCGGTCGGTTGCATGGCGAATCAGTTCCTTCAGTGGCCGACGCGCGAGGAATGGTCGCTAGCCGGCGCGTTGGGCCTCGATCTGCTCCATCACATGAAGCGTCAGCCGGGTGGTGTGGCTGCGCATGGCCAGGTAGGCCTGCTCGGGCTGGCCGGCCAGCACCGCTTCCACGATCTTCTCGTGTTCGCGATGGGAAGTTTCGAAGCGGCGTTCGACCCCGCTTTGCGCGGCGCGCACCGGCGCCAGCCGGTCGCGCAGGTTTTCGACCTGAGCGACCAGGGTCTGGTTCTGCGTACCCTGGCAGATGAGCTGGTGGAAGCGCGCGTTGATCTTGAGATAGGCATCGGCATCGCCGCGCTCGGAAACCTGCTGGGCCTGTTCGTGCAGCAGTTCGAGCTGGCGGCGCTGCATGGCGCTCATGCGCTGGGTGGCGATGCGGCAGCACAGCGACTCCAGTTCGCACAGCGCCTCGAGCATGTCGGCCAGTTGTTCGGCGCTGACGTTGGCCACCACGCCGCCACGGCGCGGCACCAGCTCGATCAGGCCGCGGGCATTGAGCAGGCGCAGCGCCTCGCGGATGGGTGTGCGCGATACCTGGAAGCGCTCGGCCAGCGAGGGCTCCTCGAGCTTCTCGCCCGGGGCCAGGGTACCCGCAATGATCTCGTCAGCCAGCGACTGGCTGATCCGAGCGGCAATGGTGGTCACGAAAGCATCCTTCAACATGGGCCAGCGAATGCCTGCGGATTATACGCGGCACCGCTTCGACCATGAACATGAGCGGCACCTGGATATGCCTGACCTCCCTTATTGAACACACTAGGACGATATTGCATACAAAAAACAGCCGCATTCGATGGCCTGACTCCTGCCCCGCCCAGCCATTCAGGGTTTGTCCCCCCCCTTTTTCTGGCACACACCTGGCAAAAAATTTATCTTAAAACGGTTGACGTGTATACACGACATGCTTAAAGTATCCCAAAGCATGGGGTAAAACTGGCGGTCCCGCCGGGTCGACGCCCCGGATCCAACACAGACAGCAACGAGGAGATTCCGTGAACTGGCACGGTCTGGCGACTTATCAGCGCAACGGCGGCAAGCATCCTGGCCTGGTGGTCAACGACACCCTGTATGACCTGGCGCAATTGGCGAAAGCCTGCGACGTGGACCCGGCCCGCGTGGCGGGGGGCATCGGCGCGCTGATCGCGGATTGGGCCGGCAGCGGCCCGCTGATCGCCACGATGGCCGATCGCGCCGTCCAACTCGCCGCAAGCGGCCGGCTGGCCGTGGTGGAAGACGCCACCTATGCGGTCCCCTACCAGCCCCGCCGCATCTTCGCGACGGCTTCCAATTTCTACGAACACGCCGACGAGATGGGCACCAAGCTGGCGGCGCGCAGCGAAAGCCAGCCCTACATCTTCATGAAGGCCGAGACCAGCGTGGTCGCCACCGGCGAAAACGTCCAGATGCCGCCCGAGACCAGTCGGCTCGACTGGGAAGTGGAACTGGGCGTGGTCATCGGCAAGACCTGCCGCCACGTACCGGTCGACGACGCCCTGTCGGCCATCGCCGCCTATACCGTATTCAACGACATCAGCGCGCGCGACCTCAACCGCCGCACCGACTATCCCTTCACCCACGACTGGTTCCGCGGCAAGAGCTTCGACACCTTCGGTCCCATGGGCCCGTGGCTGGTGCCGGCGGGCTGCATCGGCGACCCCCAGCAACTGCGCATGTCGCTGGCGGTCAACGGCGAGACCATGCAGGACGGCAGCACCTCGGAAATGATCTTCTCGGTGGCCGAGCAGATCGCCTACCTGTCGCGCATCCTGACCCTGCATCCCGGCGACTTCATCGCCACCGGTACGCCCGACGGCGTGGGCATGGGGCGCGGCGTCTACCTGAAGGCGGGGGACAGGATGGTGGCGCGCATCGAGAACATCGGCACGATCGAGAACACCGTCGTGCAGGAAAGCCGATAGGCAAGGAGGCAAACGTGACATCCGCTGACCAGCAACCGGTCGCTCCCATCCGTACGCGCAAACTGGGCCACCTGGTCCTGATGGTTCGCGACCTCGAAGCCTCCACCCGCTTCTATACCGAGGTCATGGGCCTGCGCGTGTCCGACCGCATCGGCGACCAGATGGTCTTCCTGCGGGCGGGTGAAGACCACCATGACCTGGCCCTGTCGCGCATCCCCGACGACGCCCCCGACCGCGACGATCTTCCGCGCTATACGCGCCCAGGGCTCGAGCACTTCTCGTACTACGTGGAATCGGTCGAGGAAATGCGCCGCGCCGTGGACGTGGCCCGCCAGTTGGGCGTGACGATCGAGCGCGGCATCGGCCAGCACGGCCCCGGCGCGAACTGGTTCCTGGTGTTCAAGGATCCGGACGGCAACAACGTCGAGATCTATACCGACATGGACCAGATTCCGATGGACGCCGACCACCAGCCGCAGACCTGGGAGCGCAACCTGGAATCGTTCGACCGGCACCGCCTCGCCCACTTCGTCGTCCAGCCGCCCGCCGCGGTGCTGGCCGCCAAGGACGGCAAGAAGGACACGGGAAAAAAAGACTGAGCACGAGCGCCGGCGGCCCCGGTGCCCGCCAGCCCGGCACATACGAACCCGGCACGCAAGGGGATTCTTTCCACAGGCATTGCCCCGGCGCGTTCGCGCGCGGGGAGGCCCCTTTCGCGCCCGTTTTCCGGCCGCCGGCGCGCTCGCACCGAACGGCGGCCTGCTCCACCGACGACAATGACGACCGATGAAGGAGACGACACCATGAACCCCCTCCAGCAATGGCTGCGCCGCATTCCCCTGGCCCTGGCGGCGGCCGCGATCGCCGCGGGCCCCGCCACCGCCCTGGCCGCCGATGCCTGGCCCAGCCGGCCGGTCACCATCGTGGTGCCGTTCGCCCCGGGCGGCAATACCGACATGATGGCCCGCATGATGGCCGAGCGCATGAGCAAGATCTTCGGCAAGCCCTTCATCGTGGACAACAAGGGCGGCGCGGCCGGCACCATCGCCGCCGAGCAGGTCGCGCGCGCCCAGCCCGACGGCTACACGCTGTTCATGGCGACCATGACGCAGATCGTCACGGCGCCCATGACCAACAAGATCCGCTACGACCCGATCCGCGACCTCGCCCCCATCGTCAACGTGGGCGGCAACCCCTTCGTGCTGGCGGTCAACCCCCAGCGCAACTTCCGCACCGTGACCGACCTCGTCAACTACGCCAAGGCCAATCCCGGCAAGCTGAACGTGGGCCACGGCGGCAACGGCACGCTGACCCACCTGTCGGCGCTGCTGTTCCTGAGCCGCGTCGGCGTGACCGCCACCACCGTTCCCTACCGCGGCGGCGCGCCGGCCCTGGCCGACGTGCTGGCCGGGCAGATCGACATGTACAGCGCCAGCGTCTCGGAAGTCATGTCCTACGCCAAGACGCCCGAGAAGCTCACGCTGCTGGCGGTTTCCAGCGACAAGCGCCTGCCGCAGCTGCCTTCGGTACCCACCATCGCGGAAACCTACCCGGGCCACGAGGTCGACACCTGGAACGGACTGATGGGCCCGACCGGCATGCCGGCGGACGTGGTCGCCAAGCTGGCCGAGGAAGGCCGCAAGATGATCAACGAACCGGCTTTCCGCGCACAGCTCGAGAACGCCGGCATCACGCCGCTGGGTGAAATGCCCGACGTGTTCGCCGCCCGCATCAAGGCCGAGACGGCCAAGTGGAAGCCGGTGATCCAGGCGGCGGGGATCGAACCTCAATAAGTCTCCCGCGTGTCCTTGAAGCGGTTCGCGCGGATCTGCGCGCGAACCGCTTCTGCGTTTTCCACATCACTGAATTTCACATTTGTGAAAACGCTTTCACACTGGTGAAAGCGACGTCTTCCCGGTGTCTTCCGTCGAGATAATCCGCCGCACCGATGCACGCGGCCACGACAGGAGACACCATGCCTCAGCACATCAGGATCGACCAACAAGGCCCCATCTGGCGGGTCGTCATCGATCGCCCCGACGCCAGGAACGCCCACGATCTCCAGACCTTCCAGGAACTGGTCGCCGCCTTCGACGAGGTCGAGGTCGACCCGGGTTGCCGCTGCGCCGTCCTGACCGGCGCGGGCGACATCTTCAGCGCCGGCCAGGACCTGCGTTTCACCGCCCAGGCAGATCCCCAGGCCATCGATGCCTACGGCCGCTGGAACGTCGCCGCGCGGCAGCGCATCCAGCGCAACGCCAAGCCAGTGGTCGCGGCCGTGAACGGCCCGGCCATCGGAGGCGGCGTCTACCTGGCCACGTCCTGCGACCTGGTGGTGGCCGTCGACACGGCCTTCTTCCAGATGCGCGAGATCCAGGCCGGCAACCATAGCGGCGGCGCCTTCCTGTTCACCATCGGACGCGCGCGCTCGCTGGAGCTGTCGCTGCTGGGCGGACGTCTGCAGGCGCCGCAGGCGCTGGAATGGGGCCTGATCAACCGCTGCGTGCCGGCGGCGGACTTCGACGCCGCCGTGGACGAACTGGCGGCCACGCTGGCCGAGCTACCGCCGCTGGCCATCCGCTATACCAAGAGCGCGACCAACCTGCTGCTGGACATGGCCGGCTTCAGCAACCACATGGAGGCCGGCGCGCCGATGCAGCGCTACCTGGGCCTGACCCCCGATGGCCGCGAGGCTAAGCGCGCCTTCAACGAACGCCGCAAGCCGGTCTTCACCGGCCAGTTCCCGCGCGTCGCCGACTAGGAGACACCGACCGTGCCCCAACCGTTGCAAGGCTACCGGATCGTCGACTTCACGCACGTGCTGTCGGGCCCCATCGCCACCAACTTCCTGCGCCTGCTGGGCGCCGAGGTCATCAAGGTCGAATCGGCCGCCGGCGACACCATGCGCAACTACGGCGGCATCCAGTATGCCGACGGCATGGGCCCGTCGTTCGCCTCGGTCAATTCGGGCAAGAAGTCCATCGTGCTCGATCTCAAGCGCGACGCCGACGTGGCGGTCGCGCGCGAGCTGATCGCCGGCGCCGACGTGGTGACCGAGAACTTCCGGCCCGGCGTCATGGACCGCCTGGGCCTGGGCTACGAAGCCTGCAAGGCCCTCAACCCTCGCATCGTCTTCTGCTCGATCTCGGGCTACGGCCAGCGTGGCGAGTTGCGTCACCAGCCCGCGATCGACCAGATCATCCAGAGCACCTCGGGCATGATGAGCCTGAGCGGTGAACCGGGCACCCCGCCCATCCGCATTGGCTATCCGGCGGTCGACACCTACTCGGGCCTGCTGGCCGCGTTCGCCATCGTCGCCGCCCTGCTGCAGCGTGGCCGCGACGGCCGGGCGCAGCAGGTGGACGTGGCCATGTACGACGCCGCGCTGGTGCTGATGATCTCGATGGCCGGCCCGCACCTGCTGACCGGCAAGCGTCCAGCCAAGCAGGGCAACCGCGGCTACAGCATGTCGCCCACCGCCGATACCTTCCCCACTGCGGCGGGGCACCTGACGCTGGGCGCGGTCCGCCAGGATCAGTTCGAGCGGCTGTGCCGCGTGATAGGACGCGAGGACCTGATCGCCGATCCGCGTTTCCAGGACCGGGGCACACGGGTCGCCCACGGCGAAGCCTTGCAGCATGAGGTGCGCCAGGCGCTGGCCGGCCGTGGCGCCGCCGAGTGGGCGGAGCTGCTCAACGCGGCCGGCGTGCCGGCCGGCGAAGTGCGCGAGCTGCCCGAGGCACTGGCGCAGCCGCACCTGGACGACAGGCGATTGCTGCTGTCGATCGCGGCTGGCGACCAGGCCCTGCGCGTGCTGAACGCCGGCTTCTGCTACGAGCACGACGGCCCGGGCCTGGACGCACCGCCGCCGGCGCTGGGCCAGCACACGGCCGAGATCCTGGCCGGCCTGGGCCGCACGCCCGAACAGATCGCGGCCTTCCTTCATCGCGAGGACACCCAGGCGAGATCCTGACCCCCGGGGCGCCAACCCGGGTACGACAACATTCCAAGGAGACACCCCATGAAGATCATGCACCTTGCCGGCGCCCTGTGCGCGCTGGCCATCTCGGCCCCGGCCGCGCAGGCGCGCGAGGCGGCCTATCCCGCCCAGCCTATCCGCCTGATCGTGCCCTTCGCGCCCGGCAGCACCAGCGACACCTCGGGCCGCGTCATCGCGCAACAGCTCGCCAGCCGGCTGGGCCAGGCGGTCACCGTGGATAACATGCCCGGGGCCGACGGCCGCATCGGCATCATGGCGGCCAAGAACGCGCCGGCCGACGGCTACACCCTGGTGCTGGGCAGCTGGACCAACCTGTCGGTCAACCCCATCGTCGTCAAGGACCTGCCCTACGATCCGCTCAAGGACTTCAAGCCCATCTCGGGCGTCACCCGCAGCATGTTGGGCATCGCCGTGCCGGCCAACTCGCCGTACAAGACGCTGGCCGACCTCGTCGCCGCGGCCAAGGCGCAGCCCGAGAGGCTGAACTTCGGCAACTTCGCCTGGGGCTATCGCCTGGCCACCGAATGGTTCTCCAGCATCGCCGGCATCCGCTTCACGCCCATCTCGTACAAATCGACCAGCCAGATGAACACCGACCTGATCGGCGGGCAGATCGACGTGGCGATGGACGGCGTGGCCTCGCTGGCGCCCTCGGCCAAGGCAGCCAAGCTGCGCATCCTCGCCGTCACCGGCGAAAAGCGTCACGTCGAGTTCCCGGACGTACCCACCATCCGGGAAAGCGGCTATCCCGGCTACGTCATCTATGGCTGGTCGGCATTGATGGCGCGCGCGGAGGTCAGCGACGCGATCACCCGGCGCCTGGCCGACACCATGAAAGAGGTGCTGGAATCCCGGTCGGTGCAGGAGTTCGCCGAAAAGGGAGGCTCCGAGCTGCTCAAGCGCGATCCGGAGCAGATGCGCGCCTTCAACGTCAAGGAAATCGAAACACTGCGCACCGTTGCCGACAAGGCCGGCCTGGTCGCGCAATGAATACGGCCGGCCCGCTGCGGCACGCGCGTCCCGCTCAGTGCCCGAACTTGTCCGGCAAGGCCTCCATATGCTTGCGATGAAGCTCCACCACCCGCTGCAGCGCCTTCAGGAAATCGAGCTTCTTGGCGCGCAGCGCCGCGAGGCTCGCGCCTATGCCCAGGGCCATCGGCGGCTGGTGGGCCGGCGCGGCCAGCAGCGTCGTGATGATGCCGGCTCCCGGCGTCGACACGCCTTCGCTGTAGGCATAGCCGCTTTCGCGGTACTGCTGGATACGCTTGCCCAGTTCGGCCATCGACACCCGGTGCTCCGGCGACTCGTGCGCGTTGATCCGGTTGACCAGCGCCCACAGCTCGGAAGGCGGCTTGAGCGACAGCAGCACCGTCCCCATGGCCGAGCGCAGCAGCGGCCGCAGCGTGCCCGGCGCCACGTCGCGCCGGTGCAGGGCGTCCGGGCCGCGCACCACGTGTATGTACTGCACGTGGTGGCCACTTTGTATCCCCAGCGTGGGCGTCCCGCCCGTCTCCTCGCGCATCTGGTACATCAGGCGGGCGATCGTGCCGTCGGCCATCAACGCGTCGTTGACCCAGATGCCCAACAGCGCTGCCTTCACCGTCGGCACGAAGGTCCGCTCGCTGGACGAATGGTCGAGATAGCCCATTTCGCTCAGCGTGCGCAGCAGGGCCAGCGTGCTCGAGGCCGGATAGTTCAGCGCCGCGGCAATCTCGCTCAGCGTCGCGGGCGCCTTGCGCCGCGCGAAGAATTCCAGGATCTCTATGGCCCGTTGGGCCGACTTGACCTTGGGCGCCATGTCCTTGCCTCCACCGTTGCGCCTATCCGCTTTCTTTCAGCCAGGAACGAACCATGAAACTCGCCACCATTGAACTGGGCGGCCGCCAGCTGCCCGCACTCTTCCTGGACGACGGCCGCGTCTGCGACCTCCAGGCCTTCGCCCAGGCCGCTCCGCCCGCCACGCTGCCCTTCCCGTGGCCCGAGACCGGCCGCCTGACCATGGTCGACCTAGCCGCCGGCGGCGCCTGCACCTGGGCCTGGTGCCGCGACATCGCCGCCGTCGCCGACGCCCACCTGGTTTCGCCCGGCAGCTACCGCCTGCTGGCACCCATTCCGCGTCCGCCCAAGAACATCTTCTGCCTGGGCCGCAATTATAGGGAGCACATCCAGGAAGATAACGCCTCGCGCAATCTCGATACCCAGGAGCCCGAGCATCCGCAGTTCTTCACCAAGCCCTGGACCGCGATCGTCCCGCACGAGGGCGCCATCCGCTACGACCAGCGCGTCACCCGCCGCCTGGATTACGAGGTCGAACTCGCCGTCGTCATCGGCCAGGGCGGCCGCGACATCGCCGAAGGCGACGCCCCCGGCCACATCTTCGGCTACACGATCCTCAACGACATCAGCGCCCGCGACCTGCAGAAACGCCACGACCAGTGGTTCAAGGGCAAGGCCATCGACGGCAGTTGCCCCCTCGGCCCGTGGATCGTCTCGCCCGAAGCCGTCGGCGATCCCCATGCGCTGCGGATCTCCCTCAAGGTCAACGGCGAACAGCGCCAGAACGCCAGCACCGGCGCGATGATCTTCTCCATCCCGCGCACCATCGCGTCGCTGTCGTCGGGGCTGACGCTGGAGCCGGGCGACGTGATCGCCACCGGCACGCCCTCGGGCGTCGGCTATGCGATGAACCCGCGCCAGTGGCTGAAGGACGGCGACGTGATCGAATGCGAGATCGAGAAGATCGGGAAATTGGTGAACCGGGTGGAGGAGGTGATAAATTGAACGGCCCGGCGCCCCTCGCCAGAAAGCCGACATGACCATCGAACTCGACAAGCAAGTCCGCACCACTGCCATCGCCTCGATCCAGCGCTACTTCGACCAGAACATGGAGGAGCCCATCGGCAACGTCGCCGCCGGCGGGCTGCTCGCCTTCTTCGTCGAAGAGATCGGGCCCGCGATCTACAACCAGGCGGTCGCGGACGTGCAGGAGCGGTTGCAGTTGCGCCTATCGGAGATCGACCTCGAGGTCCACGAGGAAGAGTTTGCCTACTGGCGCAAGTACGACCAGGCGAGCAAGGGGCGCCGCTAGGCTCGCGCCTTACCCACGGCGCGCCCACCACCACAGGCCCCATGCGACCAGCGCCGGGATGCCGAACAGCGCCGCATGGATGGGCAGTTCCTCGGCCAGGGTATAGCCGTGGGAAAGGCCGGTGCGCAGGTTCCATGCGCACGCCGCCAGCCAGGCCAGCGTGAAGAGCCCGGCGGCCCAGGTGCGATGGGGCGCGGGGACCACGCGCAGCAGCGCGATGGCCAGGACCAGTCCGATGGCGATGATGATCAGGGTACGCATGGTGGCCTCACTTGGGAGCTTCAGCTTAGGGCAGCCGGCCGGGGCCGATAAGTCCCCGGCTTCTGGATGGATTATCCAGCATGGCGATCCAATCCACGAGTCCCGGCTGCTATGCGAACTTCGCCTCCACGCCCGGCGCCGGCGTGGCGCCGAATCCCCCGCGCCGGACCACCGCCTCGCGGCCGCCGTGGGCTTCGATCAGTGCGTGCTGGTCGGCCTTGGCGATGCGATCCTGCGCGTCGGGATCGACGATCCGCCGCAACGCCGCGGTCAGTTCGTCCACCACCTGCGCATGCCGCCCGCCCGGGACGAGATCGATCCGCTCCTCTGGATCCGCGACCAGGTCGAACAACTGGGGCGCCATGTCCACGTAGTGGATCAGCTTCCACCGGTCCTGCCGCAGCATGTAGGCGCCGGTAGCCGCGCCCGCCGCATGGTATTCCGAGAACACCGGGCGCGCCGGGTCGTCCGGTGCCTGCGCCAGGTCGACCAGCGACCGCCCCGGCAGGTCGGCGGGCGCCTCCACGCCCATCCAGGCCAGCAGGGTCGCTCCCACGTCCACCAGGGAGACGTGCGTGCCGACGATCTTGCGCGTCGAATGGCCCGGCGCCCTCAGCAGCATGGGCACGCGCGCCGCCTCCTCGTACAGCGTGGACTTGCCCCACAAGGCCCGCGTGCCCATGTTGTCGCCATGGTCGCTGGTGTAGATGACCAGCGCCTCGTCGGCCAGCCCGGATTCGTCGATGGCCTGGCAGATCTGGGCGAAGTGCCAGTCCATGAAGGAACACAGGCCGCCGTAGCTCAACAGGGCACGGCGCCGCAGTTCGTCGTCGAAGAAGCTGTCGTGCGGAAAGCAGGTTCGCAGTGCGGCGATCCAGGGATGGTCGATCCGGTCTGCCGCCCGCGAGAGCTTGGGCAGCGGGATGTCGTCCAGCCGGTAGGCCGAGGCGAATTCTTCCGGGGCGATCAGCGGAAAATGAGGCGCCACGAACGAGGCGAACAGGACCCAGCCGTCATCCCGGGCGTGTTCGCGTATCCATTGCGTCGATGCCTGCGCGATGGCGCGATCGTACCGGGTATAACTGCTTTCGCCGATGCCGACTTCCTCGGCCAGCGCGCGCGTCTTGTGCCGCACGGGCAGCGGGTCTCGCACCGCGCCCAGCAGGTCCCCGATACCGTCCACCACGTGCATGGGCAGGATCTGGCGGGTGAAGCCGGTGTCGTCGGTCTCGTTGCGGAAGTGCAGCTTGCCGATGGACGTGACGTCCACGCCGGCATCGCGCAGCCGATGGGTCCAGCCCGGCAACTGGCCGGTATAGGGCAGGGCGTTGTCCCAGTTGCGCGTCTCGTGGGTATAGCGGCCGGTGGTGAACGAGGCGCGCGCGGGTATGCAGATGGGCGAGTTGGTGTAGGCCGACGCGAACCGGGTGTTGGCGGCCGCGAAGCGGTCCAGGTGCGGCGTGCGTATCCAGGGATGGCCCGCGCACGACAGCGCGACCCCGGAATGTTCGTCGGACATGACGACGATGGCGATACGGCGGGATCCCGGCTTCATCTCATGTCTCCTGCAACCCGCGTTCCTTGACGATCGTGCGCCACCGGGCCAGGTCGGCGGCGACGTAGGCGGAGAAATCCTGCTGCGACATGGGCATGACGCGTATGCCTTCGCCGGCGAGCTTGTCCGCCGTTTCCTTGCGGCCCAGTACCTGCGCCACGGCGGCCGACAGATCCTGCACCACGGCCGGCGGCAGATGGGCCGGCCCCATGATGCCCACCCACTGCACGGCCTCGAAATGGGGAATGCCGATTTCCTTCAGCGTGCGTACCTCGGGCAGGAGCGGATGACGATCCGGCCCGGTCACGGCCAGCGCGCGCAGCTTGCCCGCGCGGATGTAGGGCAGCACACCCGCCAGGCCCGGCATCGCGTATTGCACCTGGCCCGCCACCATATCGTTGATGCCCGGCGCGATGCCGCGATAGGGCACGTGCAGGACCGAGGTGTTCGTGGCCAGCTTGAGCCCCTCGAACACCAGGTGGGTGATGGTACCCACGCCGGCCGACGCATAGCTCGCCTTGCCCGGATGCGTGCGTACCTCGGCCAGGAAATCCTCGAAGCTGGCGGGGCCCGACGGCTGGGCGACCAGCACGTTGGGCGCGCCGCCTATCATCGCGATGTGCGTGAAATCGCGGATCGGGTCATAAGGCACCTTACGCACCGCCGGCAGGGTGCCGTGGGTGCTGACATAGCCGATCATCAGGTTGTAGCCGTCGGGCTCGGCCCGCGCCGTGGCCTGGCTGGCGATCTGCCCGCCCGCTCCGCCCTGGTTCTCGACCACCCACGGCTGCTTCATGCCCCGCGACAACTGGTCCGCCACGACGCGCGCGATCATGTCGGTGCCGCCGCCCGCGCTGACCGGCACCAGCAGGCGCACCGGACGCGAGGGATAGGATTGCGCCAGCGCGCAGGCCGGAACCAGCCCGGCCACCGCGGCGGATCGAGCGGCCGTGGCCAGGACGCGGCGCCGGCCCCGATCGATATCCTGAATCATCTCCTCCTCCCACCGCGGCCTGACATGCCCCGGGATGCCGGGCAGTCTAATCAGCGCGGCGAAGGCGCGGAAGTACAATTCCTTTAGAGCTTTTCTAAAAAAAATGGATAGCGGCCAGGCCTGGAGACGCTGCGTGGCACTCAATCTCGATCATCTGCGCGCGTTCCTGGTGGTGGTGGAAGAAGGCAGCATCAATCGCGCGGCCGCGCGCCTGCTGCGGGCGCAGCCCGCGGTGGGCCGGCAGATCCGGCTGCTGGAAGAATCGCTGGGCACGCCGCTGCTGGAGCGCTCGTCCAGCGGCGTGCAACCCACCACCGCGGGCGAACAGCTCATCGCCCATGCGCGGCGCATCTTCCGCGACGTGGCCGAGGCCGAAGCCGCCATGGCGCGCGTCGCCACGGAACCGGCCGGCGACCTGATCGTGGCGATCCCGACCTCGCTGGCCGACCAGCTCGGCCCCGTCCTGTTCGGCGCGATGCGCGACCGCCATCCGCGGGTGCGCCTGACGCTGCTGGAAGGAGACAGCCACGCCATCACCAGATGGATGGCGGGCAACGAGGCCGACATAGGCGTGCTGCCCGAAGGCAGCTCGGACACCAGCCTGCATGCGATCGAGTGCGGCCGGCAGGTGTTCTGCTTCTGCGGCCCCGCGGACGGTTTCCCCGTGCTGCCGGCGTCCATGCCGCTGGGGGATGCCTTGTCCTACCCACTGGCCCTGTCCATCCCGCCGAACCGGCTGCGGCGGCTGGTCGACAGCGCCGCGGCCGGCATAGGCCGCGAGGTGCGCCCGGTGCTGAACGCCAGTTCCAGCCACTTGATCACCGCGCTGATGCGGCAGGGCGAGCTATATACGATCCGCCCCCGCATCGGCCCGGTGCCGGCCGTGGTGGACGGCATTGCCTTCATCCCCATTGCCGAGCCCGCCATCCAGCGTGGCATCAGCGTCGTGTGGAGTACCGCGCGGCCGTTGAGTCCGGCGGGGGAGGCGGCGCGCGCCACGCTTGAGGAACTGCTGCGCGGCATGGACGGCGCGCAGGCGCCGGGCTGAAAGCGCTAGATGCTCGATGAGCCACGATCCGGCGCCTAGCCTCAAGTCGGCGTTGGCCCCAAGACGAATCTAGCCTGCTCCCTGCGCAGCATTTGGTAGGGAGACATGAAGTCCACCCCTAGTCCAATGCACACATTGGGAATCTTGATTTTCTTGACGGATGCTGACGCCACTTCATGCGTCACCAGCGTATGATGGCCGGTCAACGCGGTTGCAACCAACCAGAAGTCCGCTACCTGCATAAAGGTATTCACAGCCGCAGGCTCATACCCTTGTTGGACTACCCATGCGCTTACGTGCTGGGCGGCAGTCAGCACAGCGGCGTCCGGGGCCAGGAAGAATCCGTCCTCCCTACCCAGTGCCCACTCGGCCAATTCGTCCCCACCACCAGTCAGTTCATCACCCACTTGGCGAATGCTGCAGAGTCGCCCGGCGTCATATGCCTGGTCAAGCCAAGACCAAAATGCGGGGCAAAAGTCGAACCCGTACTGTAGGTTCTTGGCCTGAATGAAGACGTTGGCATCCAGCAGGTAGGCCATCAGGTCGGAAATCCCAGTATTCGCCCCAGCTCGTTGAACGTGCCCGACTTTGCGATGCCAAGCATGCGAAACGCATCCCGGTACAAAGTTCGCCCTTCAAGGGTGCTTGCAACCAAGGACTGAGCAAATCGCTTGCTGACGCGAGCGACAGTGGTTCGATAGAAATCGCCGCCTCCTGCATTGCGCTCAGCCAAACTCCTCAAACGCGCCTCTTCATCCCGATAAGCCCGCCAGAACGCCGCTCTATCGAGATATCCCACGTCCCACATCCGTCGCAGAAGCACCAAGGTGCTTACCTTGAAATGTCGTGCCAGCCGCTTCAATGCGGCATCCAGCGGCTCATCGGCGCGAAGCGCATCAAGAAAGTCCGCCCGGGGAACAAGCAGTTCGGCTGCTACCTGGTTGCACCATACTTCCACGGCGTAATCGGAAACTTCCGATATCCGAGCATCCGACAAAGCCGACTGCCCCAGCCACAAATGCGCAAGTTCGTGCGCCAACGTAAACATCTGGGCAGCCTTGCTATCCGCCCCGTTGATGAACACCAAGGGTGCCAGCTTATCCGCAAGGGCAAAACCTCTAAATTCACGGGGGTTCAGCTGCCGGGTGTTGTTGTTCATCACCACCCCACTGACCATCACCATCACACCTGCTTGCTCGGCCTGCGCAATAAACAGGCGCAATGCCTCAGCCCACGTGGGACATTCAGAACGAGCCTCCACGCTGAACCCGAGCACTTCGCGGATTCGTTGCGCCACTTCCATCGGCGGCGTTTCCATCGTCACGCAGGCGACGAAGGGCAGTGGCTTCTCGCCGTTAACCAGGGCTTCGTCCCGATACCAAGTTTGTCGCGTTTGACAGGTGAAAATCACATCCAGCAGATCGGCAGTCAGGCGTGGCGAATCTCGGCCCATTGTCCGAAAATCGGGAATCGGCAAGTCCTCTCGCGGAGGCTCGGGAAGGAAGAAATACCCCAACGGCGCGTGCGTAGCCTGCGCGAACTGTTCGAGTTGGCGCAAAGTGGGCTGGATAGCGCCGGACTCCCACTCCATAAGGCGAGGAAAACGCGCCAGCAGCACAGCCTCATCCATCTGGGCGCGCTGGCGGGCCCAGATGAACATGATTGGTTGTATGGAGACGCGAGTCATGCCTGGAGTTTATATCGCAGCAATGTTTCGCACATCAATTGGCCGGTCACTGGAGTGTCCTGAAACGAAACACAAAAACGAACGACCACCAAAGGTGGCCGTCGAATTGTCTTGCTGGACGGTCGATGCGCCGTAAGTCAGCCGTGCCTCAAACGTCAATATTCCCCGCCATCAACGCATGCGTCTCGATGAACGCGCGGCGCGGCTCGACGTGGTCGCCCATCAGCGTCGTGAAGATCTCGTCCGCCGAAATCGCGTCCTCGATCTGCACCCGCAGCAGGCGGCGCACGGTGGGATCCATGGTGGTTTCCCACAGCTGCCCGGGGTTCATCTCGCCCAGGCCCTTGTAGCGCTGCTTGGACAGCGAGCGTTCGGCCTCGGCGCGCATCCATTGCATGGCTTCGCGGAAGTCGGCCACCGGCAGTTCCCGGCGCTTGTCGCCTTCGCCGCGCTCGATCTTCGCGCCCGGGCCGATCAGGCCCTGGAAGGTCTGGGCGGCGTTGCGCAGCACGCTGTAGTCGGGGCCGTCGACGAAATGCTGGTCGATCACGCTGACGCGGATATTGCCGTGGTGGTTGCGATGGATCTCCAGCCTGGACTGCTGGGTTTCCTCGTCCACCGAGACCTTGACCTGCACCACGCCGGGCATGGACGGGTCTTCCAGTTCGGCCTGCAGGCGCTGGCGCGACAGCTCGGCCTGGTCCACGGACGACAGGTCCGCCTCGAAGCCGCGCACGATGGCCGACAGCGTGGCAAGGTCCACGAAACGCGACAGGCGCTCGATCACGGCGTCGACCAGGTTGTACTGGCGCGCCAGTTCCTTCAACGCGTCGCCGGCGATGGGCTGGGCGTCGGCGGAGGGGAACAGCCGGGCATCCTTGAGCGACAGCTCGAGCATGAAGGCGGCCTCTTCGGCGTCGTCCTTCAGGTAGCGCTCGTCGCGGCCGACCTTGACCTTGTACAGCGGCGGCTGGGCGATGTAGACATAGCCATGCTCGATCAGCTGCGGCATCTGGCGATAGAACAGCGTCAGCAGCAGCGTGCGAATGTGCGCGCCGTCCACGTCCGCGTCGGTCATGATGATGATGCGGTGGTAGCGCAGCTTGTCGATGTTGAAGTCGGGTCCGATGCTGGTGCCCAGCGCGGTGATCAGGGTGGCGATCTGCTCGCTGCTGATCAGCTTGTCGAAACGCGCCTTCTCGACGTTCAGCACCTTGCCGCGCAGCGGCAGGATGGCCTGGAACTTGCGGTCGCGGCCCTGCTTGGCCGAGCCGCCGGCGGAATCGCCCTCGACGATGTAGATCTCGGACTTGGACGGATCCTTTTCCTGGCAGTCGGCCAGCTTGCCGGGCAGCCCGGCGCCTTCCAGCACGCCCTTGCGGCGCGTCATCTCGCGCGCCTTGCGCGCGGCCTCGCGGGCGCGGGCGGCCTCGACGATCTTGCCGCACAAGGCCTTGGCGTCGATGGGGTTCTCGAGCAGCCAGCTCTCCAGGCTGCGCGCCACGGCGTCTTCCACGGCGGGGCGCACTTCGCTGGATACCAGTTTGTCCTTGGTCTGGCTGCTGAACTTGGGCTCGGGCACCTTCACCGACAACACGCAGGTCAGGCCCTCGCGCATGTCGTCGCCGGTGGTCTCGACCTTGGCCTTCTTGGCCAGTTCGTTCTCGTCGATGTACTTGTTGATGATGCGCGTCATCGCCGCGCGCAGGCCGGTCAGGTGCGTGCCGCCGTCGCGCTGCGGGATGTTGTTGGTGAAGCACAGCACGCTTTCGGTGTAGCTGTCGTTCCACTGCATCGCCACTTCCACGCCCACCGGCACGCCGCCGGCCGACGACTCGGTGGCCACCGCGAAGACGTTGGGATGCAGCACGGTCTTGGCGCGGTTGATGTACTCGACGAAGCCCTTGACGCCGCCGCTGAAAGCGAAGTCTTCTTCCTTGCCCTGGCGCTCGTCCACCAGCTTGATGCGCACGCCGTTGTTCAGGAACGAGAGCTCGCGCAGCCGCTTGGACAGAATCTCGTAGTGGTATTCGACGTTGGTGAAGATTTGCGAATCCGCCAGGTACTGCACCCGGGTACCGCGCTTGTCGGTCTTGCCGGTGACCTTCAGCGGCTCGACGCGTTCACCGCGGCGGAACTCCATCTGGTGCAGCTCGCCGTTGCGCCGGATGCTGAGACGGAGCCATTCGGACAGCGCGTTCACGCAGGATACGCCCACGCCGTGCAGGCCGCCCGAGACCTTGTACGAGTTCTGGTCGAACTTGCCGCCCGCGTGCAGCTCGGTCATGACGATCTCCGCGGCGCTGCGCTGGAATTCGTCGTCCTTGTGCACGGCGGTCGGAATGCCGCGGCCGTTGTCGGACACCGAGATGGAGTTGTCGGCATGGATGGTGACGATGATCTCGTCGCAATAGCCGGCCAGCGCTTCGTCGATGGCGTTGTCCACGACCTCGAACACCATGTGGTGCAGGCCCGTGCCATCGGACGTATCGCCGATGTACATGCCCGGCCGCTTGCGCACGGCCTCCAGCCCCTTCAGCATCTTGATGGAGTCGGCGCCGTAGCTGTCCACCACAGGGGCAGCGGCCACCACGGGCGTCCCGTCAAGGCTGTTATCGATCTCGCCCGACTCGGGCGTAGTGTTCTGTTCGGTCATAGATTTCCAACCATCCACTCTGCACAGGCAATACCCCACCCGCCAGAAAAAACAAAAGTGGGCGCCCACTCAGGCCACCCACGGTTGCCCCCCAAAGGAACAACCTAAAAAACCACCGCCCCACCCCAAGACATCCTCCCCAGACCCAGGGCACAGCGGATCCGGCTTTGCCGGTCCGCCAGTGCCGCCCCTGGGGGCGCGCGTAAGCGCGTAGGGGGGGCCTTAAATGCGCATAGGCATCACGACATACTTGAAGTCCGTGTCGTCGGGCAAGGTGATCAGCGCCGAGGAGTTGGCGTCGCCCACGCTCCACTGCACCGTCTCGGCCTTCAGGTTGCCCAGCACGTCCAGCAGGTAGCTGACGTTGAAACCGATGTCCAGGGGCTCGAAGCCGAAGTCGATCTCGAGTTCTTCCTGGGCCTCTTCCTGTTCCGCGTTGCTGGCGGAAATCTTCAGGACATGATCGGCCATCTGCATCCGCACACCCTTGAACTTGTCGGTGGTCAGGATGGCGGCGCGCTGCAAGCTGCGCTGCAGGGCTTCGCGGGCGATCGGGAAATGCTTGGTGTAGCCGTTCGGGATCACGCGCTGGTAGTCGGGGAACTTGCCTTCGACCAGCTTGGAGATCAGCTCGACGTCGCCGAAGCGGAAACGGATCTGATTGGCTGCCACCGAGATCTCGATGGGCTCCTCGCTGTCGTCCAGGAGGCGCAGCAGTTCCAGCACCGTCTTGCGCGGGACGATCACTTCCTGCTTGGGGGCATCGGCATCGATGGCGACCGCGCAATAGGCCAGGCGGTGGCCGTCGGTGGCGACGCAGCGCACGTTGTTGCCGTCCAGCACCAGCAGCATGCCGTTCAGGTAGTAGCGGATGTCCTGCTGCGCCATCGCGAAGTGCACCATGTTCATCAGGTGCTTGAACGACTTCTGCGTCATGGTCAGCGAAGCGTTCCACGAGGCCGGCTGGGCCACGGTGGGGAACTCCTCGGCCGCCAGGGTCTGCAGCGCGAAGCGGCTCTTGCCGGACTGGACCGACAGCTTCTTGTTGGCCAGGGAAAGGGACACGTCGCCGGTGTCGGGAAGGGCGCGCAGGATGTCGAGCAGCTTGCGGGCTGCCACCGTGGTGGACTCAGACGCATCACCCACGCCGAAATCGGCATGGGTGGTGATCTGAACCTCGATGTCGGTGGACACGAACGACACGCGGCTGCCTTCCTTGCGCAACAGGATGTTGGCCAGGATGGGCAGGGTGTGCCGCCGTTCCACGATGCCTGAAACGGTCGCGAGCGGCTTCAGCAATGCATCGCGTGAGGCTTTGACCAATTGCATATCCAATCCTTCTTTGGGTTGGTAGTTAATAGGACCCTGTGAATAACTGGAATTTCTTCAAAAAACTATTATAAATCAAGAACTTGTCCAGTTTTTAGCGAGTGGGGAACCGGCCTGGAGAATAGCGCACAACCATGAACAACTTTCGATCGAAAAAAACGGCGTCGGGTTGTCCAGAAATGCTCCACGGTTTTTCCACACTCCAACTCACAGGGTCCCGGATGGGGTTCGTCGCGGTTCGTCATCCTTTCAGGGTTTGTTCGAGCACGTGCAGCGAATGGTTCAGTTCCGCCTGCTTGGCCCGGGATTCCGAAATCTTGCGCACCGCGTGCAGCACCGTGGTGTGGTCGCGGCCCCCGAAGAGCTCGCCGATCTCGGGCAGGCTCTTCTGGGTGAGCTCCTTGGCCAGATACATGGCGATCTGGCGCGGCAGGGCAATGTTGGCGGGCCGCCGCTTGGAATACATGTCGGCGACCTTGATCTTGTAGAAGTCCGCCACGGTCTTCTGGATGTTCTCGACGGTGATCTGGCCGTTGGACACGGACAGCAGATCCTTCAGGGCGTCCTTGCAGACGTCCACCGTGATGGCGCGGCCGTGGAACTTGGCGTAGGCCAGGACCTTGCGCAGCGCGCCCTCCAGCTCGCGCACGTTGCTGCGCAGGTGCTTGGCGATGAAGAAGGCCACTTCCTCGGGCAGGTGCACGCCCTCGGTCTCCGCCTTCTTCAGCAGGATCGCGACGCGCATTTCCAGCTCGGGCGGCTCGATGGCGCAGGTCAGGCCCGAGTCGAAACGCGAGATCAGCCGGTCGTCGATGCCGGACAGCTCCTTCGGGTAGGTATCGCTGGTGATGATGATCTGCTTGCGCAGCGCCACCAGGGCCTCGAAGGCGTAGAAGAATTCTTCCTGGGTGCGGTTCTTGCCCGAGAAGAACTGGATGTCGTCGATCAGCAGCAGGTCCAGCGAATGGTAGTAGCGCTTGAAATCGTCGAAGGCCTTGCGCTGGTAGGACTTGACCACGTCGGACACGAACTGCTCGGCGTGGATGTAGCGGACCCGCGCGGCGGCGTTCTCGGCCATCATGGAATTGCCGATGGCATGAATCAGGTGGGTCTTGCCCAGGCCCACGCCGCCATACAGGAACAGCGGGTTGTACGAGGTGCCGGGGTTCTCGGCCACCTGCAGCGCGGCGGCGCGGGCCAACTGGTTGGCCTTGCCGGTGACGAAGTTCTCGAAGGTGAGCTCGACGTTCAGGCGCGACCGTTCGTAGATGCCCGTGGCTTCGCTGGCTTCGGCCTTGGCCGGGGCGGCGGGACGCGGCGCGGGACGAGGCGCCTCGGTTGCCCGCTGCGCCGCCCGGGCCGCCGCGGAATTGACCGCGGCGACCGGATCGCCGGGAAAGCCCAGCGGCGCCTGCGAAGCCTGGCGCGGCGCGGCATGGCCGTTGCCGGCGTGGCCGTTCCCGTTGGCGGCAACGGCAGCGGGGCTGGGCGCGGGCGGCCGCAGTGGGGCCACCATGCGGGGGGTATCCAGTTCGAACTTGACTTGCACGGGGCGCTGGAACCACTGCGCCGCCAGAGATTCGATACGGCCGGAGAAATTGCTGCGCACCCAGTCGAGCTTGAAACGATTGGGCGCCGCGACCCGCAGCACCGCCTCGGCTTCATCGAAGGCGAGCGGGACGAGGGGACGTATCCAGGCGCTGTACTGCTGAGGAGTGAGTTCCTGCTCTAGCGTCTGGGCGCAGGTTTGCCAAAAATCTTCCATGAATCTCGCTAATAGGACCGGTGCGCCCACGCAGGACAGGGGGCGCGAAGGATGTTCTAGTGGCCGATCCCGAAACCTCCGATTCTACTCCTCCGGGCGGAAGTTATCCACAGGCGCGCCCGCTCCATCCCGGCTGCGCCGCGCCTAACTGATTGACAACATTGGATTTATTTGACACCATGGAGGGCTTTCCGAATTTCACGAAGAGATTCGGGCTGAATCCAAGACCCTGGGTTGGCAGTCTTTCCAAGGATGCATGCCGGGCTTCGCGCGCGCTTAACTTCAAGCTTTGCCGGGCCGCACGCAGGCCGGGACTGCGCAAGCTTCCGGGGCGGCTTTCATACCCATACCGGAACTCAGGAACTGTCATGAAACGTACTTACCAACCTTCCGTCACCCGCCGCAAGCGTACCCACGGTTTCCGCGTGCGCATGAAGACCCGTGGCGGCCGCGCCGTCATCAACGCCCGCCGCGCCAAGGGCCGCAAACGCCTGGCCATCTGACGGCAGTGCCGGCCGTCGTACAGGCCGGCCACGCAGCGTTACAGCATTGAATCCGCGCGCGTCGTTTCCCGGCACCGCGCGGTTGCGCAGCCCGGCGGAATTCGCTCCTGCGCTGAAAGGGCGCCGCCTTGCAAGAGGGGCGCTTTTTGTTTTGAGCATGGCGCCGTCGGCCCAGCCCCGGCTGGGCCTGGTGGTGGGCAAGCGCTACGCCCCGCTGTCGGTCAGCCGCGCCGCCCTGAAACGCGTCGCGCGCGAGGCCTTCCGGCTGCGACGCGCGGAACTGCCGGCCGGCGATTATGTCTTCAGATTGCACGCCCGCATTCCTTCGTGCTCGCTGACCGAACTCAAGCGCCAGGCCAGGCAGGAAATCGACGCTCACCTGGCCCGGGCAATGAAGGCGAACCGCCCCGGCTAGACCGGACGGACGGCCGAAGGCGGGCGTATTTCCCGCAACAGGGGCCCATCGTGACGGAAACCCATAGCAACGCGCTGCCAACCGGCTCGACGCTCCCGCGCCGCCTGCTGATCTGGCCCATCCGTTTCTACCGGTACTTCCTGAGCCCCTGGATCGGCCAGTCCTGCCGCTTCACCCCCACCTGCTCCGCCTACACGATGGAAGCCATCGACCGCCATGGCCCTATCCACGGCACCTATCTGGGCCTGCGCCGCATCTGCCGCTGCCACCCCTACGCCCAAGGCGGACTGGACATGGTCCCCCCCCTACGCGCTGACGCGCGCCCCCCAGGGGGCGGCACTGGCGGACCGGCAAAGCCGGATCCGCTGTGCCCTGGGGTAAAACCAGGCTGGCGACGACTGGCGTTTTGGATAAGAGGAAACCGGTAGGAAGAAACGAAACAGACCCAGGATGCGGTGGATCCGGCTTTGCCGGTCCACCCGCATCGCCCCCACGGGACCCGGCGCCGGGCCGCCCCAAGGCGGGTCCCGGCCCCCTCGGGGGGCTGCCGCGTAGCGGCTTGGGGGGCCCACCATTCGGGGCGCGCGTAAGCGCGTAGGGGGGGGCCTTGCTACACTAGCGGACTTTGCCGCGACGACGATTGGAACTATCCGTCCATGGACATGCAACGCACCATCCTCTGGATGATCTTCTCGCTATCCCTGCTTTTCCTGTGGGATGGCTGGCAGAAGTACAACGGACATCCCTCGATGTTCGGCTCCACCCCCGCCAAGACGGCGACCGCGCAGGCTCCGCAGGCCCAGCCCGACCAGGCCGGCGTGCCGTCCGCGACGCCGGCGGCCACGCCCGCGGCCGGCACAGACGCCGTTCCCGGTAGCGCGCCGCAGGCCCAGCAGCCCGCGCCCGCCGAGAAAATCGTCGTCACCACCGACGTGCTGCGCCTGACCTTCGACACCGTTGGCGCGCAGATCGTCAAGGCCGAACTGCTCAAGCACGCCGACATCGAAGACCACGAGCACCCCACCGTGCTGCTGGACGATTCCGCGCAGCGCGTCTACCTCGCGCAAAGCGGCGTGGTCGGCGCGGCCAACGGCGCGTCGTTCCCGACGCACCGCACGCCCTTCCACGTCACCACCCCGGCGCGCGAACTGGCCGGCGACAAGCTGGAGATCTCGTTCGAGGCCGAGAGCGGCGGCGTCAAGCTGATCAAGACCTTCACCCTGCACAAGGGCCAGTACGCCATCGACGTGCGCCACAACCTGGCCAACGTCGGTACCGAGCCCGTCTCGCCCTCGCTCTACTTCCAGCTGACCCGCGACGGCAACAAGCCGCCCGGCGAAAGCCATTTCTACAGCACCTTCACCGGCCCGGCCATCTATACCGCCGAGCACAAGTTCCAGAAGGTCACGTTCTCGGACATCGAGAAGGGCAAGGCATCGTTCAACAAGTCGGCCAACGACGGCTGGCTGGGCATGATCCAGCACTACTTCGCCGTGGCCTGGGTGCCGCCCGAAGGCGTGGCCCGCACCTACGACATGTCCAAGGTCGGCAATAACCTGTACGCCGTGCGCGCCATCGAACCCGTCGGCACGCTGGCTCCCGGCACCGGCAACACCGTCGACGCCAAGCTGTGGATCGGCCCGCAGGACCAGTCCGCCATGGCCGCCGTGGCCCAGGGCCTGGACCTGGTGGTGGACTACGGCTGGCTGACCATCATCGCCAAGCCGCTGTTCCTGCTGATGACCTGGCTGCACAAGCTGTTGGGCAACTGGGGCTGGACCATCGTCGCGCTGACCGTCATCATCAAGGCGGTGTTCTTCCCGCTATCGGCCGCCGGCTACAAGTCCATGGCGCGGATGAAGAAGGTCGCCCCGCGCATGCAGGCGCTGAAAGAGAAGTTCGGCGACGACCGCCAGAAGCTCAACATGGCGATGATGGAGCTGTACCGCACCGAGAAGATCAACCCGGTGGGCGGCTGCCTGCCGATGATCGTCCAGGTGCCGGTGTTCATCGCGCTGTACTGGGTGCTGCTGGCCAGCGTGGAAATGCGCAGCGCGCCCTGGATCCTGTGGGTGCATGACCTGGCCTCGCCCGACCCGTGGTTCATCCTGCCGGCGCTGATGATGGCCACCATGTTCCTGCAGATGAAGCTCAACCCCACGCCGCCCGATCCCGTGCAGGCCAAGGTCATGATGATCATGCCCCTGGTGTTCGGCGGCATGATGTTCTTCTTCCCCGCGGGCCTGGTGCTGTACTGGGTGGTGAACAACTGCCTGTCGATCGCGCAGCAGTGGTTCATCACAAAAAACAATCGGTAGGAGTCTCCTGCGCGCTTGTCGGGCCGTTCCGGGAAACCGGGACGGCCTTTTGTTTTACAGTGCGGGGACGGGCTTCGCCGCCTTTTCCGAACTTCGCCCATGATTTCCGACCAGGATCCCATTGTCGCCATCGCCACCGCCGCCGGACGCGGCGGGATCGGTGTCGTGCGCGTGTCGGCGCGCCAGCCGCTCGATGGACTGATACAGGCGCTGCTGGGCCGCGCGCTGGTGCCGCGCCATGCGCACTACCTGCCTTTTCGCGATGCCGACGGCGGGATCATCGATGAAGGCATCGCGCTGTCCTTTCCCGCGCCGCATTCCTACACCGGCGAACACGTGCTGGAACTGCAGGGCCATGGCGGGCCGGTGGTGCTGCGGCGCCTGCTGGCGCGCTGCCTGCAGGCGGGCATGGAGATGGGCATGCGGCTGGCCGAACCCGGCGAGTTCACCCGTCGCGCCTTCCTGAACGACCGCATGGACCTGGCCCAGGCCGAGGCCGTGGCCGACCTGATCGACGCGTCGTCCGAGGCAGCCGCCCGCAGCGCGGCGGCTTCGATGACGGGCGTGTTCTCGGCCGAGGTCAACGGCCTGGCCGACCGCATCGTGCACCTGCGCATGCTGGTCGAGGCCACGCTGGACTTCCCCGAGGAAGAGATCGAGTTCCTGGAGAAATACCAGGCCCGCGAAACCCTGGCCGCGATCCAGGCCGACCTGGCCCGGCTACTGTCGCAGGCGCGCCAGGGCGCCATCCTGCGCGAAGGGCTGCACGTCGTGCTGGCCGGCCAGCCCAACGTCGGCAAGTCCAGCCTGCTCAACGCGCTGGCCGGCTTCGACGCCGCCATCGTCACCCCCATCGCCGGCACCACGCGCGACAAGGTCGTGCAACAGATCGACATCGACGGCGTGCCCCTGCACGTGGTCGACACCGCCGGCCTGCGCGAGACCGAGGACACCGTCGAGCGCATCGGCATCGAACGCACCTGGGCCGAGATCGGCAAGGCCGACGTCATCGTGCACCTGCTCGATGCCACGCGCCCGGGCCCCGAACTCGACGCCGCCATCACCTCGCGGCTGCCGCCGCGCACCCCGGTGCTGGAAGTGGTGAACAAAATCGACCTGGTCGAGGACGGACAGATCGGACAGGCCCAGGCCGCGGGCGCCAAGCGGCTGCCCGTGTCGGCCAGGACCGGGCAGGGCCTGGACGCATTGAAGCGCGAACTGCTGGCGATCGCCGGATGGAATCCCTCGGCGGAATCACCTTATCTGGCGCGCGAGCGGCATATCCATGCGCTGCTGACGGCGGCGAATCATCTGGAACTGGCGGCCGGGCATGCGGCGCAAAGCGATCGGGTGCTGGATCTGTTCGCCGAGGAATTGCGGTTGGCGCACGAGGCGTTGACCTCGATTACCGGGGAGTTCAGCAGCGATGATCTGCTGGGCGTGATTTTTTCGCGGTTCTGCATCGGGAAGTGAGGTGGGGTCCAAGGACGTCCACTGAAGTCTGCCGATGTGCCTGTAAGCCGCATAAATTAAGGTATTATTGTCTACTAACGGATTCGGTGATACAGTCAAAGCCACTCACTTTTATGTCCAAGTTTAGTTCCAAGTAGCTGGATGATTGCTTTCTTCCTCCTACTTGGACATACGGAGGATGAGATGGCGCTGACCGACACCGCACTCAAGGCGCTCAAGCCCAAGGACAAGACCTACACGGTCACCGACGACCGGGGGCTTCATGTGGAAGTGTTCCCGACCGGGGGCATCGTCTGGCGCTATCGCTATCGGCTGAATGGCAAGTACGAGAAGCTGACGCTGGGCAAGTACCCCGCGCTGACGCTGAAGAACGCTCGCCTGAAGCGGGATGAGGCAGCCCAGCAAGTGACGATGGGAGAGTCGCCGGCAAAGAAGAAGCAGCAGGAGAAAGTGGCTAGAGCAGAAGACGCCACCGTGGCCGAGTTCGCCGAGCGCTTCTTCAGGGACATCCAAGCACGCGACCGTAAGGACGTGACCATGCCCCAGCGCTACCTGGAGAAGGACATCCTGCCGCACATCGGCAGCAAGCCGGTCCGGGACATTACCGCCGAGGACGTGCGCAGCGTCATCTGGCGCAAGAAGGAGCAAGGCTTCGACGCCGCTGCTGGTCAGGTGCGTGGCCTGCTCAAGCGCATGTTCGACTACGCACTGACCTGCGGCCTGATCCAGGCCAACCCGGTCATGGCCTTGCCGATGCGGCACGTCTACCGCGCCGCCGCCCGCGACCGGGCGCTGAAGCCGGACGAAATCCGGCAGTTCCTGCGCGCCATGCAGACCTCCAACATCCGCCGCCAATTCAAGATCGCCTTCCAACTGATCCTGATGACCCTGGTGCGCAAGTCCGAGCTGATGCTGGCACAGTGGAAAGACGTGCATGTGGACGTAGGCGAATGGCACATCCCGGTCGAGAACTCCAAGACCGGCAAGCCGCACATCGTCTACCTGTCCACCCAGGCGCAGACGCTGTTCAAGGAACTCAAGCCGCTGGCCAGCAGCAGCGACTGGGTGTTGCCGGGGCGCGGCACTCTGGCCAAGCCCTTCGCCAACAATGCGCTGAACCAGGCGCTGAAGGTGTCATTGCAGGGGCAGGAGATCCCCGCCTTCACCATCCACGACCTGCGGCGCACGGCATCGACATTGCTGCACGAACAGGGCTGGCCTTCGGATGTGGTGGAAAAGGCGCTGAACCACACCATCGGCGGCGTGCGCGGTGTCTACAACCGCGCCGAGTACGCCGAACAGCGGCGGGAGATGTTGCAGGCGTGGGCGGATTACATTGACGGGTTGGCGCCGTCGGCAAATCTGGTGGTGTGAGTCCATCCGGGGCGTTGGCAGCCTTTTCCTTTTCTGAATAGCGCCGTTGACCCTTGAGTCCATTCCCTTGCCCTTCGTCTCAGCCGGATTTGACATTGTCTGATTTTTATCATTATAATCTGACAAACCGGAGGTCAGATCTATGAGCGATGGGCCACACAGAAGTTTGCCGATGCGAAAGCCATGGAAAGCGCTGGCTATGCGGGGAGATCAGCATGTCTATGCTGACGAGCAGGTTGCGGAGGCTGCAACGAATGCGCTCGCGAGCGATTTCAAGAATGAGGTCAAGTGGTCGTTGATAGATGCTTTGAAGGCTGTTTTCACTGGCCGCGACAACTCTTTGGGACTTCGAGAGATCGCCCTGCAGGAGCTAGAGGAGGCAAGGGCCTTGGCGGCTGGATCCGTGTTTGGACGGGATGCAGTGGAATGGGGCGTTGTACTGATCAAAGAGGGCAAATTTGGGCTTGACGCTTTTCATGAGGTCGTAGGACTTGCGGCCAAAATGAGAGGATTCGCAAATGCAAGATCTGTTGAAGAGCACTACCTTCGGGAATCAAATCAACGACGAGCTAGTCATGTAAGCAAGCGGATCCATAGTGCAATCTCCAGCCTGTCAGAAATCCAATTGGGTTCAATGCTTGCGTCCCCTGGATCTGCCAAAACGCAACATCTGAAGAAGCATACGCAAATCGATGAAGGAGTTCCGCTATGACGAGCGCATTGCCACTCAAGGAACTCGTTGTCGACGTGGTCGAACCTGGTTCCCGTCGGTGTAAAGGTGCGGTTGCCTGTCGGATCGATCAGAACATCAAGTTCGATCTCGATATCCTCGAGTCATTTTCGTCACGCAAATGGCAATCTACTGTTTACGACGCCCTCGTTGTAGCTGCAGCAGTGGAGTTTTGCGATCGAAGCCTCGCCCGCAGCTCAATGAATTGGGGGCGAAAATTCTTGGTCCATATCCCTGTTCATGACCCATGCAGATGGTCTGATAAATCAGTAGGGCGGGCGCTGATAGACGCATTGAACCTCCTTACCGGGGACGATTGGCAATTCGATTTTCGTACGCGCAAAGTGTCTGCGGAGCCCCCACGCCAAGACCGAATGATATTTCCTGCCAACGCGGAAGCTGTTATCGCGTACAGCGAAGGAATGGATTCATGCGCAGTCGCCGGGCTGGAAGGAAAGCGTCTTGGGAACCGTTTGGTACGTTTACGCGTGGGAGGCAGCCAACAAGATATTTCAAAAAAAGAGCGCCTTAGGATTCCTTTCATGGCGCTTCCCTATGCCGTGAAGATCGACGGCGGGAGAAACTCAGAAAACAGCGCGCGCAGTCGGGGCTTCAAATTTAGCGTGGTATCAGCACTCGCGGCCTATTTGATTGATGCGCCATCGGCCATCGTCCCAGAAAGCGGGCAGGGCGCTCTCGCCCCCGTCCTTCTGCCTGTTGCTCATGGCCATGAGGATTATCGGAGCCATCCAGTTTTCACGGCATTGATGGAGCGTTTCATCCACGCTTTGCTGGGCTACAAGCTGAAGTATGAATTTCCTCGCTTGTGGGCGACGAAAGGGGAAACACTCCGCGAATTTGTCGACAACTGTGGTGCCGATGCACGCTGGGAGGCGACCAGGTCGTGCTGGCAGCAGTCTCGGCAGGTGGCTGTCTTGGGCAAAAGGCGTCAATGTGGTGTATGCGCGGCATGTACGCTACGTCGTTTGAGCGTTCACGCAGCCGGTTTGATCGAGGCACCGGAAACCTATGTGTGGGAATCGTTACAAGCTGCCACCTGGGAGGCCGGCGCAGTTGAAAGCTTTAAGGCCTTCACGCCAGCTCTGCGAGAGTACTCGATCGCAGGAGTACTGCATTTTGAACACCTTGCGGAACTTAGAAGCTCTATGCAATACGAATTAGTCAAGCGCCGAAGAACGAGTGAATTGGCGCTTTCTCTGGAAATTTCACCGGTGTCCGTGCAGCAGAACCTTGATCGTTTTTTGCAACAACATGCTATGGAATGGTCGGCATTCACTGACGATCTCGGGCCAACGTCGTTCGTGAGGCAATGGATAGATAAAGCATCATGAATAAACCAAACCATGAACTAAGCCCGCTAGAGCTGGGCGAACGATTGAAGATTGCACGAGAGACGGCAAACATCACTCAAGATGCTGCTGCCAAAGCTGTGGGTGTCGCCCGCACCACGCTTGTCTCCATTGAAAAAGGGCAGCGTTCGGCCAGACTCGAAGAAATTCAGGCACTAAGCCGTTGTTACGGTATCTCCGCCAATTCCCTGTTGCGCCGAGAAGCTGTGCACGTAGATCTGGTCCCGCGCTTTCGATCCCTTCCTGAGACGAATGATGCGGGCATCGAGAACGCAGCACAGGTTCTAAACGATCTGGTGAAAGCCGAAGTAGAGCTTGAAAACATTCTGGGTATCCAGAAGCCTTACAACTATCCAGTAGAAAAAGTTATTCTTCCCGGTGACGTTCGCAAGCAAGCAGAGCACGACGCACAAAGTTTACGAACCTGGCTGGGACTAGGCGAAGGACCAGTACAGAACCTATTGGCAATTCTGGAGTTACAACTGGGATTGCGCGTTTATGCAAGAAAACTTGATCCAAAGGTGTCAGGCTTGTTTGCTTTTGACACTGCTGTGGGTGCCTGCATGCTGATCAACGCCGGCCACCGGAAAGACCGCCGGACCCTGACTGGTGCCCATGAACTTGGCCATTTCGTCGCAACGCGTCGTCGGCCAGAGGTTTATCAGGATGAGAAGTACGAAAACTCTCGTGAGGAGCGATACGCGAATGCCTTCGCCAGCGCATTCATGATGCCGGCTCGTGCCGTTATGGAGAAGTTCAAAGAGTTGACCATTGGCTCAACGCATCTGACGCGCAGGCACATCATTTTATTAGCCAATTTCTTCGGCGTCTCTCGGCAAGCAATAGTGCTACGTCTTGAAGAACTCGCATTGACGAAAAAGGGCACCTGGGATTGGTTCATGGATAACGGTGGCATCACCGACGATCAGGCTCGGCAAGTCCTCGGCTCGCAGGCACATGATCCCGTGCCGACGGATGGAACGCAATCGTCTCGGCTTTTCCTATTGGCCATCGAGGCGTGGAAAAAGGATCTGATTAGTGAGGGGCAGATGGCAGAAATGCTGAAGCTCGATCGAAGAAAGGTTCGGGAGCTACTTGATGAGGCCGAAGAGGATGAGATAGATGACCTTTTCAAGTTGCCTCAATGATCGGGATGAGGCTGTCGTCCTAGACGCCAGTGTCATCATCAACCTATTGGCCACTGGGAATGCAAGTGCAATCTTGCAAGCCCTACCTGCCGTTCCTTTCGTGACGGGAAATGTCGTACGGGAGATTGGCCAAGGTGTTGCCAACGACCGCTCAGAACCCGCTTTACTAGCTAAGTTGATCAGTGATCAAGTGCTGAGGGTGGAGGAACTCTCCGGCCCGTCGCTGCAGCACTTTTTCGATATGGTCGCTGGCCATACTTCAACCTCTCTAGGGGATGGCGAGGCAGCTACACTCGCATATGCATATAGCAAAGGCTTCCCAGTTGCTATCGACGAGAAGAAAGCAACGCGGATCGCTTACGAGCGCTTTAAACAGTTGAAGCTGGTGACTACCATCGATATTCTTGCTTATCAAGCGGTAAACACCTTGCTAGGTCATGACGCGTTGGCACATGCAACGCTACAGGCACTGCGACTTGCAAGGATGCAGGTATGGGATCACCAGTTCGAGTGGGTGATCCAACTCATCGGACCAGAACATGCGGCAGCATGCTCAAGCCTGAAGCGACATATGCGGCGCAAGTCGGCCATGCTCGATCTTAAGCAGGCGTGATCAATCCATCAAAGACGCACATAGGTGACGTTGAACTCCTTGCATTGCCTATGTTGCTGAAGCCGGTTAGCAAAATTGAAAGTGTCGTTCAGTTCGAAGCGCTGGAATACATCCAGGCCGCGGCTGAGAACGATTTTCCACCCATGGTCCGTGGTGATGTCCCGGTCATGTTTGGTGCCGCTGGTATCGTAGGCCCAAGTGAATTGAATGCCGACAGTCGCGCAGGCATCCGCGATCTTCTGCAGATTTTCCGTCTGGCGATCCCCGTTGAATTCGTCTTCGACGGTGACGACATGCACAGCGACTTCATCCTCGGGGCCATGAAGTTTGCTGACGGTTTCCATCAGTTCCATCAGGTTGCGGAGCTGGTGGAACATGCGTAAGTAAGGGTCGGTCACGACGATCCGCTTGGCTCCAGCCAGATACGCGCCGAACAAGCTGTCAAAGCTCACGCCACGCTGGTTCTCCTGAAAAACCAGGTGCTGCTCTTTCAAGGGGTTGTCAGTGGTCTTTGAGCGAGGTGGCTGCTCGACTGCCGGCACGCCTTGAGATGGCTCGACCGCTGCTGAAGCGCCCTGCGCGCCGGCTATTGCCTCGGCCGAATCATCGACCGCCACACGGCGGTGATACTGGTGTGGGTACTCGTCTTCCTCCAGCGTATGCACCAGGCGTTGCTGCCCAGCCGCATCCGAATAGGCAAAACGCACTTCTGGATAGGTCGCATCGATGCGCAGCAATTGGTCCTTGACCCGCTTTCGCCCTTCGATGGCACAACGCAAGACCTCTTCGATCTCGGCATCGCCCGCCTGCCCGTCAGGGAACAAGAGCTTCATCAGTCCTGAGAAGGTCTTGTTGATGCCGTCGCGGTCTCGCGTGGAGATATCGTCACCCAGCGTAAACAGCGCCTTGTAGCGGTCCGAATAATCGTGGCTGCGCAGCGAGCGCAGGATCTCGGCCAGATAGTCGACCACGAACCCATAGCCCGCAGAGAACATCTCTGCACGAATCACGTCTACCTCCCAGCCCGGGATGTAGCTGTGGATGCGATCGAGGAAGGCGGAATCGTGGAATTTCTCAGGCAACGGATCGAACAGATCGCTGTGCTTGAGCATGTAAGGCACGGTATGGTCGGTGTTGCCGACGAACACCATGCTCGCTTCGGCCCCGAGCGTTTCCACGCCACGAGAGAACGACTTGTTCGCCATGTAGTTCTTCATGATGTCCACCAGCGCCTTGTCCACGCGCTTCTGCTTTCCGGCGAACTCGTCGAAGGCCACTACGTCCCAGTAACCCACCAGCCCGAGCTTGCCGGTGCCGTTGTGTACGAACAGCTTGGGAACCGTGACCTCGCCTCCCGAGATCAGGATGCCGTGTGGTGAGAACTCGGAGTACACGTGCGACTTGCCCGTGCCTTTGGGCCCCAGTTCGATCAGGTTGTAGTTGCGTTCGCAGAACGGGATCAGGCGAATCAGTTGCAGCAGCTTGTTGCGCTTGCCGAACATCTGCGGGTTGAAGCCGATGCTCTGGATCAGCAGGTCGATCCACTCGTCCGTGCTGAACTGCCGGCGAGCTTCCAGGTACCCGTCCAGATCAAAGCGCGATATCTGGATGGGCTTGAGCGAGGCCAGTATCCAGGGCGAGGCGGACTTGTCCTCGGTGTATTCGTATTCGAGATCGGCAATGCACCAGACGCCACCCACCAGCAATTTCTGGTGCGATTTCACCGTACCTGAGTCGATCAATACCTTCTTGATGCCGAGGTTGGCGAACTCGGCCTCATAGACGTCATCTTTGTCGTTGAGCGAGACGCTGATGCGGTCGATCACCTTGTGCCGGCCCTTTTCCTTGATCGTTGAGCGCACCAGGCCAGCCTCATTGCGGTGCACATAGTGCTTGCGCAGGATCTCCCGGACCGTATCGATGCCTGTCTGGATGGTTGCCTCGTCATTGGTGGCGCAGTACTGACCCAGCAGGTACTCCAGCACGTAAGTTGGCACGATGGCATTGCCTTTGACGGCCTTCACCAAATCCTTGCGCACCACCAGGCTGGCGAAATGCTGGTTGATCTTGTCATCGAGCAGGGTCATGGCCGTTCTCGCCTAGAAATCGAATTCGCTGGTGAAGGATCGGCGAATGGTGTAGCGCACCGCCTTGTACTTGGTGTAATGCGAAGTACCCTCGACGGGTTCTTCGAGCCGCAGCTCAACCTGTTGGTTGTTCGCTGCATCCGCCTTGCGGCTGAGCAGAAGGCGTACCGGCAACTCCCGCTCGCGCGGATTATCCGAGGCGAAGTCGAACAACAGCTCATGCTGATCGGAGATCAACTCACCCGCGAGCGTGTACAGGCCTGCACGCAGACGCCGGGGCTGGCGTTTCTCCGTGATGGCTTCACGCTGGTACAGCACCACGGCCAACTGTCCCGTGGTGATGGTCTTGCCCCCATCACCGATGAAATCCACCTCCACGCGCCCGACATCGCTCTGGCGCTTCTTGTTGATATGCAGCAGCGGGATCACCACCTCTTGCAAGGTGGCCCCACCATGCACGAACCGGCTGCCGGAACCTTTGAGCCGCAGGCGGTTGATGGATTTTGGAATCTGGACTTCCAACGTGCCGTCCAGTCCCAACTGCGCGGGCTGGAAGGTCTTGAAACCCGCACCCTCGCGCAGCCCCTTGCCCAGCACGAATCGCCGGTCGCGATAGAGAATCTGTTCACCCTCTGGTTCGCTGCTGAGGAAGTCGCTTTCCTGCAGAGGGTGGTGCTGATAGATGAACCCGTGATCGGCAGTCAGCAGAAGATTGCTGGCATTGGCGTTGAACAGCTTCTTGATCACCCGGATCAGCTCTTCCAGCGTCCCCTGTGCAGCGGCGAACACGCGCTCTTCGGTATCACGTGTGTCGCCGGTCTTGTCGATCAGGTTGTGATAGACATAGACGACATCATGGTCGCGTACCAATGCACGCGACTCCTCCTTGCCCATGGCCAGCACGTCCTTGGCCAGCACCACCGTTGAGCTTGGTATGGCAGCGGCCAGTATCTTGCGCCGGTTGGCAGAACCCTGTGCGCTCTGGCCATCGACCAGTGCATCACCGCTGTCGCCATCGGCCAATTCAAGGCATGTGTTGGGTAACAGTGCCGCCATGCCCAGTTGCGTGTAGCTGGGCAACATGGACAGCATCGGCTCCAGGTCGGCCTCGTACTTGTCTTCCTGCCGGATCAGGCTTTGTAGTTCTTCGCCCACCTCGTAGCGGAAGGCATCGGAAATCAGCACGCAAACCTTGGCTTTGCGTTCCAGGAAAGACTGGACATGGCGTTTGGCGAAGTCGCGTTGCAGGGGTACCGAATCCACCTTCCAATGCTGCGCGACATCCACATGCTGTTGCCACTGATTGTTGAGGCGGGTCAGATAGTTGGTGCTGTACAGGTTCTCGACACGCGTCGCCAGCTGTCCAAGCAGCGACGCCTGGCCGGACTCGCGCAAGTGATAGATGAACTTGCGATAGCGCTGATCCAGCCTGAACCAGGTGGCCGCGTACTTGCGCACACCGTCGGCCAATGACGTCATGTCCAGTTGTGTCATGTCCAGCAGATGCATGAACTGGGCGGCGTGTTCCAGCGCCAGATACACATGTTCGAAGTTCTCGAACCAATGGCTCTGTCGGCGCTGGCGCACCCATCGCTCCACATCGGCGGCCGTGATGGTGCGGGCCACCACCGCATGCACCAACTCGCTGAGAATCTTGCAGTCGATCAGCTCGAAGTAATCCAGATCTGCCAACTGGCGATAGTCCAGCGCCTGCAGTTTCTCGTCGATTTGCAGGATCTCGGCACACCGCCCGGACAGCGCCTCGAAACTGGCCTTGTGCGAGCGGCTGTCTTTCCAGCGGCGCAGGAACACCAGCGACTCGGCGGACAAGGTGCTGGCGCAGGAAGAATCAATACCGGTCAGGAAGCTGTTCTTGAACAGCTCGATGACAAAGTCCTGCAGGCCCGGCTGCTGCGAGTCGTAGCCATAGGCGCGCTTCATCTGCTCCCAAAGGTAGCCCTTCAGGCTGGAGTGTTCGACCAGCTTGATGCGTGCATCGCCCTCCTGGGCCAATTCGGCCAGCAGGGTTTCCAGGATGACATCCAGACGGGGCTCGCAGCCCGCGCACACGGCCAGCATCTTGCGCTGCAACTGCGGCTGCGAATCGCCCGGCTGCAGCAGCTTCAGCAAGGCTTCGCGCCGCTTGGCGGACTCGAAGAAAGCCTTGTGTTCCTCCAGCAGTGCGTAATCGTTCGGCCCCAGCCCCAACTCCGCCAGCCACAAGGCCACCTGATCGGTCTGGAAGGTGCGTCCGCTTGCCAACTGCACGTCCAGCAGCCAGTTGTCCAGATGGGCAGGCTCGGGCCCCTCCCGGTAAAGCAGGAACTTCTGCTCCGTCTGCTCACGCAGGACGCGGTACTTCACGCCGAACTCATTGTTGGCCAGTTCGATCTTCTCCACGTCAGGCAGATCCAGTGTTTCGAACTCGCCCCGGAATTCCCGGCGCGTGTCGTACCAGAACACGATACGTTGCTTGTCGAACAGGCTGGTCAGCGCCTGGATGATTCTGGGGTCAGCCAACGTCCTGATTCCTTGTCGTTGTTCTCTGGGATGCATGAGGTTGTCGTGCCAGAGCTTGCTGGCCCTGCTCGGTCAAACGGTATTGCTGCAACCGGCTATCGGGCTTGTCCGGCAGGGTGTAGGCAATCCACCCCAGGTCCAACAGTTCCTTGATCGTGCGTTTGAAGGCCCCGGTCTTGGACTTCAACCCCAGGCCTGCCACCAGGGCATTGGCAGACAGGGCCCCGGCGGCAAGCAGTTTCAGTATTTTATCCGACTGGGCCCCTGACTGGGCCCCTGACTGGGCCCCTTTTTGCTCCGGGCCCCCCACGTCGATCCGCACCGGCTCTCGCAGGTAAATGCTCAGCCGCAATCCGGTGGCAATCTCGGTGATGGCGGGCTCGGGCAAGCCCTGCTCGGCGGCCTCGGCAAAAATGCGCCTGACCCCGCTGCCCCACTGCTCGATCAAATGCAGCTCGCGGAACACGCGGGCAATCACGGGGTTGCGGATGCGGGAGACGCCGCTTTTCATGTCTTCCACGGTCATGCCAGGCAACAACATGCCGGGGCTTTCGATGTCGATGCGGTCGTCGAAGAAGGCAATGCGTATCGGCGTGCCCCGCTGGGAATAGTCGCAGTGCACCAGCGCATTGACGATGGCCTCGCGCAGGATGGTCAGGGGGATGCTCCAGACATCCTCGCGGCGCATTGCGCCGAACTGGGCGGTCTTGAACGCATGCTTTTTCAGGAACAGCTCGATCGCCGTCACGGCATCGGGCAGGTGCTCGTGGATCTCCGCCTGGTCGAAGATCTCCACCTTGTCGCGGCCACGAAAGCGCCCGCACTGTACCCAGGCATCCGGGAAATACTGTTTGCGTGCCTTGCCGAACAGCAGCACGGCACCTTGCGTGGGCACCAGCCGACCCTGCTCGCGGCGCAGCAGCTTGAGGGTGGTCAGGGCTTTGTTGTCCAGCTTGCGTTCCGGCCCGAACAGCCGCTGCGCCGCTTCCAGGTCCAGATCCTCCGGATCCAGTTCCGGCATGGGCATTTCGTCGAAGACGACACCCTGCGCGGAACGGCGCAATTCCGCGATCAGCTCCGGCCCCGCCTGCCGGCTGCTGGAGCCCAGCCGCACATACACGCCGTTTTCCGGCCCCATTGCTTTCAGGTAGTGCGGGCGCGAACTACTGGGGAACACCTCGACCACCAGCACCGTGCGCTCGCCGATGCTGGCCAGTTCCACGTTGGGCAGCAGGCGCGGCGCAATCGAATCCGCAATCAGGTTGCAGATCCGCTCTTCTTCATCCAGTGGGTCGGCGACGCCCGTCACCTGGCGGTCGTCATCCACGCCGATCACCAGCCGCCCACCAGCCGAATTGGCAAAGGCCACCAGCGTCTTGAGCACATTGCGCGGCGAGGACAGGTCGCGCTTGAACTCCAGCGTCTTGCCCTCCGGCTGCAACAAGGTCTGCTCGATGGCCTGGCTCATGTCAGTCCTCGTCCTTCGCGGCCAGGCCCGGAATCTTCTTCAGCGCACCCTCGAACTTGAGGTAGTTCACCTTCACCCCGTCGTCCAGGTCGATCTGCACCTGCTGGGTGGCCAATGGGTAGAGGACGTTGCGCTCGTAGTCTTCCAGTTCGGCCAGCACCTTGCCCAGGCGTTCGGTCTCCTTCAAGGCACGGGTCTTTTCGCCCTGGCTGCTGGCCGGGTTGATGCTGATGGCGGCTTGGCGCTCCTTCTCGGTAGTGAGCTTCTCGCGGTAGTCGCGCAGGTAACGCAGCACCACGCTCACCGTGTCCGGGCGGTAGCGGTGCATATAGATCAGCGCATTGAAGTTGCCCTTCGGGCTGGAGAACAGCCAGTAGATGGGACGCTTCTTGTAGCGCTTCACATGGTCGGCATAGAACTCGCCCAGCAGGTAATCGCGCAGGCCGTAGTTGCGCTTGCCCTTGACGTTGAGCGCCTGCTCGATGAACGCCAGGTTGTCCTCGTAATGCGCATCGCCAAACGCCACGCGCAGGAACTGGCGCAGGCGCAGCGTGATGTCGTCTGCGAACCAGTCGCCATCCAGCAGCGGGATCACGTTGTCCTCATCGGCGGGAAAGCGTGGCTGCGGCACTTGGGCCAGGTAATCAGCCAGCGTGTCGCCCTGGTTGGCCAGGATCAGCCCCGGCTTGTCCAGGCTGTAGCGGCCGAACATGCAGCCCACGGCATAGCTCACCAGCTCGCGCATGGAGTCGGCCAGCAGCAGGGCTTCCAACTCCTCTTCGCTCTTGTCGCCGCCATAGCGGTAGTGCGGGTTGCAGGTGAGGGTGATTTCCTTCAACGGAACTTCGGGCGTCAGTTCATCTTGCAGGCCGTAGGCGTCTATGAAGACGCGGTTGTTTTCTTCCTCCAGGCGCTGCATTTCCAGCGCCATTTCGCGCCAGTGGGTGCGGAGCTTCTGGTAGCTGGCCTTGAGTGTTGGTTGGCGGTGTTCGGCGCGAAGTAGTGGCGGCGAGGCGAAGTCCCAGGAGGTTTCGTGGGAATCCCAGTCCACGCGACCAATTGCAATGTTGGATTTACATGAACTACTCAAGTCCTGCCGTGTCTTTGTATCAATATTCACTGGCAGAGGGATCTGCCTTAAAGCCCCAACATTGAAGTCAAGTGTAGGGCTGAAGAATTCCAAAACTTTCGTGCAAACTAACGAATTAAAAATTGAAATAACGAGATCCCTTTCATAACTTCCCTTCGGAAATGCGCAGGCTCCTTTCGCGCTAAATGTATAGCCGACTCCATTATATCGAGCTCCAAAATTACCTGAAGAAAGGGCCGACCAAGTGATGGAGTCTTTAAAGTATAAATTTCTAGACGGTAGCTTGTTTCCGAGCTGGCTGAGTAATTCATAGCTACCCTTATTGAATAAAACTACGTAATCATTGTTTCCGTACCATTTCCTAAATTCCCCGCCTTTGTTATATGGGGCATACTTGGAATTTGATTCGTTAAAATCATTCTGGCTTGAGAATCCAAATCCGACGCTATTAATGCTGACTTCATGCCAATATCTTAGAAATCTGTCGTTATCCCCAGTCTGGAATCCTTGCCGCACTGGAGCAATTTCTTCAATACTTTCACCCGCCTGGAAGATTGAGCGCAACGTGTCACTCGTCCAGTACGCAATCGGATCCCCCGGGATTTTCTTGAAATCGCCTGTGGAAGCTCGGAAAAAAAACTGCTCCATGCCTTGGTCTTTCTTATTTCTGGCAATCTGACTCATTCTGCTTCTCCCGCCGGCAACACCTTGCGGCCAAAATCAATCTCGAACCCATCCGGAACCGGCTTGAACGGTTTTCTCGGCGAGTGGTAGCTGCTCTGGAACTGGCGCTGGGCCTGCACGTCGATTTCGCCGATCACGCAATAGTCGGCAACACCGCCCTTGACCCGCAGCACATCACGCTTCCAACTGTCCTTGAACGGGGTGCGGATGCGGCTGTCGCTGATTTGACGATGATTAAGGTGAATGGCAATCATTGGATGGCCTCTGCAACTGCTTCGTCAGGCGCTTCGCGTCGCACCTGCCACTCTGGAAACTGCTGATTCCATGATTCAACTGACAGCACTACGCAGTCAGCAATATGCTTGCGCTTCCATGCCTCGAACGATTCCTCCCGGATGTCAGTCAGCAGGCGGTCCTTGAAGCCGAACATGAGTGCTTTCTGGCGATCCGGGTCAAACGCATCCAGGCCAAGCAGGACTACGTATTTGAACGGCTTGTTGTCTCGTTCCATCAGGTGCAGGTAGAGGTAAGAGTCACGTGCCTTAGGCGTCAGCTCTTGCGTTAGAACGGAGTTGTCAGACAGGCGTTTCAAGTATGCATTTCGGTCTTTGTCTTGGCTTTTCGAGTGGGATGGATCCTTAATCTCAACCAGCAGGATGTCCTGATCACGCTCAATCACCAAATCAACGAACTTCATTCGCACGGGTAGCTTGACGCCCTGTTTATCCAGCTCGCTCCAAATCAATTCATCAGGGAAACTAAACAGAAGTTCAGCAGTTTCCTCGGCACGGTAGGTCAGCATTAATCGTTCCCCAGTGCGCGCTTAACGTCTTCGTCGTATAGCTCTGCGAAAGCGCTGCTGATAGCGCTTCGAGCAACAATGGCGTAGTCCGACTGACTTTCTCGCTGAACATCATCATTGCCGGAATCGCGATACAGGCGATGGAAGGCAACCTGATCTCCCTTGCCCTTGTCCATCAACAGGTCAAACCACTTGAGCAAGACGTAGTCATGGGTGGCAAGGATGATCTGCTGTCCATTACGGGCCAGTTCCAATAGCACCTGCACCAGATCCTTCATCAGCTTGGGATTGAGGTTGGATTCGGGCTCATCCCACAGCAGTGGACCAGTGGTGCCCGGGTTAAGACTGCCATTGCTGAGGAGGCGCTGAAGCACGCCAATTTTTCGGAAGCCCTCGGCCGTCATGCCGCTGGATAGGTGCTGCTTGCTGCTGGGTACGAATCTCCATTCGGTGCTGTCCTGGTACATCTGCGCGTGCTGGGCTTTGCTGCGCGTGGCAGCATCCTTCTCCACGTAGCGGCCAGCCTCGAAGACGAAGCGGCCGTTTTCCAGCAGGTATTGCCCGTCAATCAGATTGGTCAGGCGAGGCACGATGCTGGCAAAGCGTGGATCGAGTTGAACTTTAGCGTCCAGGTCGGATGTGCCTTCTTTGGCCAACTGGTTGGCCAGATCCAGATAGCCGTCGTCAAAGATGCGTTCGATGGTGGGCAGGTCTGGCTGCTCAGCCGTAAGGCCGCGCACCAGCGACAACACCTCTTTGGTCGGAATGAAGATGGCGGGCGCCGGCGCATCACCGCTGGTAGCGGTGACCTTGGCTGCGGTGTCCTTGCCATAGAACTTGGCTGTGATCACTTGCCCTGATTCAAAGGTGCCTTTGAGTACTGACTTCCCTCTTGTGCCGGCGCGGCGCAGCCCGCCTACCTGCCCGCTGAGCGGGTGGTAGAGGCGACACAGCTTGCGGGCGAGTTGCTTGTCAGCAGCTTCCCCACGGGCTTCCTGCCCACTTAGCGCCAGAATGGCCTTGAGCAGTTGGGTTTTACCGGTGCCGTTTTCGCCAATGACGATGTTGATGCCTGGCGAGAAGTCAATGCTCAGATCGGTGAAGGCGATGAAATTTTTGAGGTGCAGCTTGCTGATCATTTCGTCCTTCCTTGTTCGATAGCCTTGGTCAGCATTTCCATCTTCTCCGCTTCCGAGTTGCCATCCACCAGTCGCAGATACGCGCCCCGATAGTCCGGCTTGTGTGCGTTCTCCAGCACAAAGGCCGTGGTGGACACGACTTCGCCACCAATGCTGTCGAAGGCCCGCGCCCCCAGGTGTGCCATGGAAAGAATGGTGTTCTGGTTGAGGATGCGGCTGCGCAAAGCTTCGAACGACGACAGGAACATCCAGCTTTGCATGGTGATCATCGCCACTGCGCCCCCCGGCAATGCCATGTCCAGGTTGCGCTCGATGAACATCGCAAACAGGTCGGACTTGCTGCTGGGATAGTTCTCCTTGGCCCACGCGCTCAACCGCCCATTCATGCCCTTGCCGCCCATGTACGGCGGGTTGGCAACGACCACGTGATAGCGCGGGCTCAGGTATTCGGCCATGCGCAGTACGGTCAGCACCTTGCGGTGGGTTTCGGCCAGGAACAGGTTGCCGCCCATGTCCTTGGTTTCCAGCGTGACCAGCGCATCGGCCGCGCTGGCCAACTGGGGCCGGATCAGCGAGCCGAAATTGTCGGCTTCGCTGAACTGTTGCAGGGTTTCGCGCAGTTCGTGGGTGAATAGGTCGCGGCCTGTGGCGCTCATGTACTCGTCCAGCTCGTCACGCTCGAAGCTGACCTTTTCCAGCACGCAGATGTTGGGCTTGATGCGCTTGTTGAAAAAGCGCCGCTGGCGGGCGCGTGCCTTCATGCTGAGCGCGAAAGCGGCCAGTTCGCCCGCGCGTTCGTCCAGCTCGATGCCATACAGGTTGTGGGTGAGGATCAGCTCAGGGATCTGCGCCGGGTCGACACCGTCCTCTTCGTACATGGCGTAGAGCAGGTCGAAAGCGTAGGTGAGCATGTGGCCGGAGCCGCAGGCCGGGTCGCAGACCTTGATGTCCTGCGGGCCGTTGATCTTGAGGAAATCGGTTTCGGGCTTTTCCGGTGGGATGTAGTACGCCATTTGCTCGGCCAGCTTTGATGCAGGGCGGTTGAGTAGCCACAGGCGGCCCAGCGAGTTGTCCACCAGATAGCGCACGATCCAGTGCGGCGTGAAGAGCTGGGTGGCCGCCGGGATGTTTTCCGGGGTGATCTTCTGGTTCTTCTTCAGCCCTTCGAAGACGGCATCCTTCTTTTCCGAGATGTAGAACTGGTACAGCCAGCCGATGACTTCCACGCTTTTGCAGGCATCAGGCGTCATGGCCTCGCGGGTGTAGGCCAGGATGGCGTTGCCCGAGAGCAGGTCGTCGGGCATCAGCAGCTCGGTGTAATCGTCGATGCGCTGGAACAGGAAGGGCATGGCCTGATGCCAGGCATTGCAGGCGGCGACCACCAGCAGGCGATAAGCCTCGCCCTGGCCGTCATGGCTGGGTGACTTGCCAGCCAGCAGATCCGCGACTTTCTGGCGCGTCTGGGGCGGGACTACTTCTTCGTCGAGGTGGCCCATCTTGGCTTCGAGCAGGATCTCTGGCTGGAACTGTCCCTCGGCTGGCGACACCACGCCAATGCGCGTGTAGCGGTTCACGTCCATGAAACGCAGGGCGCAGAAGCGGTTGAACCAGGTGTAGGCCACGCGCTCGATGACTGGACCCTGGCCACCGCTTCGCGCAATGGTTTCTTCCAGCTTCTTAACGGCTTGCGGGTTTTCGCGCCGAGCGGCACTACTCGGTGAAAGCACCTGGGCCAGCTTGGCGCTGACTTGCTCGCGCAAGCTGCGGCGTGCGAACTGGGCGAATTTCTTGAGTTTGCTGGTGTCCATGAAAAGCCTCAGATCTGCACCCGGTTGCCGGCCTGAATCTCCTTCAGCCAGGCTTCCCTCTGCTTGCGCAGGTAGTCGTCCAGTTCGGCCTCGGATGCCAGCCACGGCTTGGGATAGCTGACCTTGATGGTGCGGGCCGATACCAGCTTGGGTTCGGGCACTTGTACGGGCGGGGGAGTTGCCCTGCCGGGGCTGGTCGGTGCGGGTTCTGGCGCAGGATCGAGCGGTGCAGGCCGGGCCAGTTGTTCCAGTTGCAACAGAAGCCGCGGGTAGTCCTCGTCTTCGAACCGGCGCAACTGATCGCGGATCATGGCGATGCGCTTGTGGGCCTGGATGCTCTGCCGGACCTCGCCGAAGGGTTTGGCGAGCCGTTCGCGATCCGTCGGGTTCAGCAGGCCGAATTCCGTTGCGTCTTGCAGGCGCTGTTCCAGCTCCAGGAGGCACTCGCTGGCTTGCGCTTTCTCTTGGGCAAGCTGCTGGTCGATGGTTTGCTGCAGGGAATCCAGTTGTGGCTTGAGCTGTTGCAGCCGGTTGCCTTGCCAGGGGCTTTTGTCATCAAGCAAACCGCGTACCGCATCGACTTCGACCGTGCCTACGTAGGCGAAGTTGTCTTCCTGTTCGGCAACCAATTGGCTTGCCTGGTCAAAGATGGCCTTCTGCGGGCCGCGCATGAAGCGCCGCAGCGGGTCGATGGTGTTCTCCTTGGTGTCCAGCAGGGCGTCTTCAGCCCGGGCCAGATCCGTGAGGAACCAGCTCGGGTTTTTGCTGGCCAAGTCCTTCAACGTGGTCAGCACCGGCGCCAATGCGCCCAGGAAAGGGTATTGCGCCTTTTGTCCGTGCAGGGCGCTCAATTCGACTTCCAGGTCTTTCAACGCGTTGACGGCTTCGTGGGCAAGCGCCCGGGCCTCGTTGCTGGCGGCGGGCTTGTCGAAGAACTCGGCGAAGAATTCCTTGAGCGTGCGCACCTGCGAGGCGCTGAATTCGATCTGCGGCTCCAGCACCAGGGAGGCATGGGCATGGGTATTGAGCAACCCGCGCTCCAGCGCATCGCCCTCAAGCGGATTGCTGTCCTGGCGGACCTCAACCTTGCCTCGTGCGCACAGCAGCGCTAGGTTGCAAAGGATGGCGGCGTGGTGCCAGCCGTAGTTCTTGCGCTCGAAACGTTCGATCAAACTCTTGACCGTCGTGCGCACCCCTCCGCGGGCGTTGCTCTGGATGAAGGCCAGCAACTCCTGCTCAGGCTCGGTGAGGCTGGTAGCGTCGTTGGCCAGCAAGCCGTCCTTGGCCATGCGTAGGTGCTTGCCGATGTCGGCTTCCGCGAATGCTATGTCGTCGCGCAGCATGCGCAGGTTGGGGTAGGCAGTCTGGACCAGTTGCTCGAAGCCCTTGAGCACGCGGGTCTGGCCATCCTCGCCGCCAATGTCCACGTCCGCAGCGTTGATGATGAGCCTGGCCTTGCCCAGAAGTGCACGCGCGCGAACCTGTAGATCGTTCAGGCGCTCGGTATTCTGGAAACCCTTGGCATCGAGAATGCGCTTGACGGCTTCTTGCTGGGTGTTGCTGTTCTGGCGGATGTACTTCTCGGTGCGCTTGTGCATGGCCAGGTCTTGCATGAAGCGCACATCGGCCGGCATGACCACCCGCAGCTCGTCGCGCCCCATGCTTTGCATGCGTTGCTGCGTGAGGAATCCTTCGGAATCGTCAAAGCCATCAGTCAGCGGCGTGATGACATGGATGGCCAATTCATGCTCGCGGCTGAGAACGCGATCGTCGAGCTTGCGGGTATAGGGATAGTCCTGCCCGTTGCTGTAACGGATCTTGCGCTGCTTGACGACGCCATCGAACAGCAGCTTTTCCAGCTCCTTGGACAGGTCGGCGTTCTCGATGTCGGTGTTCTTGATCTCCTCTTCGACGTCCTTTTCTTCGTCGGTCAGGTATTCATAGACATCGCCGTTGCGCTGGATGTAGGTCTGCTGTTCCAATAGATTGAGGGCGGCTTCGAGTTTCTTGTGCTGGGCAGGAATGTCCTCGCCAAAGCGCTCCAGCATGAGCACGCCAAGGTTGCGCAGCGTGGCCTTGAACTCCTTGACGTACTTGACCAGGAACAACGTCTTGAGCACGCGCACGGCGTACCCGTCGTTGAGGTTGCGTTCGGCAACGTTTATGGCGCTTTGGACGCCGCCCTTCAGCGCACTGCGGATGCCCTCGAACATGCGATCGAAGGTGGCCAACTGCCCGACCGATTCGTTCTCGATCGCCATGGCGACATCGCGAAACACCCCGAGCATGGAGCGCTCGCCAACCGAGTTGGCCTTGCCTTCGAAGCCATTGTGCAGGGACAGCCCGCGAATGGCGGCCTGGAACAGCGGGAACTGATAGGGGATGAAGGGGTAGGCGTAGATGAAGTGTTCTTCGTCGCGGAAGTTCTGATAGCGCTGACCACCATCGGCAAACTCGAACAGGGTCTTGAAGTTGTTGGCCTGCTGCGCATACACGCCCCGCAGCAACTGACGACCGTCATCGTTCTTGGTCAGCAGACGCTTCTGGATCACCTCCGCCACGTCGGCGCTGGTGAGCTTGAGCCGGTTGGCGAAGCGGGCCTGGATCTTGGAGAAATCGTTGCTCTGCTGCTTGCTCATGTCGCCGAGCACGTCACTCATGTCTTCCTGGGCGGTGACGATGATCCAGGCCCGACCCTGGCACTTGGTGGCCAGGCTCTCGGCCACCGTTTGCAGGTTGGTCATGAGCTTGGTGTTGTCGGCGATGTACTGCCCGACTTCGTCGACGAAGAAGTTCAGGCGGAAGTTGGCCGGTTGCTGGTCCAGCCAGGCCTTGACCTGGTTGCCGAAATCCTCGATGGAGACGCTGTACTGGGTGCGGTACTTGTCCAGAATGCCCTTGGCATGTGCGGCGTCTTCACCCGTGACTTCGGCGTAGGCTTTGGCGATGTTGCCGGACTCGAGCAGGGCCTGTTCCCGGCCCCGCTCCCACGGTTTGCTGGCCAGGGCTTGGTAGGCCGCCTTGAATGCTTGGAACTGGTCACGTTCGTCCAAGTCGCGTTCGAATTGCGCGATGTAGCCCTGCTTGCCGTAGTAGCCGCGGGTTTCATTGAAGACCTTGACGAACACCGACAGCAGCGCATCGACCTGGGTCTTGCTGATGATGTCGGCCTTCTGATCAATGTTGAACAAAATGCTCTTGGACGGGATGGCAACGGCCTGTTTCAACTTGGCGCGCAGCAGTTCGTCGTCCTGATGGATCTTGAGCAGAAAGAGATCCAGCGCGGTACTGCCATTGACTTCACGGTTCTCCAGCAGCAGTGCCAGCATCTTCAACAGATGCGACTTGCCCGAGCCGAAGAAGCCGGATACCCACACGCCGTTGGCGACTTGATAGTCGGTATAGGCATCAAGGAAATGCTCAAGCCGCTTGGCGACTTCGTCGGTCAGGACGTACTCGCTGAGCTCGGTGTACAGGCTGGCCTCATCGTCAGCCTTGATGACCCCTTCGATCGGGCGACTGACCGGGCTCTTGAAAATGCCTTTGAGTTCCATCGGGTGCTTCCTCAAGCCTGGATTTCGAAAATATTGAATGCGCGGTAGTACTTGTCATCGTGCAGCAGCCCGAACAACTCCAGGGATGCCCCTTGTTCCAGGGAGTGACGGTATTCGCCTGGAAAGAACATCACCGTAGGCTTGTCCTTTGCCGTGCTCTGGAGGTTGTTCAGGACGTTGTGCGAGCGGATATAGGGGAACACTTCACCGACCCCGCTGAGGAACAACACGTCGTAGTCGCTTTGCGCCAGTCGTTTGCCGATCTCCGGGATCAGATGCCCCTTGATGTCCAGGACGTTCTGCAGCAGTTCCTTCAAGGCTTCCTTCTCAACCTCCGGCTCCACGGCAAGGATCTCCGCCCATAGACTGCCCCCCTCGCTGCTGCCTTCGCGCGCCTTGAGCATGTCGATGGTCAGGTCGTAGAGGTTGATCTCCAGCACCTTGACGCCCCGGCCCTGCATGCATTCCACTTGCAGGCCGACCAAGGTGTTGACCAACTGTCGGCGCATGCGCTGGATCTCGAAGGCTTCCGATGCCCTGAACTCGCAGATGTAAAAGGGCAGGTCGTTGTTCAACCCCCTCATCTGCAGGAATCGAGGGCTGGCGATGACCTCCCGCAGATGGTCGAAACGTTTTGCCAGGGACTGCTGGCTGATCTTCTGGTTCATTGCAACCACCTCTTGATCTCATGGTCGCTTGCGGGGAACACCAGAAGCTCATCGACACCCCGTCGAGCCAGTAGCCGAGCGAGCTGCGGGGTCAGTACAGCCGGTTGGATCAGCAACTGATCGGTGACCAGTTCAGCCTCACGCAACATGCGGAACAGGTTCTGCCGAAGCTTGCGTTGGGTGGACAGTGCCAATCCGTCCAGTTCGTCATGCCAAAGCGCTTTGGCGCTGACGAAAGCCTCATAGTCGGTCGTGCTCAATTGCCGCCGCAGAACGAGGAAATTCTCGCGCAGCACTTCCCTGGCAAAGTCGCGGACGAAGGTGTAGCGGCGGCAGGCGGTAACCCAGAGCAGATAGGCGCGATCCCGCAAGTTGGAGTCGATCAGGACTTCCAACTCTTCAAGGTCAAGCAACTCAAGGCGCGCGATCAACTCTTTGCTGATACGGGTGGACGCGGCAGCTGTCCGGACCTGCAGCAGGTTCCCGTTGCGCACATGCGAACGTGTTTGCTCCCAGTTTCGTGTGGTCAGGTAGTGTTCGGCGACCACCGGTGCTTCGAGCAAAAAAAGGCCGCCTGTGGTGAAAGATAGGCGGTAGCGCTCAGCCATCGTCGCGCTCCTGCCGGACATCGTCACTGTCGCTGGCTCCGCCGGCCTTGACCCAGGCGTCGACTTCCGCTTTCTGGAATTTCCAGAGCCTCCCCACTTTATGAGCGGGCATGTTGCGCTTGGCGATCCAGGCGTAGACGGTGTCCTTGCTGACCCCCAGATGTTCGGTAATTTCTTCGACGCTCAGCCAACGGTCGGTCATGGCAATGATTCATAGCGGTTTGTATAAGAAGTCTACTATACCGGATTTGACCCGTTTTTGCGGGATTTACCATGGTTTCATCCGAGATAGGCAGCTGCAATTGCCAGCCGGCCATGCCCCAGCTCTTGGCTAATCATGAGACGCACATGTTTGTCGTGATGGCGCTCTACCGGGCTCAGCTGAATTGCCGCTGGCCCACCCGCCGCCGGCGCCTTCCACCCGGTCAGCGCCTCATACCGCATCTGCGCGTACCGATGCCGCAGTCCGTGCATGTTGCTCAACCCCGCTGCCTTGCACTGCCCGTCGTAAACATGCCGCTGCTGGATATAGGTCTTGTTCTCGGGAATCAACGAGCCTGACCCCGCCAGCCGATGGGCCTCGTCCAGCACCGTTCGCTGTTCCTGTGTCGTGATCGGCACTATCCGGTCGCGCCCGCCTTTGGCCCATGACCCTTTGATGGCAATGCAGTCGCCACGGTCGGCATAGCGAGGTTGGAACTTGATGGACTCTTCCCGTCGCAGGCCAAAGGCCGCTTGCAAGCGCAGGCTCATACGGACGTAGGAATCGGTGATTTTGTCCAGCCGGTTGTCCAGTTCCTTGGCCTTGCTCTCGTTGGTCACATAGCGGCGGTCAGGGATGCCCAGCCTGGTGTTGTCCACTGGCAGGATGCCTGCCTTGCCGACCTTCTCGGCCCACCAGCGCAGGTGCGCCATGCGGTTCTTGAGCGTGCCAGCCGACAGGCCTTCGGCTTGCCAGCGCTGCAACAGGGCTTCGACATGCTTGCCCTTGAGCGAGGTGGCCCGCATCTGGCGGAAGCCCGCCTCACGCAGTTGGCGGGCGACCAGACTCAGTGATCGCTGCCGGTCAGCCTGGGTGGCATGGCTGCCGTCGCGGTTGCGCAGGCAAAGCTGGCGCAGGGTATAGGTCAGGTCGTCCATTGGCGTGGGCCTCCATCGGCTTGGGGGCTGAGATACAAGGGTCAGTGTTTGTGCCAACTCGCCAAGGCGAGATCCCCGAAGGGCAAGGGCCAGGTGCTCAGTTCACCTGTGGCCTCGAATGAGGCGTCCGCCTTGCTTCCTGTGGGAAGGCCGGGCGGAGGAATGGCAAGGGACGACAACGCGGTGTGCTGGGATGAGTACCTCCTGTGGTGCGGTGGTAGAAAAGGTGTCGGCAGGCCGCGCGAGGACGGGCGACCAGCAACGAGTGCCTGGAACGGTGGACGTGTGTTGCGACGATGGCGAGACGAACCACGCCGAGGATGAGGATATGGCTCTGCCCATGGGTAGGGCGGCACACCAAGCGAGCCTGGGTGTGCCTGGGATGGTTCCGCCCGGCGAGCCGGGTCAGCGCTTGCAGGAACCTGCGCCAGGGTTCCGGTGTTCATAACCACCGGCAGGTCGTTGCTGGGCCAGTGTGCCGGGGCATCGTCATGTGCGCAGCCATCAATGCGATGCTGTGCCAACCCGCATTCCTGCTGCAGTTCGCCGGGCCGTCACTGCGGCGAGCAGTGACGGCCCTATCTGTCTCACGCCGAACCCAGCGGCCCCAGCTTTGCAGCAGCAGGCGTGTTTCCCGGGGCTGTTGGCAGCATTCCGCTGTCAGCCATGCACCCGATAATCTGCCCGATGGGCAGCGATGGGGTCTTCAACATGCGCCTGATCTGATCCAGATGCCGTTGCGCCACCTCTCGCGATGCAGGCTTTGCGGCTTGGCTGCTGGACGATGGAGAAAGAGCCGGCGGCGAGTCATGCTGGCTGTCGCTGACGGCCTGCACGGGTGTCTGCTGCGGGGCGGATTTGCGCGCCGCCCAGAGCTTGAACACGCCTTCCACGGCCTTCTTGATCAACCCGTAGAGGTAGGCGATAGCGTTGTGCACACCACCGGATTCGCAGCGCGCGTCCCACTCGGCCAGCACCGCCAGGCGTTGCTCCGGAGGCAAGCCCCTGAGACGCGCGGTGAGAACTCGTTGCTGATCCTGTGGCAGTTGCCGGAAGCGGGCTGGCACATCCGGCCCCGATCCCTGCACTTCGGGTGGTGAGCGGTACGTACGTACTTCTTTTAATACTTCTTTTTCTACAGTACGTACTGTTGCGGCAGATGCCGGAACGGGTTTCGGAATGTCGCCGCTGGCTTCGGGCACAAGGGCATCGCGCGGAGTTGAACCACCAGGACTGCCCGGATCATGGTCATCGCCCCGGTGTTGCAAGCGCCTGATCTGCTCTTGCATTGTTGCGGGCAGCTTTCCCAACCTGTCTGGATGGCGCATGGCCTCGTCGAGAATGGACTGCGCCAGTTGGCGGATCGTCGCGCTGGCGTGGCCGAGCGCCCGTTCCAGCAGCGGCAGGTAGTCTTCGTCTTCCAGGCAGGCGTCGTCGAACGCGAGCGGCTGATTCCGCACCGCATAGCGGCTGGCCATCGAGAAGCCGGTCATGGGATTGCGGCGGTACTCGACCAAGGCGATCCAGGTGGACAGCCGCAGGCACAGCACGGCCCTGGACACGGTTTCGAGGGCAGCCCGCTTGCTGCCCGGCGCGCTGGGCAGGTATCCGCGCAGCGCGTCGTAGCTGAGGACCACGGTGCCGTCGCTGCCGGCCAGCGAGCGAAAAGTCAGCCAGGCGTTACGCTCCAGTGGCGTCAACCGCTCGTCGAGCAACAGGGCTTTGGGGGTGATGATGTCTGAGGTTGGGTGTGACATGGCGAGGCTCCTATCGGTATCGGCCAACTGGCCAAAGGAGCCGTCATCTCACCCCGGCATCGCCGCTGCCGCAGCCATCAATCCGAACTGCGCGCCTCCCGTTTTTTCGGGCTGAAGCAGGGCGCAACATCCTTGGTGTTCGAGTCAGGAGGTGGGAAAATGAGCCTTCGCTACGGTCATTGGACGTTGCTGAACGCCGATGGCCATGTTCGCCGTCCTTGATCAGACCGCTTGCTGGCGCGCTGCACCGGCGACGAGAGCGCGGGGAGCGTCCAGGGAGGGCCATCCGCCGCCACCAAGGGACACGCTTGGTATTTGGGTCCAAGAATAGGTCCAAGCGCGTTTCGTAACCGCCATGACTGCCTTGAAAATCAACGACATGCGGGATAAATGCCGCTTCTGCATCGGGAAGTGAGCGCCGCGGCTCAACGCAGCTCATACCAGGTTCCGCGACCAGCACCATGCTGCATCAGATGGCCCTGCTCCACCAGGGTCCTGAAGTGCTGCTTCAGCGTGTTGCGATTGCCGCTGGTCAGGCGGATCGCCTCGGCCATGGTGATGCGACCGTGCTCACGCACGAATTCGACGATCTGCAACGCCAGATCCGGCAGCCTGGCCAGCACCAGTTTCTCGCGCTCGACCTTGCGTTCCAGCCGGCGTACCTGCTGCGATAGCGCGCGCAGGAAGAACGCCAGCCAGGGATGCCAGTCGGGATTGTCGGTGCGGATGCTGCCCTGGGTCTGGCGCAGCGCGAGGTAATAGGTCTCCTTGTTCTGCTCGATGACGCTTTCGAGCGAGCTGTAGGGCACGTAGGCATAGCCGGCCCGCAACAGCAGCAGAGTGGTCAGCACCCGGCTCAAGCGGCCGTTGCCGTCCTGGAAGGGATGGATTTCCAGGAACACGACCACCCAGATACCGATGATTAGCAGGGGATGCAGGCGGCCGGCGCCGAGCTCCTCGTTGAACCAGGCGACCAGCTCGGCCGCCAGGCGCGGTGTGTCGAAAGGCGTGGCGGTTTCGAACACCACTCCCAACGGTTTGCCTTGTTCGTCGAACGCGGCCACGCTGTTGGTGGTTGTCTTGTAGTTGCCGCGATGCCAGGCGTCCTTGTCGCTGTAGGCCAGCAGGTCGCGGTGCAACTGCCGGATGTGATTCTCTGTCAGTGTGATGTCCTGCCAGGACGAGAACACCAGCTCCATGACCTCGGCATAGCCTGCCACTTCCTGCTCATCGCGGGTCTCGAACGACTTGATCTGCAGGTTAGAGAGCAGGCGTTCGACTTCGCGGTCGGACAGCTTGCTGCCCTCGATCCGGGTCGAGGAACCGATGCTTTCGATGGTCGCGACCCGTCGCAGCGCCGACAATCGGTCCGGCGCGAGCGTGCCCAGGGCGCGCCAAGCTCCCTTGAACTCATCGATGCCGGCGATCAGGCGAAGTATCTCCGGGGTGATCTGGAGGGTGTCGGTACGAATCATGGCATCCAATCCTACACCCATTTACACCCAATTATTGGTTTCTATCCCATTACCACACCCATTTACACCCGTTCTGCAGAAAATGCGATCATCCTGAATCACCTCGACACCAACGCCATCATGAATCCCCTCCGCATCTGGGTAGACGCCGACGCCTGCCCCGCCGTCGTCAAGGACATCCTGTTCCGCGCCGCCGACCGCTGCGCCGTCCAGGTCACGCTGGTCGCCAACCAGATGCTGCGCACGCCGCCGTCGCGCTGGGTGAACGCGGTCCAGGTGCCGCGCGGCTTCGACGTGGCCGATGCCTACATCGCCGAACAGGCGGCAGAGGGGGACCTCGTGATCACGGGCGACATTCCGCTGGCGGCCGAGGTGCTGAAAAAGGGCGCGGCGGTCCTGAACCCGCGCGGCGAGCGCTATACCGAGGCGACCATAGGCGAGCGCCTGGCCATGCGGGACATGCTGGAGGAACTGCGGTCCAGCGGCGTGGCGACCGGCGGGCCGGCGGCGTTCAGCCAGGCGGACCGGCGGGCGTTCGGCAATGCGCTGGACCGGTTCCTGCAAAACGCCGCGGCTGGCCGGCCTCGCGGGACACCGCCTTCAGCCTAACCCAAGCCGGACGGCGCCGCGGCCTTCGCCACCGCCCGCCGCATCCAGCGGAACTGCAACACGACGAGCGTCCCCAGCAGCGCCAGATTCGCCACATTGGACAGCACGCCCGTGAAGAACGCCGGATCGTACGACGCATACCGGTCGTACATGTAGCCCGCCAGCCACCCGCCCACCGCCATGCCGCATCCGCTCATCAGCATCAACGACGGTACGCGCCAATAGGCTTCCTTCGCGGGAAAGGCCTCGCGCACGGCCAGCACATAGGCCGGGATCAGCGCGCTGAAACCCAGCCCGAACGCGATGGAGACGGTGAAAAGGCCGAACTGTTCGGTCACGTACAGGTAGCCGGAAACGGCGGTGGCCTGCATCACGGAGCTGATCAGCGCCGTGCGCAACCCGCCGATGCGGTCGGCGACGAGCCCCCACGCCTGCCGGCTGATGAAGGCCGCGGCCAGCAGGACCGAGAGCATCGCGGCGCCCACGGCCGCCGGCAGGCCGCGGTCGGAGCACAGCGCGACGAGATGGCTTTGCGGCATGGCCATGGGAATGCAGCAGAGGAAGGCCGCGCCCGCCAGCATGGCGAAGGCGATGTTGGGACGCAGCCCGAATACGGTGGACCGTTCGCCGCCCTGGCGATCCGCCGCGCGGACGGCGGTGTCGGCGACGGGCCGCAGGAAGCGCGATGCCAGCATCAGGACGATGCCGGCCTCGAGCAGGCCGTATCCCATCATGGTCGCGCGCCAGCCCCAGGTGGCGATGGTGTGTTCGAACACCAGGGGCCAGACGACGCCGGCGATGTAGCTTCCGCTGGAGAGCAGGGCCAGCGCGGAGCCGCGCCGGCGTTCGAACCATTGGCTGACGTAGACGTACAGCGGCGCGTTCAGGCCGCCCATGCCGAGGAATCCGATGAAGACGCCGTGGCCGATGTACAGCAGCCAGGGTTCGCCCAATGTGGAGATGAACAGCCCCAGGCAGACCGACACGGAACCGGCCATCACGGTCCAGCGCACGCCGAAGCGATGCGCGAGCCGGCCCATCATCACGCCGCCCACGGCGGAGCCGAGCCAGGCCAGCGAGCCTCCCAGCGCGGGCACGGATCGGGCGCCTCCCATTTCGCCGGCGATGGCCTTGAGCCCGACCGTGGAGATGAGCGGAGCGCCGAAGGTCATGCCCAGGCAGCAGAGGGCGGCGGTAGCGATGATCCAGGACGCCCTGGAATCGACCAGTGGAGGGGAAGCCATATCGTCAGACACCCATGCTGGGCCCCGCGCATCAGGCGCGAGGACGACGGCCTGGCGGAAGGCCTGCGGTGGGCTTCCGTCGTCCGCCGGGCGCCAGGGTACCACGATGGGTCCGGGCGCCGCGCGGTAGAATTCGCATGATTTTGTCCCGCAATCGACCGATGTCCGACATCATCCCCGAACAGCCCACCCTCGATCCCCTTTTCATCGCGCTCGGCGAACGCTGTGCTGAAACCCACGAGCATTGCGGCCGCGTGGGCCGACTTGCCTGGATGCTGGGCAGCGCCTGCGGCCTGCCCGCGAACGAACTCGGACTATTGGCCGCGGCCGCGCGCTTCCACGACATAGGCAAGATCGGCATTCCCGACGCGGTCCTGCTCAAGCCGGGCCGCCTGGATGCCGAAGAGCGCGAGCTGATGATGACTCATTCCGAGCGCGGCGAGCGCATCTTCGCCGCCGTTCGCTGCGGCGATGCGGGCGTGGTCGCCACGGCCATCCGCCATCACCACGAATGGTTCGACGGCGCGGGCTATCCCGACGGCCTGCATGGAGAGCAGATCCCGCTGCTGTCGCGCATCGTGAACCTGGCCGACAGCTATGACGCGATGGCCTCGACGCGGCCCTACCAGCGGCCGCGCACGCACGGGGACATCATGCGGATCATGCGCGAGGAACGGGGGCGCAAGAGCGATCCCCGGTTGTTCGACCTGTTCGAGCAGCTGACGCAGCAGCAGGCCTAGCTTCCTGCCGGCAAGAGCACGTCCTGCGCCAGCGGCCGCAGCCGGGGCGACGCCAGCAGATCGCTCGGCAACAGATAGCGTCCCGGCATCAGGGGCAGCGCCAGCGGAGTGAACCGTACCTCCAGGTCCAGCCCGGCATCGCGCCAGGCCTTCCAGACGAGCTCGGTGCAATAGGTCCCCGCCGGATCGGCGATGCGGAACGGACGTCCACGCATGGACAACGCCAGGCCGACGGCGCGCCGGCGCGCGTCGTCGCCGGCCTGGACGTGGTAGACCGCATGCCGCCTGGACCGCCGCGCGTCGGTGAAAAACGCCAGGGTATCGACCACGACGCCGTCGGGCCGGCCGCGCACTTCGGAGGGCGTGGCGTGCACGACCCGCCAGCTTCCCGGCTGGCCCACCAGCATGCCGACGTGGCTGTAGGCGCCACGGTCGACCGCCATGACGGCGGCGCTGACCGCCTCGGTGCCTTCGCGAAAGATCAGATCCCCCTCCCGGGCGCCGGGCGCCAGCGCGTCCGCCGCGTGCGCCGCCGCGCCCAGCAGCGCCAGCAGCAACGCGCCGCCCGACCGGCGCAGCGCGGCGCGGGCGGACGTCACTTGAGCAGGATCTTCCAGGTTCCGTCTTCGTTGACCAGCTTGTGGACCTGGGTCTGGTCCTTGCCGTTCTTGTATTTGATGCGGGCCCGCACCTGCGCGGTCTTGCCCGCCTCGTCGACGGTGACCTGGTCCATCTCGATCTTGTCCAGGCCGTCGTTGGCCTTGATGCGGTTCTGCATTTCGCCCACGATCATCTGGACCTTGCCCTTGGCCTGCACCATCTGCGCGGCGGGCACCTGGGCGAAGGAGATCTGCTCGGTGGCCGTTTCCACGTCGCCCTTGGCCGCCGCGCGATAGAAATCCTCGATGGCGGACTCGGGCTTGCCGCCGGAGCAGGCCGACAACAGCAGCGCGAACAGGGCGAGCAGGAAGATCGAATAGGGACGGGAGGCGAGGCGCATGGGGTTCCTTGTTCTTCGAGATGCCGCCGGACATCCGGCAAACCCCGCAATGATATCGCGCGATTACTGACAGTAACTACCCACTTTCAATGATCGTTCACCATCCGGGCGGCCTTCCTGGTCCTGATGGGCCGAAAACCGATATGCTGTCCGGGCCGGCGCGCGGGCCGGCCCCCACGAACCGGAACCGCTCATGAAGCTCGACCTTCCGAGTCTGTTCAACGTCCGCCGCGGCGAGATCCTTCACGTTTCGCTGGCCGTGGGCTTCTTCTTCTGCGTGCTGACCGCGCTGATGATGCTGCGCCCCGCCCGCGAAGCCCTGGGCATGCGCGGCGGCCTGGATGCCGTGCGCTGGCTGTTCGTGGGCACGGCCGTCGTCACGCTGCTGGTCAATCCGGTGTTCGGCCTGCTGGTCAGCCGGTTCCGGCGCATGCAGTTCATCGGCGCGACTTATCTGTTCTTCGCCGCCAGCCTGGCCGGCTTCTACCTGCTGCTGGCCTGGGCGCCGGCCGCCGTGGGCACGGCCAGCGGGCAGGTGTTCTACGTCTGGTTCAGCGTGTTCAACCTGTTCTCGACCATGGTGTTCTGGGCACTGATGGCCGACCGCTTCACGCTGGAGCAGGGCAAGCGCTTCTTCGGCCTGATCTCGGTGGGCGGTACGCTGGGCGCGATCTTCGGGCCATGGCTGGCGTCGGTGCTGGTGCGTGCCGTGGGGACGGCGGGCCTGCTGCTGGTGTCCGCGGGCTTCCTGCTGCTGGCGCTGGCGCTGGGCTGGGGCATCGTGCGCCAGCCGTCCGCCGCGGCCCCCGCCGGGCGGAAAGCCCATGACGCGGAGCGCATCGGCGGCGGCGCCTGGGAGGGCATCAAGGCCCTGGCGCGGTCGCGCTACCTGGCCGGCATCGCGGCCTACGTGGTCATCCTGGCGGTGATGGCGACCTTCCTGTATTTCACGCGGCTGCAGATGGTGGCCGCGCTGGGACACGAACTGGACGGACGCACCGCGCTGTTCGCGCGCATCGACATGCTGACCCAGACCGCCACGCTGGCGATCCAGCTCGTCCTGGCCGGACACCTGATGAAGCGGCTGGGCGTGGCCGTGACGCTGGCCCTGCTGCCGCTGACCACCGCGCTGGGCTTCGTCGGCCTGGCCCTGGTCGGGTCGCTGGCCGCGTTGATCGCCTTCGAGGCCGCGTTCCGCGCGGTGCAGCGGGCCATCATGCGGCCCGCCCGCGAAACGCTGTTCACCGTGCTCGACCGCGAGGACAAGTACAAGGCCAAGGCCTTCATCGACACCTTCGTCTATCGCTTCGGCGACGTGGCCGGCGCGCAGTTCGAAGGCGCGCTGGGCCGGCTGGCGATGGGGTTGTACGCGATCGCCGGCGTGGCCGTGCCGCTGGCCTTCGCCTGGATCGGCCTGGCGTTGTGGCTGGGCCGCGCCCAGCAGCGCATGGCGTCGGCCACTCCGGGCACGGAGCCGGCGGCTTCCACCGTCTTTCCCGTCTTGCAGAAAAGGACCGAACCATGATTACTCGCCGCGCATCGCTGAAACTCGCGCTGGCCGCCACCGCCGCGCCCGCGTGGTCCTGGGGGGCCGATGCCTCCGCGCCGGTCATCACCCGGCCCATCCCCCGCTCCGGCGAACGGCTGCCCGTGGTCGGCCTGGGCAGCTCGGCCACCTTTTCGAGCACCGCGGCGGGCGACGAGAAACAGCGGCTGCGCGAGGTCTTCGCCGCCATGATCGAGCAGGGCGGCACGGTGTTCGACACCGCCCCGGCCTACGGCGCCTCGGAAGAAGTGGCCGGGCAGATCGTGCGCGAGAACGACATGGCCGGCAAGCTGTTCTGGGCCACCAAGCTGAACGTGGCCCGGGGCGGACGGGCCGACCTGGAGCAGGCACGGGCGCAGGTCGAGGCCTCGTTCCAGCGGGTCGGCAAGCCGGTGATCGACCTGATCCAGGTCCACAACATGGGCGACGTCGCGACGCAATTCGGCCTGCTCAAGGAATTGCGCGACCACAAGCGCATCCGCTATGCCGGCGTCACCACCACCTTTCCCCGGCAGTACGACATGCTGGAGCAGGCCATGCGGCACGAACCGCTGGACTTCATCGGCGTGGACTACGCCATCGACAACCGCGTGATGGAAGAACGCGTCCTGCCGCTGGCAGCCGACCGCGGCATCGCGGTGCTGGCCTACGCGCCGTTCGGCCGCACGCGGCTGTGGGACAAGGTGCGCGGCCACGACGTGCCGCCCTGGGCGGCCGAGATCGGCATACGGTCGTGGGCGCAATTCTTCCTGAAGTTCGTGATCGCCCATCCCGCCATCACCTGCGCCACCCCTGCCACCAGCCGCGCCTCCAACGCCATCGACAACCTGGGCGCGGCGCGCGGCGAATTGCCGGATCGCGCGATGCGCGAGCGCATGGCCGCGCACATCGACAAGCTTTAGCGCGGCCGCTGTGCCGCTCCCGCCGGGAAGGATGGTGGACCACCCCCGGCGTCAACGGGATCAGGCCCGACAACCGGTGTATCGTTCACTCCCACGCCCGCCCCGGCGCTGGCCATGGCCGCGGGCGAGATCCAGCCCATACAGCCCGAACCCGGAAAGGAAGCCCCGAGATGGACCAGCACGCCGCGCCGCCACGAAGCGACCTTCGCCTGCTACGCCCGATGGGCGGACCGTATCCTGCGCCCGTTCCGACATCGCGGGGGGCCTGACCGTGGCTCCCGCTTCCTTCGAACTGCCCGCCGCGCGGGCCCGCGCGATCTGGCTGCGCGCGCAGCGGCTGGATGCAACGGCACCCTTCGGCGCCGGCCCCGGGGCGGTGGGCCGGGCCATCGAACATCTCGGCTACGTGCAGATCGACACCATCAACGTGATCGAACGCTGCCACCATCACATCCTGTATTCCCGCATTCCCGGCTATCGCCGCGCCGACCTCGAGCAGGCGCAATCGGCGGACAAGAGCGTGTTCGAATACTGGACCCATGCGCTGGCCTACGTGCCGACGGCCGACTACCGGCAATTCGTGGCCGCCATGGACGCGCGCCGCGCGCGGCCCGGGCCCTGGATCGCCGGCGTGGACGAGACGGACTACGCGGCGCTGCTGCGGCGCATCCGCGATGAAGGCGCCCTGTCCATCCGCGACATCGACGAAGCCCTGGTCGAGAAGACCCATCCCTGGGGCAGCCGCAAGCCCTCCAAGCGCGCGCTGCGGCTGGGGTTCTTCGTGGGCGACCTGACGGTCAGCAAGCGCACGGGCATGCTCAAGACCTACGAGTTGTCCAGGCGCCACTTCGGCTGGGCACGCCGCCCCCGGCCGGTGGGCGAGGCGAAGTATGCCGAATACCTGCTGCGGCGGGCGCTGCGCTCGCAGGGCATGGTCGGGCTGGACTCGATCTGCTATGGCGACGCCGGCGCCAAACCCGCGGTGCGCGCGCTGATCGACACCCTGGTCAAGAAGAAGGCATTGGTCCCCGTGCATATCGCGGGACAAGCCAGGACCCAACACTGGATCGAGCCCGCCGCGCTGGACACGCCGGCGCCACCGGCCACCGCCACGCATATCCTGTCGCCCTTCGATCCCCTGGTCATCCAACGCAAGCGGCTGCATGCCTTCTTCGACTACGAACACCGCTTCGAGGCCTACGTGCCGCCCGAGAAGCGCGTGCTGGGCTATTTCGCGCTGCCGGTGCTGGTGGGCGACCAGGTCGTGGCGGCGCTGGACCTGAAGATGGACCGCCAGGCAGGCCGGCTGCTGGTGCAGAAATGGACCTGGATCGCGGCGCAGCGGCCAGCGTGGAAGACGGCCATCGACGAGGCGCTGCACGGGTTCGAGCGTTTCCAGCGCGGGTAACGCTGCCCTGCGGGCCGTCTGCCGTCACTGCGCCAGCTTCACCTGCCCGCTTTCGATCATCGCGCCATAGCGCTTGGACGCCTCCTGCACCACATTGCGGAAATACGCGGGCGTGCTGCCCACCGGCTCGTAGCCCATGGACGCGAAGGATGCGCGCACGGACGGCGACTGGATGGTCTTGACCAGCGCCGCGTTCAACCGCTCCAGCACCGCCGGGGGGATGCCCGCCGGGGCGATGAATCCGACCCAGCCGTCGGTGGTGAAATCCATGCCCGCCTCCTTGAAGGTCGGCACGTCGGGGTAGGCCTCGACCCGCTTCTTGGCCGCGACCGCCAGCGCGCGCACCTTCCCCGTGTCGACGAAGGTCTTGGCGCCCTGGCCGGCCAGCATGTAGTCGATCTGCCCGCCCGCCAGGTCGGCCAGCGCGCCGCTTTCCCCCTTGTAGGGCACGTGCACGGTCTGGATGCCGGCCAGGTTGGCGAAATAGACGTTGTTGAAGTGGAAGCTGGTACCGGCCCCCGGCGTGCCGTAGTTCAACTGGCCCGGCCGGCTCTTGGCCAGGGCGATGAATTCCTTCAGCCCACCCGACGGCAGGATCTTCTTGCTGGCGACCAGCACCATGAACGTATCGACGGCGATGGTGACGGGCGCGAATTCCTTCAGCGGCTCGATGCCGTAGCCGGGATCGGTCAGCGGCAGGGTCACCATGGTGGCGGGCACGGCCAGTCCTATCGTGTAGCCGTCCTTGGGCGCCCGCCGCAGCTGGTCCATGCCGATCTTGCCGCCCGCGCCGGGCTTGTTCTCGACCACCACCGGCTGGCCGAGTTCGTGCGCGGCGCCCTCGGCGACGGTGCGCGCCACCGCATCGGTCAGCCCGCCGGGTGCATAGGGAACGACGATGGTGATCGGCCGGGTGGGCCAGTCCGCCCGCGCCGGGCCGGCGGCGGCCACGGCAAGCGCGGCGATGAGCATGGCGGTGCGTATCATGTATGGGTCTCCTTCCCGCGGGTCAGGCTGCGGTGCCTGCCTCGCTTCCATGGACGAGGATTCTTGGTCACCGGCGGCGGGTTGACGACAGCAACCCGGCCCCGTTCCGGCATGCGGATCTGGCATGATTCCATGCGCAGGCCGGACACGGTTGCGCGTTGTGTAGTCGGAGCCTTCATGGCCATCATTCCCGATATGCGGAAATCCTCTCCCGGCAAGACCCGGACCGCCGGCATCGATGGCCGGCGCGGCGACTTCATGACCTCGCTGGCCAAGGGGCTGGAGATCCTGGCCGCCTTCGAGGTCGGCCATCCCCTGGGCAACCAGGAACTGGTGGCCATCACGGGCCTGCCCAAGACCACGGTCTCGCGCATCACCGGCACGCTGGCATCGCTGGGCTACCTGCGCCTGGACGAACAGAGCCGCAAATACGCCATGGGTGCCCGGGTACTGGGACTGGGCGCCAGCGTACAACGTCACATCGGCCTGCTACGCACGGCCCGTCCCCACATGCAGCGCCTGGCGGACGAACTGGACATCGCCGTGGTGCTGGGGGCGCGCGACCGCACGGGCCTGGTATTCCTGGAAGTGATCCATCCGCCGCGCAACGCGCTGACGATCAACACCGACTCCGGCTCGGTGGTGCCCATCGAGCGTACGTCCATCGGGCTGGCATACCTGGTGGCCGCTCCCGTGACCGAGCGCGTGCACATGCTGCAGGCGCTGCGCGACGCGCATCCCGACGACTGGGAAGACATACGCGGCGTGGTCGAGCGGGCCCACAAGGATTACCGCGAGCGCGGCTTCGTGGTGTCCCAGCGCGGCCGGGGCGGACTGATCAGCGGCGTGGGCGTACCGATGGTGCTGGGCCCGAACGGCGTCTTCTCCTTCGCCTGCGTGGGGCCGTCCATCCAGCTGTCCGAAGTCCGCCTGGTTCAGGTGCTGGGGCCGCGCCTGGTGGAAACGGTGGCCGCCATCGGGCAGGCCATGCGGGCGGCGGACCGCGGATAGGACGCACCGCCCGCCATCCCGATCCGGATTGCGGAACTCGGCCGATGCGGCCGTTTCCCCCGTGGCGGCCGCTGCCTAGAGTTCGAAGCGTACCGATTTCCCCAACGAGCGCTTCGATGAACAGATACCGCCTGCCCGATCACGCCGTCAGCGGCGACTCCGACACCACCGTGTTCCTGCTGCATGGCGCCTACGGCTCCAAGGACTATTTCCGGGACCTGACCGCCACCCTGGTGCAGGCCGGCTATCGCGTCGTGGCCTGGGACGCGCCGGGCTACGGACTGAGTCCGCTGCCCGCGAGCGGGCTGTCGATCGAGCGCCTGGCCGAGGCCGCAGCCCGCCTGATCGAGCACACCGGCGGCCGGCGCAATGTCGTCATGGGACACAGCATGGGCGGCATCACGGCGCCGCTGGTCACGCGCCTGGCGGGCGATCGGGTGCACGGGCTGGTGATATCCGCCACGCTGGGCTCTTTCGCCCGCAAGTCGGCCGAGGACAAGGTGACCTTCCTGAAGGAACGCATCGAACCGCTCAAACGCGGCGTGCCTTTCCGCACGGCGGCCGAGGCGGTGGTGCGCTCGATGTTCGCGCCCGGCTCGGCCGGTCCGCTGGTGGACCAGGTGCGCGAGGTCGCCCTGTCGATGTCGGCCGACACCTTCTGCGCGGCCATCGAAGCCATCGTGAACTACGACGGCCTGCAGACGATGCGGGCAGTCAGCGTGCCCGCGCTGCTGATCGCCGGCGCGCAGGACAAGGTCGGCCGGCCCGACGGCATGCGCGAGCTCACCGCCGTCATCCCCGGCGCGCGCTTCGTCTGCATCGAGGGCGCCGGCCACTATTCCTTCGCCGAACAGCCCGGGGCCTTCAACGCCGCGCTGCTGTCCTTCCTGGACGGCCTGCCGCAACGCGCCGCCGCCTGAGCGGCCTCCATTCCTCCCGGTGCCTACCGCCATGACGATACAGACCCTGCCCGGCGGCGTGATGTCCACGCTGCAGCCCACCGACCATCCGTTCCTGAACGGCCCGTTCCGGCCGATGTTCAACGAGTACATCGCCGACACCCGCAGCCTGCAGGTCATCGGCGAGATCCCCCGCGACCTGGACGGCATCTTCATCCGCAACACGCACAACCAGATCCACCAGCCGCTGGGCATGTTCCATCCCTTCGACGGCGACGGCATGCTGCATGCCGTGCACTTCCACGACGGCCACGCGACCTACCGCAACCGCTTCGTGCAGACCACGGGCTTCCTGGCCGAGCAGGCCGCCCGCCGGTCGCTGTGGTCGGGCCTGCTGGAACCCGAAAAGGCGTCCCGGCGCGGGTCCGGCGCCATGGGCGCGATGAAGGACAACGCCGGCACCGACATCATCTGCCACGCGGGGCTGCTGCTGGCCACGATGTCGCAGGGCAGCGAACCGTGGCGCCTGGATCCCGTCACGCTGGACACGCTGGGGCCCGACATCAACTGGGCACGCAAGATCCCCGACGGCATCAGCTCGCACTACAAGGTCGATCCGGAAACCGGCGAGATGATGTTCTTCAACTACCCGGAACACTGGCCATACATGCACTACGGCGTCATCGACCGGAACAACCGCCTGGTGCATTACGTGCCGGTGGAGCTGCCGGGCGCCCGCTGGCCGCACGACCTGGGCATCACCAGGAACTATTCCATCCTGCACGACACGCCGCACTTCTTCGATCCCGAGCTGCTCAAGCGCGGGCAGCACAAGATGACCTTCCATCCCGAGATGCCCGCGCGCTTCGGCGTGATCCCGCGCCACGGCGACGGCTCGCAGGTGCGATGGTTCGAGGCCAAGGCCTGCCACATCCTGCACCTGGCCAATTGCTACGAGGACGGCGACGAGATCGTGATGGACGGCTGCATCATGCCCGAGCCCAAGCTGCACCCGGTGGGCGCGACCGACGGCAAGGACATCTACGCCCGCATCAAGGCGCGGCTGGACAAGCACAACAACCCCACCATGATGCACCGCTGGCGCTTCAACCTGCGCACCGGCGCCACCACCGAGCAGTACCTGGACGACGAGATCACCGAGTTCCCGGTCGTCAGCAACGACTACGTGGGCCGGCCCTACCGCTACAGCTACAACGTGCTCTACCAGCCGGGCGAGTGGCTGTTCCGCGGCCTGAAGCGCTTCGACCTGCACACCGGCGCCGTGCAGCGCTACGAATACGGTCCCGGCCGCTACGGCAGCGAACCACAGGTAGCGCGCCGCCTGGGCGCGCGCGGCGAGGACGACGGCTACGTGACCGTGTTCGTCACCGACATGAACCAGGACCGGTCCGAATGCCTGGTGCTGGACGCCCGCGACATCTCGCGCGGGCCGCTGGCCACCATCGTGCTGCCGGAGCGCATCCCCGTGGGCACCCATGCCTGCTGGGTGGAAGGCGACCGCATTCACGGCGAACATCGCGATCCGGCGGCCTGGGCATGACGCCGGCCGAGCTGGTCCTGCTGCCGGGGCTGAACAATACGGCGGCCGTGTTCGATGACGTGAAGGCGGCGCTTCCGGACACCCTGCGCGCGCACTGTCCCGACTTGCCCGCGCTGGACACGGTGGAGGATCTGGCCGACCACGTGTTGCGTGACGCCCCCCCGCGCTTCTGGCTGGGCGGCTTCTCGTTCGGCGGCTACGTCGCGATGGCGGTGCTGGATCGGGCGCCCGAACGGATCCAGGGCATCGCGCTGATCTGTTCCGGGCCGGCGGCCGACACGCCGGTCCAGGCGGCCAAACGGCGCGAAGCCATCGCCGGCGCGCGCCAGGGAAGCTACCTGGAGACGGCCGCCGCCTCGACCGCCCCCTTCCATCCGGACAGCCTGGCCCGTCCCGATCTGCTGGCCCGGCGCCGGGCCATCGTGCAGGCCTATGGTGCGCAGCGCTATATCGCGCATTGCCTGGCTTGCATTGCCAGGCCGGATCGCACCGGGCTGCTGGACGGCCGCCACCCGACCCTGCTGGTGACCACCACCCACGACCGCGTCGTCGCGCCGGAGAACCTGGCGCGCCTGGCGGCCGACGTGCCGGGCAGCCGGCTGGAGATAGTGGCGGATGCCGGGCACCTCGTGCCGCTGGAACAACCCCGCGCGCTGGCCGGGGTCCTGGCGCGATGGATCGCGCATGGAGACGCATCATGATGCCGCTTCCCCTGCAGGGACTGCGCGTCTTCGACCTGAGCCAGGGCGTGGCCGGCCCTTACTGCACCATGCTGCTGGCCGCGCAAGGCGCCGATGTGGTGAAGGTCGAACCCTTCGAAGGCGACTGGATACGGTCGGGGCGTAACCAGCATCGCGGGCACACGCCGGCCTCCATCACCGTCAATCTCGGCAAGCGCAGCATCGCGCTCGACCTGAAACATCCCGACGGCCCGGACGTGGCGCGCCGCATCGCCGCCGGCTGCGACATCGTGATCGAAAGCTTCCGTCCCGGCGTGGCCGCGCGGCTGGGCCTGGACGATGCCACGCTGCGCGCCGGCCGGCCGGACCTGATCTACGCCTCGGTCTCGGGCTTCGGCCAGGACGGGCCGCTGAGCCGGCGCGGCGTCGTGGACCAGATCATGCAGGCATTCTGCGGCTGGATGACCCTGAACGCCGATGCCGCGGGCCAGCCCCAGCGCACGCGCAACGTCGTGCTGGCCGACCAGGTCACCGGACTCTACGCGTACCAGGCCGTCGGCGGCGCCCTGATCGGCAAGCTGCGCCACGGCAACGGCGCGCGCCTGGACATCTCGCTGATGGGCGCCATGGCAGCCTTTCTCGCGCCGCGGCTGGTGGCCGCCGGCACCGGCGGCGGCGAGGCCGGACAGGTCTATTTCGCCGCCCCCACCGGCGAATACCCCACGCGCGCCGGCACGTTGATGCTGGCCGCCCGCAAGCCCGCGGAGTACCAGCGCTTCTGCGAGGCCATCGGCCGTCCCGACCTGCATACGGACGAACGCTACGCCACGCAGGAAGCGCGCAACCGCAACGCCGCCGGGCTCGACCGCGAGATCGCCGCCAGCCTGTCCACGCGCACCGCCGAGGAATGGGAGACCCTGCTGAACGAGCGCGGCGTCATGGCCAGCGTCGTGCGCAGCGTCGGCCAGTTCATGGCGTCCGAACAGATGCGGTTCGCCGGGCTGGTGGAAACGGTGGACGTGGCGGGCGTGGGCGAGTGCCCGCTCGTGCGGCTACCCGGCGCGCCCGCCTGGTCGGCGCGGGCGCGTGTACCCGCCGTGCCCGCGATCGGACAGCACGGCGGCGACATCCTGCGCGAAGCCGGCCTGGCCGAGCGCGACATCCGGCAACTGGCCGCCGCCCGGTGCGTGCGCCTGCCCACAACGCAAGAAGAAGTGCCCTCCCATGTCTCGTGAACTCCTGCGCGGCCTGCGCCTGCCCGTCGTCTCGGCTCCCATGTTCCTGCTGTCCGGGCCGGAACTCGTGCTTGCCGCATGCAAGGCCGGCATCGTGGGCGCCTTCCCCACCCCCAACGCGCGTCCGATCGACGTGCTGGACCAATGGATGCGCGCCATCACCGAAGGCCTGGAAGCGGCGCGCGCCGCAGATCCTCACGCGCGGCTCGGCCCCTGGGCGGCGAACCTGGTCACCCATTCCTCGAACTCCCGGCTGCCCGAGGACCTGGCGCTGGTCGCCCGCTACCGGCCGCCCATCGTCATCACCGCGCTGGGCAGCCCGCGGCCCGCCATCGACATCGTGCACGGCTACGGCGGCATCGTGCTGGCCGACGTGATCGACCTGCGGCTGGCCCGCAAGGCCATCGCCGCCGGCGCCGACGGACTGGCCTGCGTCAGCGCCGGGGCGGGCGGCCATACCGGCAGCCTGTCGCCCTTCGCCTTCATCAGCGCCGTGCGGCAGTTCTTCGACGGCATCATCGCGGTCGGCGGTGGCATCGCCGACGGCTGGGGCGCGGCCGGCGCGATCGCCGCCGGGGCGGACCTGGTCTACATGGGCACCCGCTTCCTGGCGACCCGGGAAAGCCGGGCGACCGAAGCCTACAAGCAGATGGTGGTCGAGTGCGACACCGAACAGTTGATCGTCAGCAGCGGCATCACCGGCACGCCGGCGAGCTGGCTCAAGCCGTCGCTGGCGGCCAACGGCATCGATCCCGATACGCTGGCCGCCAGCAGCACCCGGCACTACGACAGCAACACGCCCTTCGCGAAGAAACGCTGGCTGGACGTGTGGGCCGCGGGGCAGGGGTTGGGGGTGATAGGGGACGTACCGGACGTGGCGGAACTGGTGGATCGGCTGGAGCGGGAGTACCGGCAGGCGGGCGAGCGGTTCGATTTGCTGCGCGGCGCGGCGGAGCCGCTCTTCGGCGCGCATCGGAAGTCTGGTTCGGCCGGGCGTTGACAGCCACTCACACCGCGATGATAATGCGAACCATTCCTATCTTCTAGACGCGACAGGTCAGCCGTCTGTTTCCAACGCCGCCGGTCGATGGGACGCCCATCCCATGGTCCTGGACGCTTCGTGGTTGCCCACTACTACAGAGAACTGCTGAATTTCTGTGCCCGAGCGGTCAACAACCGCGATGCGGCGGCCGACATCGTGCAGGAATGCTATGCGCGCTTCCTGGCCATCCAGCGCAGGCAGCCGATCGCGGAGCCCCGGGCGTTGCTGTACCAGACGGCGCGCCATATCATGGTGGACCAGCATCGGCGCGAGCTCGTGCGCGGCCACGAAAGCATCGACTTGCTGGCCGAGGCCGAGCATCCGGCGATACCGTCCCAGTCGCAGCCTGATGCGATCCTGTCATCGACTCAACGAGTACGAGCCTATGTCTCCGCCATCGAGGCGCTGCCGCCCCGTTGCCGCGAGGCCTTCGTCCTGCACGTGTTCGACGGCCTGTCGCACACCCAGATCGCCCAGCGCATGAATACCTCGGTCAGCATGGTGGAAAAGCACGTGGCCCGCGGCCGGCTGGCTTGCCGCGCCTGCGAAAAACGATTGCAGGGACAGGATGCTCCGCAAGCCGGGGCAGACGTACCGGGCGTCAGGATTCCATGAAGCCGAACGACGCCGATCTGCGCGAGTTGGACGGGTACGTTCAGACTCAGGACGAAGTGGAACTGCAGGCCGCCTTGTGGGTGTCGCGCGGGAAGGACGGCATGGATGAAGCCTCCGCGAGCCGGCTCCAGGCATGGCTGGCCGCGGATCCCGCTCATGTCGAGGCCTATCGTGCCATGGAAGAAAGCTCCCAGCGGGTCAGCGCGCTTCCGGAACATGCCATTGAATCGATCAGGACGGGCCTGAACCGGCGCGGCCCGCCGGCCGCCATGGCCGGAGCTGGGACGGCCCGGCGGTCTCGCCCATCTCTGTCAGCTCGCCTGGTGCCCCGCCTGGGCTGGGCATGGCCGTGGGCGGCCACGGCCGTCGCGACGGTGGTGTTGATGGCGGGCTGGGCCGGTTTGGAGCACTGGCGCAGCGAACCCGTTTTCACCGGCGACTACGTCACGGCCCGAGGCCAGCGCCTCGATGTCGAGCTGCCCGATGGCAGCATGCTGCAGTTGGACACCGCCACGCGGGTCCAGGTGCACCTGTATCGGCATCGGCGCGATGCAAAGCTGCTGGACGGTCAAGCCATGTTCGCGGTCAGCGCCGATCCGACCCGCCCCTTCGACGTCGCGGCAGGCGCCGCGCGAGTCACCGTCGTGGGCACGCGCTTCTCGGTGCGGTATACGCATGACGGCCTCGACGCGGGCAAGGCTATCGTCGCGGTCGAGTCGGGACAGGTGCGGGTAACCGGCGTCCCAAGACAGGAAGAACGGAAGACGGCGGCCGGCGACCGTGTCGAGCTGCATGCGGGGCAGAGCGTCACGGCCAACGAAGCTGGCCGGCTGGAGGCGATCGTCGATCTGCCCGTGCAAGCCGTGGGCGCCTGGCGCGCGGATCGGGTGACCTTCGGCGATACGCCGCTGGCCCTGGCGCTGGCCGAGTTCGAGCGCTATGCCGACACCGGTCTGGTAGTCCGGGATCCCGCGGTAGCCGACCTGCGCCTCGGGGGCAGCTTCGACCTGAGACAGGCCGGGGCTTTCGCGCAGGCGCTGCCACGACTGTTGCCGGTACGGCTGGAGCGGCGCGGCGGCACGACCGAGATCGTCGGCCTGCGCTGACAAACGACCCGGGTCCCGGCACCCGGAAAAAACTTCCAGTCCTCTGTTTCGCCACACATGCGGGTTTTGCCGCCTCGTACGACTACATCAGTAGTGCTTCTCGTTTCCATTACTGTTCGGAGTCGACAACCATGCGGCCGTTGCGCCCTATCCTCGTTCCCCTGGCTTGCGTCGCCATGCTGGTGGCCGGCCTTCCTGCCGCCGCCCAATCGGTCCCTGCCGCCCTGGACGTCTCGCTTGCCAGCCAGCCGCTTGGACAGGCGCTCAACGAATTGGCGCGCCAGGCCGGGCTACAGCTCTTGTTCTCTCCCGAACTGGTGGCGGGCAAGGTGGCGCCGGCCGTATCCGGCCGCATGACCCCCAGGCAGGCGCTGGACCGGCTCCTGGCCGCAACCGGACTGGAAGCGGTCAGCGAAGGCAATACCGTGATCGTGAGGGCCGCTTCGCACTCGGGTCCGGCCACGATGCTGGCACCGGTCGTCGTCACCGCCAATCTCGAAAGGGAGAATGCCTACGGACCGGTCTCTGGCTACGTAGCCAGGCGCAGCTCGACCGGCAGCAAGACGGATTCGCCGATCATCGAAACTCCGCAGTCGATTTCGGTGATCACCGCCGACCGCATCCAGGCGATCGGCGCCACGACACTCAAGGACGCGTTGAGCTACACCCCCGGCGTCGGCATCTCGCCCTACGGCATCGACTCTCGTTTCGACTGGATCACCGTGCGGGGCTTCGACGCCTACAGCCCCGGGTTCTATATGGACGGCCTGCCCCTGCGCAACAACGGGAACTTCGGCCTCTGGAAGATCGAGAACTACGGCGCGGAACGCATCGAGATCTTGCGGGGGCCGGCTTCCGTGCTCTACGGACAGGGCAACCCGGGTGGCGTCGTCAATGTCATCAGCAAGCGTCCCACGGCGGAACCCGTGCGGGAACTGCAGGTACAGATGGGCGACCATCGGCGCAAGCAGGTCGCCGCCGACTTCTCGGGCCCGCTGGACGCCGACGGCAAGCTGCTGTATCGCATCACGGGCGTGGTTCGCGATGGGGAGCTCGGCCAAGGCGGCATGCGGGACGACCATACCTATATCGCGCCCTCGTTGACCTGGAAGCCCTCGAGCGATACGTCGCTGACACTGCTGTCGCAATTGGGCCGCATTCGCGCGGGTGCGCTGACCCGCGTAGCGCCTGAATACGGATCTCTCGTGCCCACCCCCATCGGCACCCGGATACCCGATTCATTGTTCATCGGCGATCGCAATTTCGATCGCCTGAACCAGGACCAGCAAATGGTCGGATACCAATTCGAACATCGCTTCGACGACACCTGGACCGTGCGCCAGAATGCCCGCTACGCACATCTCGATGTCGACTACCGGCAACTGAGCGGCCCGCGTTTCGTTACGGTGAACGACAACGACGCGCTCGATCCGGCCAACTTCCGGCTGCTGTCGCGTACGCCCTTCAGCAGCAAGGAGAAGATGACGGCCTTGGCCATCGACAATCAACTGCAAGCCGATGTTCGAGCCGGGGACTGGCAGCACAAGCTGTTGTTCGGGCTGGACCACCAGCGCACCCGGATAGACCAGGTCAGCCGCAGCAGCGGCACCGCGCCCGTGCTGGACATCTACGCGCCCGTCTATGGCGGCGCGGTGGAACTCGCCGATCCCTACACCGACGGCATCACCCGGCTGTCGCAGACCGGCGCCTACGTCCAGGACCAGATCAAATGGCGCGAAAAATGGGTCTTCACGCTGGGAGGCCGTTACGACAGCGCCGAAGCCAAGACCTTCAGCCGTGCCGATGGCACGACGACGATCATGAAGGACCACAAGTTCACCGCCCGCGGCGGGGTCGTGTACCTGGCGCCCGGCGGCTGGGCTCCTTACCTGAGCTATGCGCAGTCGTTCATCCCTACGCTCGCGCTCGATCCGGCGACGGGCGAGGCCTTCAAGCCCGAGACCGCCCGCCAGTACGAAGCCGGCGTCCGCTATCTGCCCCCGGGGCGCAAGGAGAGCTACAGCGCGGCGGTCTTCGACCTGCGGCGCCAGAACTACGTCACCTACGACGTGAATTTCCAGCCCCGCCAGACCGGCGAGGTGTCGGTGCGCGGGATTGAACTCGAGGCCACGGCCGCACTGGCGCCCCAATTGAACGTGACGGCTTCCTACAGCTTCACGCCCCGGGCCATCGTCACGGGCAGCGCCAATCCCGACGAGATCGGCAAACAGGCAACCGCCGTGCCCCGCCACAGGCTGTCGATATGGGGCGACTATCGCTTCGCGAGCGGCGTAAAGGTGGGCCTGGGCATGCGCTATACCGGCACGACCCGGGGCGAGAACGAAACGGCGTCCGCGAAGATTCCGGCCGTCACGATCTTCGATGCCATGCTTGGCTACGACATCGACCGCTGGAGCCTGGCCTTGAACCTGCGCAATCTTGCCGGCAAGACCTACATCGCCAACTGCGGATTCGGCAACTGCTACTACGGACCGGCGCGCTCCGTGGTAGCCACCGCCACCTATCGCTGGTAGCCACCAGGGGGGACTGGCGAACACCAGGCGGAACCGGCGCTCCGCCCTTGCCGCATGTGGCCGCTTCAGACCGTCGCCGCGCCTCCCAGAATGACCGTGCTCTGGCTGGACAAGGTCCCGCCGTTGCCATGCGCGATGGCCGTCTCGCAGCCCGCCACCTGGCGCCTGCCCGCTTCGCCGCGCACTTGGCGCACGGCCTCCATCAGCACGAACACCCCATACATGCCGGGATGGCAGTACGACAACCCGCCGCCGTTGGTATTGACGGGCAGGCTGCCGCCCGGCGCAATCGCCCCGTCCGCCACGAAGCGGCCGCCCTCGCCCTTGGGGCAGAAGCCCAGGTCTTCCAGGAACAGCAGCGTGGTGATGGTGAAGGCGTCGTACACCTGGACCGCGTCGATGTCGCGCGGACCGAGGCCGGCCATGGCGTAGGCCGCCGCGCCCGACTGCGCGGCGCCGGTGACCGTGAGGTCAGGCATGCTGGTGATGTGATAGTGGCTGAGGTGTTCGCCCACGCCCAATATGTAGGCGGGCGGCTTGCGCAGGGTGGCCGCCCGTGCGGCCGAGGTCACGATGAGCGCGCCGCCGCCGTCGGTGACCAGGCAGCAGTCGCGCACGGTCAGGGGATGGCTGAGCATGCGCGCGCCCAGGACTTCGTCCACGGTCAGCGGGGTCTTCTCCCACGCAACGGGGTTGAGCAGGGCCCATTGCCGCGCGGCCACCGCGACCTGCGCCAGCTGTTCGCGCGTGGTGCCGTACTGGTGCATGTGGCGCGAGGCCGCCAGCGCGTACGAGCTGGCGGTGTAGATGGGCCGGTAGGGGGCCTCGTAGGGATTGACGTCGGGCGCGGCCACGTTGCTGCGGCCGGCGCTGCGCTGGGTGCTGCCATAGGCGATCAGCGCGACCTCGCACAGGCCGGCCTGGATCGCCAGCTGCGCGTGCGCCACCATGGACATGAAGCTGCATCCGCCTATGTTCGTGCCGTCGTGGTAGCGCGGCGCGATGCCCAGGTATTCGCACAGCGCCAGGGTAGGCATGCGGCTTTGCGAGGTGGTGGCGAACACGCCATCGACGTCGCGCAGCGATAGGCCGCAGTCGCGCAGGGCGCGGGAAGTCGCCTGGCCCATGAGATCCAGCGGCGACAACCCGGCCGCGACTTCGCCCAGGTCCGACTCCGCCACGCCGACGATGGCGCAGGCGCCGCGCTTCAATGCTTGGGAGTTCATGCGGCCTCCGGGCGAAAGACCGGATAGGGAGGCTGCCCATCCTGCGGCTGGTGTACCTGCATGCGCACGCGCAGTCCGATGCGGACCTCTTCGGGCGCCAAGCCTTCGACCCGGCTCATCAGGCGAAAGCCTTCGTCCATGTCGACCAGCACGACGTTGTAGGGCGCTTCGCCGCGAGGACTGATGACCGTGACGGCATGGATGGTGCCCTTGCCCGTGCTGACGCGCCATTGCAGGTCGTCATTGCCGGTGCCCGGGCCGATGACGCGCGGATGGAACACGGGCCGGCCGCTGGCCGGGTCGTACTGATAGGCCAGTTCGCCGCGGGAAAGGTGGTCGCGGAAGATGGCCAGCGGCGAGGCCGGCGCTGCGGAGGCGGAGGTACGGGAATCCATGGTCTCAATGGAAAGCGGGATGTCGGGGCGCGGGCATCACACGATGCCATCGCGGCGGTAGGCGGCGATGTCTTTTTCGCTGCAGCCCAGAAGCTCCCGCAGCACGGCGTCGGTGGAGTCGCCCAGCACGGGCGGCGGCCGGTCGTAGGCCGGCGGGGTGCCGCGCAGCCGCAGCGGGCTGGCGATGGTCGACACGATGCCGCCGTCGGCCTTGGGCATGTCCACGCGCAGCCCGCGATGCCGCACCTGGGCGTCCTCGAACACCTGGGCGTAGTCGTTGATCGGGCCGCAGGGCACGCCGTGGGCCTCCAGCCGCGCGATCCATTCGTCGCGCGGCCGGGCCAGCATGGTGCGGGCCAGCTCGGGCACCAGTTCCTGCCGGCCGACGATGCGGCCGGTCACCTTCTTCCAGCGTTCGTTGCCGGCCAGGTCCGGGCGTTCGATGGCGGCGCAGTATTGCTGCCACTGCTTGTCGTTGCCCACCGCGACCACGATCTCGCCGTCGGCCACCGCGAACACCTGGTAGGGCACGAGGCTGGCGTGGGCGTTGCCGTAACGGTGCGGGACCTTGCCGTTGGCGAAGTAGCCCGTGACCTGGTTGCCCCCCAGGGCCACGATGCAGTCCAGCAGCGCCATGTCGATGTACTGGCCGCGGTCCGATACGGTGCGATGCTGCAAGGCGGACAGGATGGCGATGGTGGCGTACATGCCGGTCATCACGTCGGCGATCGCGACGCCGACCTTCTGCGGCCCGCCGCCCGGCAGTTGGTCGTTCTCGCCGGTAATGCTCATCAGGCCGCCCTGCGCCTGGAACACGAAATCGTAGCCCGGCTTGTGGGCGCTGGGGCCGTCCTGCCCGTAGCCCGTGATGGAGCAATAGACCAGGCGCGGGTTGATGCGCGACAGGCTGTCGTAGTCCAGCCCGTAGCGTTTCAGGTCGCCGATCTTGTAGTTCTCGACCACCACGTCGGACCGCTCCGCCAGCCGCCGCACCAGCGCCTGCCCCTCGGGCCGCGCGATGTCCACGGTGATGGATTTCTTGCCGCGGTTGGCGGCGGCGTAGTAGGTGGAGTCGGTGGTGTCCGCGCCCTGGGCGTCGCGCACCCACGGCGGCCCCCAGGCGCGGGTGTCGTCGCCGGTGCCGGGGCGTTCCACCTTGATGACTTCGGCGCCCATGTCGGCCAGGTTCTGCGTGCACCAGGGTCCGGCCAGGATGCGCGACAGGTCCAGGACGCGAATGTGCGACAGCGCGCCGGTCTGGCCGCCCATGGCGGCCCGTGTGGTTTCGGAAGACATGTCGGAATCAGTCGATCTTGATGTTGGCGTCGGCGATGACCTTGGACCATTTGCTGAGCTCGGCGTCGACGAACGCGGCGAACTCGGGCTGCGTCATGGTGCCCGGCTCGGCGCCCTGCGCCGCGAACTCCTTGCGCACCGCGGCGCTGGACAAGGCCTTGCGCACGTCGGCCGACAGCCGGTTCGCCAGCTCGGGCGACATGCGGCCGGGACCGTACAGGCCGAACCAGGCGGTGGCCTCGAAACCCTTCACGCCCGCCTCGTCGATGGTGGGGACGTCCGGCAGCGCCGGCGAACGCTTGAGCGAGGTCACGCCCAGGGCCCGCAGGCGGCCGGACTTGATGTGCTGGATCACGCCCGGCACCGAGTCGAACATCACGGGGATCTGTCCGCCCAAGAGGTCGTTCAGCGCCGGCGCCGCGCCCTTGTAGGGGATGTGCGTCATCTGGATGCCGGTCATGGACTTGAACAGCTCGCCCGACAGGTGATTGGCGCCGCCGGTGCCGGCCGAACCGAAGTCCACCTTGCCGGGATGCTGCCTGGCGTAGGCGATCAGCTCCTGCACCGTGCGCACCGGGAAGGCGTGGTTCACCACCAGCACGTTGGGCACGGCCGCGACCTGGGCGATGGGCGTGAAGTCCGTGCGCGTGTTGTAGCGCAGGTTCTTGTACAGGCCGGGATTGATGACGTGGTGCGTGGCCGTCAGCATCAGCGTGTAGCCGTCGGGCTGCATGCCCGCCAGTTGCTCCGAGAAGATGGTGCCGCTGGCGCCCGCGCGGTTCTCCACCACGACCGGCTGGCCCCAGTTCTTCTGCAGCTCGGCCGCCAATTGGCGGGCCAGGATGTCGGTGGTGCCGCCCGGGGGGAACGGCACGACGATCCTGACCGGCTGGGTGGGAAAGTTCTGGGCGTGGGCCAGGGCGGGCAGTGCCATGCCCGCCGCGCTGGCCAGCACGGCAAGGGCACGCTGGATGCGCATCGTCATGTCGTCTCCTTTCTTCTATCGTTCGGAAGCGCTCAGGCCGCGCCCAGTTCGTGCGGGAACTCGACCATGGCCTCGCCCGCGGCGACGATCTCGCCGCGCTGGTTCGCCACCTGCACCTCCAGCGTGGCCCAGCGGCTTTTCTTCGTGGCCTGCACGGCCGACACCTTGGCGGTGGGCGTGATGGTGTCGCCCGGCTTGACGGGAATCTTCCAGCGCGTCTCGAGCCGGCGCTGCATGCCGCCCAGCGGATAGAGCCAGTCGGTCAGCATCTTCGTGATGACGCCGAAGTTGTTCATGCCGTGCATGATGATTCCGCCGAAGTTGGTGCGGCCGAAATCACCCTTCATGTATTCGTCGTCCCAGTGCAGCGGGTTGTAGTCCAGCGAGGCCTCGCAGAAATCGCGGATGGTTTCGCGGGTAGGGGAGAAAGGCGTGCCCTCGATGGTCAGGCCGGGCTTCAGGGTGTCGAATGCGTTGCTCATGATTGACCTTCAGAAGGGGCGGATGGTCCAGCCGCGGCCGGAACAGATGACTTCGTCGCGCTGGTTGAAGAACACGTTGTCGTGCACGACGAACAGGCGGTTCTTCCGGATGAACTTGTCCAGCGCGCGCGCCTCGAGCCGGATGACGTCGCCGGGCCGCGCCGGCTGGTTGTAGCTCCACGACTGGCCGGCGTTGACGGTGCCGGGGCTGCGCATCCAGTCGTCGGTGGGCGTGCACGCGAACATCAGCAGGATGTGGATGGCCGGGGGGGCGATCAGGCCCTTGTAGGGGCTGTTGCGCGCATACTCCTCGTCGAAGTAGAGCGGGTGCATGTCGCCGACCACGCGGCAGTATTTCTGGATCGCTTCCAGCGTCAGCGTGTAGGGCAGGGTCTTGCGCGGTTCGCCGGGGACGATGTCGTCCCAGGTCTTGCGCAATTGCTCGTCTTTCCAGAAATCGGTCTCGAAGCTTGTCTCGGTTGCCATGGAAGTCCATTGAGAGGTGTTGACCTGCGGCCTGGATCTGCTAGAATGACCGCTTAGCGGATATAAGTATCCGCTCTATGACCATTATTTGGATTCCGGCCTGCGCTGTCAAGGCCGTGGAGGACCCATGGCGACCCCAGAAAGCGAATCGTTCGTCCGCACCTTCGCCCGCGGCCTGGCCGTGATCGAGGCCATGGGCCACGGCGCGCATCGGAAAAACCTGGCGGAAATCGCCGAAGAAGTGGACCTGCCGCGCACCGCGGTGCGGCGTTTCCTGCTGACCCTGATCGAGCTCGGCTTCGTGCAGACCGACGGCAAGCGCTACTGGTTGACGCCGCGCGTGCTGCGCCTGGGCCTGTCCTACCTGAACAGCCTGCCCTACTGGCGCCAGGCCCAGCTCAGCCTGGAAGAACTGTGCGGGCGCATCAAGCAATCGTGCGCGCTGTCGGTGCTCGATGGCGAACACATCGTCTACATCCAGCGCCAGCACTCCAAGCGCATCCTGACCATGAGCCCGTCGCTGGGCAGCCGCCTGCCCGCGCACGCGGTGTCGATGGGGCGCATCCTGCTGGCCGGCCTTCCAGACGACGCGCTGGAACAGTATCTGCGAACCGCCACGTTCAAGCGGCTGACCGGCGCCACCGTGGTCGATCCCGACACGCTGCGCGAGCGCATCCTGGCGGCGCGCAAGCAGGGCTACGTCTGGATAGACGGGGAACTGGACGAGGCCATCTGCGGCCTGGCCGTGCCGGTGCGCGACCAGGACGGCAACACCATCGCCGCGATCAACGTCAGCCTGCCGACCGGGCAGGTCACGCAGGAAGAAGCCCTGAAGCTGTACCTGGCCGAGTTGCGGCAGGCCGCCTCGCAGATCCGGGCGGCCACGATGTAGGGCGACGCGGGCTCAGGTCCGCGCCACGCTCCACGACGGCCGTTCGTTCAGCGTCGCGACGTCGAAACCCGCCAGTTGGCGGTACGACTGCTCCACCCGCTCCAGTTCGGCCGCCGCCGAGGCATGGTCGCTGGCGCGCGCCAGGGTGCTGACCCGCTTCATCACATCGCCCGCCATACTGCGGTTGGCCCGCTGCACGGCGGCCACGGCCTCGCGGCGCGCCTGTTCGTAGGCCGACAGCGCGGCGTCCGGACCGGGCTGCATGGCCAGGTGGTAGGCCAGGACCCGCGCGTCGATGATGGCCTGCGATGCGCCATTGGAACCGAAGGGATACATGGCATGGGCCGCGTCGCCCAGCAGCGTGGCCCGCCCGGCCGTCCAGCGCGGCAAGGGATCGATGTCCGCCATCGGATACTCGTAGGCCGCGTCCGTCCGGCGCACCAGCGCCGGGATGTCCAGCCAGTCGAAGTCCCAGTGGGCGACGTGGGCGGCCACCGCCTCGGGAGCGATGGGGCGGTTCCAGTTGCCGAGTTCGCCCGCGGCGCCCGGCTCGGTGGGCCGCACGATCAGCCAGTTCAGCACGCCCGGGCCGATGGGATAGACCACGCAGCGCAGATGCTCGTCGCCCACGATCACCATCGAGCGTCCACCGCGGAAGGCCGGCCCCGGCGCCGCGCCGCGAAACATGGTCCAGCCGTTGGTGGCCAGCGGCGATCCGTGCCCATGCAGCGCGGCGCGCACGGCCGAGCGTATGCCGTCGGCGCCCACCAGCACGTCGGCCTCGAAGACAGCCGTGCCGCCGGCGGCAGGCGACGCCGTCACCCGCACGCCTCCGGCCTCCTGGGCCACGTCCTGCACGCGCTGCCCGGCCATGACCGCCTCCGGGCCCAGGCGCTCGATCACCGCGGCCAGCAGCAGCTCCTGGAGCTTGCCCCGGTGCACCGAATACTGCGGCCACCGGTAGCCGGCCGCGAGGCCCCGCGCCTCGGCGTTGATCAGCCGGCCGCCGCTGTCCACGTAGGCCAGCTCGGACGTGGGGATGCCGAAGGACGCCAGCCGCTCGCCCAGTCCCAGCTCGTCCAGCTCGCGCACGGCGTGCGGCGGCAGGTTGATGCCCACGCCCAATTGCTGGATCCGCCGGGCGGCCTCCAGCACCGTCACGTCGGAGATGCCCGCGGCATGCAGGCTGAGCGCGGCGGTCAACCCGCCTATGCCCGCGCCCGCGATCACGATCTTCATGGTGCCATTCCTCCTGGCGCGGTCAGGGCTGGCGCATCAGCTTGGCATGCTCGACCAGCTTGCGTTCCGAGACGTAGTAGCTGGCGGCGAACTTGCCATAGTCGGCGGGCGGACTGAACCAGTAGGTCTGCCCGAGCTTCTCCAGCAGCTTGGCGTACTCCGGGTCGTCCACCGCCGCCTTGAAGGCGGCCGCCAGTTTCTGCACCACGTCCGGCGGCATGCCCTTGGGCCCGATCAATCCATAGGGCGCGGAATTGGCGATGTCGTAGCCCAGGCTGCGGGCGGTAGGCAGGTCCGACAGCAGCGGCGTCGGCTCCGCGTCGAACGACATCAGCAGCCGCAGCGCGCCCGACTGCACGTGCGGCAGCAGGCTGCCCACCGCGTCCACCGCCGCCACCGTCTGGCCGCCCAGCAGGCTGACGGCGGCTTCGCTGCTGCTCTTGTAGCCGACGTGGGTCAGCTCGACGCCGGCAGCGGCGGCGAAGGCCTCGGTCAGCAGATGCATGCTGGTGCCCGCGCCGGCGGTCGCCACCGACACTTTGCCCGGATTGGCCTTGGCGTACCGCACCAGGTCGGCCGCCGTCCGGTACGGGGAATCCGCCTTCACCGCCAGCACGAAGGTATAGCCGCCCAGCCCCGCGATCCAGGTGAAGTCGCGGATCGGGTCCCAGTCCACCTTCTGCATGTACGGGACGCGGAACATGCCGGCCGTGGCCGAGGCGATGGTATAGCCGTCGGGCTTGTCCTGCCTGGCCATGGTGGAGGCGGCCAGCGTGGCGCCGACGCCCGGCTTGTTCTCGACGATGATGGGCTGGCCGAGATGGCGCGCCGCCAGTTCGGCCAGCTTGCGGAAGGTCAGGTCGGTGGGGCCGCCCGGACCGAAGCCGACCAGCAGGCGTATCGGCCGGTTCGGATAGTCCTGCTGGGCGGCCGCTGCGGGCTGGGGCGCGGCGGGTAGCAGCAGGGCCAGGGCGAGCGCCCAGGTCCCGCGGAAAAAGCATTTCATCGATGGTCTCCTTTGTTATCCGCTTAGCGGTTATTAATGACCGCTTATCGACCATAGTGCGGCAAAGGAAGAAACCGTGTCAAGAAATGGCGGTGGCGCCCGGTCGTCCACCGGCGGGTGGGCCCGAGTCCGATTCCATTTAAGTATACGTATAACTGTACTTATTATTAATTCCTTAAAAATCATCGTCTTATAAATTATATTGATTTGATATTTCCGTATTGATATAGTCGCTCCACGTTTTCATGACATGGGCCCCAACGGTCCGCACATCGTTCAGGGGCCCTCTCATGCGTTGCCTTCGCCGTCTTGCCCTCGCCGCCGCCACCGCGGCCTGTCTGCTGCCCTGGGCGGCCCACGCCCAGGGCGAGGCCTGGCCCAGCCGGCCCTTGACCTTGATCGTCTCGTCGGGCCCCGGCGCCGGCGTCGATACCTTCGCCCGCGTCCTGGCCGAGCGCCTGCAGCCCCGCCTGGGGCAGAGCGTCATCGTCGAGAACCGGCCCGGCGCCTCCGGCATGATCGCGGCGCGCCAGGCGGCGCGGTCCGCGCCCGACGGCTACACGCTGTTCCTGATGCCCAACACGCTGGTCATCGCGCCCTATGTGCTGGCGCAGAACGCCGCCACGGTCGACGTCACGAAGGAACTGGCGCCGGTGGTGATGCCGGTCTCGACCATGATGGTCATGGCGGTCAACGGCAAGTTCGCCGACAGCCACGGCATCAGGACGGTGAAGGATTTCATCGCCGTGGCGAAGAAAGATCCCGGCTTCGCCTACTCCGGCGGCGACAACGGCTCGCCGATGAACGTGATGGGCGAGCAGTTCCGCAAGGAGTCCGGGCTGGAACTGACCAGCGTCCCGTACGGCGGCGTGGCCAAAATGGTGACGGCGCTGCTGGGCGGACAGGTCAACATGGCCTGGATGCCCACCTCGGGCAACACCCAGTACTTCCGCGACGGCATGCTGCGCGCCCTGGCCACGTCCTCGCCCCGGCGCTCGCCGCAGATGCCCGACGTGCCGGCGATGGCCGAGCTCGGCTATCGCGACGTACAGGCCACCGCATGGTTCGGCATCCTGGCGCCGCTGGGCACGCCGGCGCCCGTCATTGCCCGGCTCAACCAGGAAATCAATGCCGTGCTGAAGGAGCCGGCGATGCGCGCCCGGCTCGACCAGCTCGGCTACCAGCCCGAAGGCGGCGCGCCGGAGGCCTTGAGCCGGCAGATGCGCGAGGACGACGAGCGTTATCGCCGACTGACCGCCGACCTGAAGATCCGCGCCAACTGATCGCGCCTCGCCGCAAGGAGCAACCGTTGTCCGCGCCTCCCTTGAAACTCAGCATGACCTGCGGTCCCTACGACCGCGCCCAGGCCCTGATCGACGGCACCGTGCGTCCGCGGGGCATCGAACTCGACATCACCGTCAACGACGACGACGTCAGCCGCCAGTCGCAAAGCGCGCGCGGCCTGTTCGACGTCGCGGAGTTCTTCACCGGCACCTACATCGCCGACCTGCCGCGCCGCAGCCTGGGCTTCACCGCGCTGCCGATCTTCGTCAAGCGCATGTTCCGGCACTCGTACATCTACATCAACCGGCGCAGCGGCATCACCCAGCCTTCCGACCTGAACGGCCGCCGCGTGGGCGTGCAGACCTGGGCCACCAGCGCCGCGCTGTGGGCCAAGGGCATCCTGGAAGAAGACTACGGCGTCGACCTGTCGTCCATCACCTGGGTGGCCTGGCAACCGGTGCGGCTGCCGGACTGGACGCCACCGCCGTGGCTGAAGATGGAGATCGCGCCGGCCGGGTCCTCGCAGTACGACCTGCTGGCCTCGAACGCGATCGACGCGGGTATCACCACCGAGGTGTGGGCACCGAACGTCCATCCCGACATCGATTTCCTGTTCCCCGACCACGGCGCCGAGGAACGCGCCTATTTCGCCCGCACGCGCTGCTTTCCCATCATGCACACGCTGCTGGTGCGCACCAGCATTCTCGAAGCCCATCCGTGGGTGGCGCAAAGCCTGTACGACGCCTGGGAAGCATCCAAGCAGGCCTGCTACCGCAAGCAGGAGGAATGGGCGCGCATCCACACCACCTCGCTGTGGTATCGCGCGCTGTGGGAAGAGGAACGCCGCGCGGCGGGGCCCGACATCTACCCGTGGGGCTTCGCCAGGACCCGCCACGAAGTGGACCGCATGCTGGCCTACGCCCACAGGCAGGGCCTGACGCCGCGCAAGTACGAGCCGGAAGAGATGTTCTGGCCCTCGATGCTGCAGACCTGAGGCCGGCGCCTCAGTCCGCCGTGATGCCGGCGCTGCGGACGATGGGCGCGTAGGTGTCCAGGTCTCGCTTGACCACCTTGGCCAGCGTTGCCGGCGGCCCGCCGACCAGGATCTGGCTGGCGCCTTCCAGCCGCTGTTTGACGTCGGGCAGGGCCAGGATCGCGTTGATCTCGCGGTTGAGCCTGTCGACGACGGGAGCCGGCGTGCCGCGCGGCGCGAACAGCCCCGTCCACACCCCCACCACCATGCGCGGATAGCCTTGCTCGCGCAACGGCACGACCTCGGGCGCCGAGGCCAGCCGTTCCTCGTCCAGGCCGCCCAGCACGGTCAGCGCGCCGGCCTTCACGTGCTGGGCGACGTTGCCGTAGGGCACGAAGATCAGGTCGACGTGTCCCCCCAGCGTGTCGTTCAGCGCCGGGGCCAGCCCCTTGTACGACACGAAGGACATGTCGATGCCGGCCATCTGCTTGAGCATTTCGCCGGCCACGTGCTGCGGCGAGCCATTGGCCGAACCGGTGTAGGTCAGGCCGGGATGGGCCTTGGCATAGGTGACCAGCTCGGGCAGGTTCTTCACGCCCAGGCGCGGATGCGCCGCCAGCACCATCAGCGTCTTGGCCGGCAGTATCACCGGCGCGAAGTCGGCCTGCACGTCGAAGGTCACGACCCCCTTGGGCAGCACCAGCGGCGACAGCACGAAGGTATTCGGCGTCATCATCAGCGTATGGCCGTCGGGCGCCGCGCGGGCAACGTGCGCGGCGCCTATGGTGCCGCTCGCGCCGGGGCGGTTCTCGACCACGACGGTCTGGCCCAGGCGCTGGCCCAGCTTGTCGCCGATCACGCGGGCCAGCATGTCCGGGCTGCCGCCGGGCGGGAAGGGAACGACGATGGTGATGGGCCGCGACGGATAGTCGGCGTCGGCCGCATGGGCGGCCGCCATCGGCAGGCAGGCGGCGCAGGACAGCAGGAGTGCGGCAAGGGTCTTCATACGGAACATCCTGAACGAGAGTGGAAACGCCGCGCTAGGCGACGCGCGTACCGCTGGCCGACACCCCGCCGTCCACGGGCAGCACGGCACCCGTGATGAACGAGGCTTCGTCGGAAGCCAGCCACAACACCGGCGCCGCGATCTCGGCCGGTTCGCCCCAGCGGGCGATGGGCGCGGGCACGAAGCCGCGGTCCTTCAATTCGGCCTCGGACAGGCCGCGCGCGGCCGCGCGGCCCAGCGTGAATCCGGTCAGCACCGATCCCGGGCACACGGCGTTCGCGCGTACGCCGTACCGGGCTTCCTCGATGGCCAGCACGCGGGTGGCCGCGACCATCGCCGCCTTGGTGACGTCGTACTGGCCCATGCCGGCCCGGCCGCAGATGCCGAAGGTGGAGGCGACGTTGACCACCGCGCCGCGCCCCGACCTGCGCAGCCAGGGCAGGGCGAGCGCGGTGACCAGGCCGGCGCCGATCACGTTGACGGCCAGGATGCGCTGCCAGGATGCGGCGTCGGCATCGGCCAGGCGATGGTATTCGCGCGTGGCGGCATTGTTGACCAGGATGTCGAGCGCGTCGCCGTGCGCGCGGATGGCGTCGCCCAGGCGCGCCACCCGGGCCTCATCGGCGATGTCGCACGTCGCGGTGGCGATGCGGTCCCGCCCCAGGCGGGCCACGCCCGCCGCGAGCGCGTCGGCGTCGCGATCCACCAGGAGCACGCGCGCGCCTTCGTCCGCGAACAGCGAGGCTATGGCCTGGCCGATGCCGCCCGCGCCGCCGGTAATCAATGCCGTCTTGCCTTCGAGCCGGTGGCCCATGCTGACTCCTAGACGGGATAGGCCAGCGAACCGGCCGGGTTGTCGATGCGTTCGCCGTGCTCGGCCTGCGACACGAAGGCGGTGCGCAGCAAGCGGCGCACCTTGATCACGTCTTCGTCGGGGGCCAGCAGGTATTCGCGCGAGCGCGCCTCGATCAGGTCGCCTTGCGCCTCGGCGGCGAAGGCATCCTCGGTATTGACGAGCTCCAGCCGCGGCAGCGCCACCTCGTTGAACAGGCGCGTGGCGGCGGCGCGTTCGGCCTCGGTCCGGGCGCGCCAGGACAGGAAGCGGACCACCGTCGTGTGCTGGGCGTCCTGCGGGAATTGCCACAGCCGCGACGCGTAGGGCGCGGCGCCCGGCGCCGGCACGATGGGATTGGTGGTCAGACAGGGCAGGCAGAAACGCTGGCCCTTGACGTCGACCGTGAAGTGGCCGTGATTGATCGGCTTGCCTTCCAGGTCGACCGACACGCCGCGCACACCGTGCGAGGTACGGATGATCTTGATGCGGCGGTCTTCCAGCGGCACCTCGTTACTGCCCGGCTTGCGCTCGGCGCGGTGCACGGCCTGCGAATCGGTGTGCAGCACGACGGCGTGGAAACCGTCGCTGCCGTCGATGGCCAGCAGCCAGTTGGCGTTCCAGGTGGAGGTGGGCAGCCGGAAGCAGATGAACTCATCGGGCTTGAGCAGTTCCTCGGGAACCTGGGTCTCGAGCGGCGGCGGCGGAAAGCGGACCGGGTCGCCCAGGTAGGCCCAGATATAGCCTCCCAGTTCCCGCGCCGGATACGCGGGCACGGCCAGCCGGTCGTGGTGGGGAGTGTGCGCGGTCTCCCAGGGGATGAGCGTGCAGCGGCCTTCGCCATCGAAGCGCAGCCCGTGCATCAGGCACTGCAGGTCTCCATCCATGACGCGGCCGACCGACAGGCGGATGCTGCGATGCGGGCAACGGTCGCGCACGACGTTCGGCCGGCCGTCGGCGCCGCGCCACGCGGCAAGTTTTTCGCCCAGCACCTTCAGGCCCACCGGCTTGTCGGCGGGCAACTCTTCCGATTGCAGGATCGGATACCAGTAATTGCGCAGCCCGGAAGGCAAGCCCTCCGGAATCAGCTGGACCAGTTCCTTGACCACGGTGCCACTCATTTCCATCCCCTTGGGTTCCAAGCATGCGGACACTATAAGAAGATGGAAATATCATGTCAAATATCGATGCTTATAAAATACAATGCATTGTTTTTAAATCATTTTTTTATTTGTGTACATATAAGCACACATATAATCAGGCCAACTCATCCGACCGGTGTGGTAACGTTGCCGCCGAGGAGATTCCATGCAGCCCGAACCCGACCACGAACTGCCGGCCCAGGCCGGCTCTACGCGCGACGAGCCCGATCCGCTGCTGGTCATGTACAGCATGCCGGGGCACCTGATCCGGCGCGCCAAGCAGAAGACCACGCTGGCCTTCGCGCCCATCACCCGGCGCTTCAACCTCACGCCCATCCAGTACGTCGTGCTCAAGACGATCTCGATCCGGCCTGGCGTGGATCAGGCCGAACTGGGCGACATCGTGGGACTCGATACCTCGACCACCGGACAGGTGGCCGCCCGGCTGGAGCAACGCTCGCTGATCGTGCGCCGGCCCGACGGCCGGCGCCAGCGCGTCGAGGCCTCGGCCGAAGGCCTGGCGCTGCTCGAACAGCTGGGCCCCATGCTCGAGGACATCCAGGACGAAATCGTCCAGCCGCTGACGGCCAAGGAAAGACAGCAGCTGCTGCGGCTGCTGTCCAAGATGCTGGGCGTGGCCACCCTGTACTACCAGCCCAGGCCACGCGGACGGCGGCGCGCGCCGCGCGATCCGGACCCGGCCGGCTGACGCGCCGCGATGGCCCCGCCCCGGGTCATCGCATGGCGGTCACTCTATCGTCACGCCCGTCCGGGCGATGATGTCCTTCCAGGCCCTGGCCTCGTTCCGCATGCGGTCGGCGAACTGCGCAGGCGAATTCGCCACCGGCAGCGTGCCCTGCTCAACGAACTTGCGCTGCACGTCCGGATCCCCCACCGCCGCGCGAAAGGCGCCGGCCAGCCGCTCGACGATGGCCGGATCGGTGCCGCGCGGCGCCGCGATGCCCCACCAGTTGGCCAGGATGACGCCCGGCGGCAGGCCGACCTCGGCCGTGGTCGGCACCTGCGGCAGGGCCGGCAGCCGCTGGTCGGCGGCCACCGCCACGGCGCGGATGCGCCCCGCCGCGATCTGCCCGGCGACGATGCCGTAGCTGGCGATCAGCAATTGCACGTCATTGGCGACCAGCGCCTGCACCCCGGGCTGCGAACCCTTGTAGGGTACGTGGACCATGCGCGCGTCCAACTGATCGGACAGCATCAGCGCGGACACGTGCGGCACGGTACCCGCGCCTGGCGATCCGTAGTTCAGCTTGCCCGGGTGGGCCTTGGCATAGTCGGCGAAACCGGCGTAGTCGCGGGCCGGCAATGCGCCCGTGATCGTGACCAGATAGGGCTGCTCGACCAGCAGGCTGACCGGCGTCAGCGCCGCCAGAGGATCGAAGCCCATCTTCGGGAACAGGAACTGGTTGATGACGAAGTTGTTCGTCGGCCCCATCAGCAGCGTATAGCCATCGGGCGCGGCGTTGACCACGTCCAGCGTGCCGATGTTGCCCGCCGCGCCGGCCTTGTAGTCGATGATGACGGGCTGCCCGAGCTGCTTCTCCAGGGCCTGCTGCAGGTTGCGCAGCACCAGGTCTCCGCCGCCGCCGGGCGGATAGGGCAGGACGATCTTGACCGGCCGCTCGGGATAGGCGGAGAAGGCGGCGGCGGCGAACGACAGGCTGGCGATGGCCAGGACCACACGGCATCCACTGCATGGCTTGCTCATAAGAACTCCCATGAACGTAAGGAAACCCTGGCCGGCCGGAACCTAGGCCAGGTCGAAGCGCTGTCCCCGGTTCTGCTTGTCGGCGCGCCGGTAGATGTCCCACGCCAGCGCCACGTCTATGCTGCCTATGCCGGTCATGAAAGCCATGACCCGATCCGTCGCGGCGGCCCGTCCCGGGGCGCGGCCGCTCACGATGTCCTGCATGCCGATGCCGCGGGCATCGTCGATGGCCAGCCCCGGCCGGTAGCGCTCGAAGGCGCGCGCCAGGTTGTCCCGGTGGTCGCACACCACGCGGTCGGCCCGTCCATACGTGGCGTCGTCCCACGAGCCCGTGATGTCGAGCGGGATCAGCACCGTGCCCGGCGACCACCACTCGGCCGCGATGGGGTGCGTCTGGAGCTTGGGTACGGAAGACACCACGATGTCCATGTCCTGCACGGCCTGCCGGATCTCGTCCACCGGCGTCAGCGTCCACGGCCCCCGGCCCGCCATGCGCGCGCAGAAGTCCGCCCGCGAGGCGGGGCGCTGCGAAGCCACGAACACTTCCGCGATCGAGGGAAACAGCGCCGCCAGGCAGCGCAGGGACCACTCGCCCAGGCCGCCGCAGCCCACCAGGCCGACGCGGCGCGGCGCCGGGTTCGCGCAATACCTGGCCGCCAGCGCGGCGCAGGCGCCGGTGCGGGCGTAGGTGATCCACATCCCTTCCATGATGGCCACCGGCACGCCGGTGACCGGATCGTTCAGCACGATCAGCGCGCTGGAGTCCGGCGCGCCATGCCGGGCATTGCCCGGAAAGAACGACACCCACTTCATGCCCAGCGCCTGCTGCCCCGCCACCCAGGCGGGCATGGCGTGCAGGAAGCTGGACGGCCCGTGCGGATGCAGCGCGACCTTGGCCGGCACCTCGACCTCGCCTGCCGCGTCGCGGCGGTAGGTGTCCTCGACGACACGGATGACATCGGCCAGCGGCGGCGCACAGCGCGCGACGTCGGCGGCGGACAGCAGGAGCGGTCGTATGGCGGCGGGCATGTCGGTCTCCATCGAAGCCTGTGGGTTCGCTAGGAAATGACGTGCAGCCGCCAGTCCAGGGAGCCCGAGATGATCTCGCACCCCCGCGCGCGCACGATCACGTGCTCTTCGGCGTTCAGCAGCCCTTCCTGCGTCTCGATCTTGGGTTCCGGCGTGATGCTCATGCCTTCCTGGAACACGTGCGCATCGAACGCGTTGATGTAGGGCGGCTCGTTGACCAGCCCGATGCCGTGGCCGATGCGCTTGGCGGGGTGGTCCGAGTAGTTGGTCCAGCCGGTCCGGGCCAGCAGCGACTGCGAGTACTCGAACACCGACGCGGTCGTGACGCCGGGCCGGATCTTCTCCATCACCTGGAAAAGGATTTCCCACATGCCGTCATGCTCGCCCTGCTGGCGCGCGCTGGGCGCGCCGAACACCGCGCGCCGCGTGATGTCCATCTTGTAGCCGTTCACGCTGCAGCCGCCGTCCAGGTAAAGAATGTCCCCGCGCCGGAAGGCGCCGCCGGGACCCGTGGCGCCCAGCGCCACCGGCGGCCCGGAATCCAGGTCCGCGCCCAGTTCGGCGTACAGGGCCATGATGCGCTGCTGGACCGCGCGCTGCGTCACGCCCTCGTTCAAGGATCCCAGGCATTGCGCCCAGGCCCGCGATCCGATCGCGCATGCCTGTCGCAGCTGCTCGATCTCCCATTCGGACTTGATCATGCGGCAGGCCCAGATCACCGGCGAGGAATCAACCCAGCGTATGCCGGGCAATTCGCCGCGCAGGCGGTCGAGGTCCGCCAGCCCCAGGCCCAGCCGGGGTTCGTTGCCCAGCTCGATGCCCAGCCGCGCGGCGTGCAGCCCGCGTTCGGCCAGGATGTCGCGCAGTCCCCAGTCGGTGGCCGGCTCACGGTCGAACGGCATCTCGGGGTAGATGCGCCGGTCGGCCACGCAGGGATGGCCCGGCCGGCGATACAGGCGCGCGAACATGTCCGGACCGCTCCAGTTCACCAGGGCCGGTTCGCCCTCGGCCGGCAGCACGAAGGCCGCCGGGCGGCCGGGGCTGGCCTTCTCGCCGGTGAAGTAATAGAAACCCACGGGGTCGGTAACCACCAGCCCGTCCATGCCGGCGCGCGCCATTTCCGCCCGCGCGCGGGCCATCCTCGCTTCGAACTCCTGCCGTGGCACGCTCACTGTTCGCTCCTCCTGTCGCCGCGCCGCGTCCCTTGGAAGCGTGCGACGCGGTAGTCAAAAGCCGACGGCCGCGCCGTCCTTGCGATGGTCCGATCCCGCCACGTAGCCGTCGCTGCCGCGCAGGATCAATTGCGCGCCGCCGAACGCGAAGGCCGCCTGCGGCGATTCCTGCCGCACTTCGTGGCCAAGCGCCAGCAGGCCCGCCACGCTGGATTCCGGCATGCCGGCCTCGACCAGCACCTTGCGTCCCGACACCACCTGCCAGCGCGGCGCGTCGGACGCGGCCTGCGGATTCTGGCCGTACAGCTGCGTACGCACGGCCAGTTGCAGATGCCCTTGCGCCTGCATCGGCCCCCCCATCACGCCGAAGCTCATCGCGGGCTGGCCCGCGCGCATCGCGAAGCCGGGGATGATGGTGTGCAGCGGCAGCCGCCGCGACCCCACCAGGTTGGGATGCCCGGGCCGCAGCGAGAAGCCCATGCCGCGGTTCTGCAGGCTGATGCCGGTGCCGGGCACGACCACGCCCGAACCGAAGCCCTCGTAGTTGGACTGGATGAACGAGACCATCATGCCCGCCGCGTCGGCGGCGGCCAGATAAACCGTGCCGCCCTGGCGCGGCGCGCCCGCGCCGAAATCGCCGGCGCGCGCCGGATCGATCAGCGCCGCGCGCGCATCCAGATAGTCATCCGCCAGCAGGGACTTCGGGTCGACCTGCATACCGGCCGGATCGCCGACGAAGGCCTCGACGTCGGCGAACGCCAGCTTCATCGCCTCGATCTGCAGGTGCATGGCCTCGATGCTGTCGACCGCGTGGCGACGCAGGTCGTGGCGCGCCAGGATGCCCAGCGCGATCAGCGTGGCGATGCCCTGCGTATTGGGCGGAATCTCGTGCACGTCGACGTCGCCGATGCGCTGCGACAGCGTGCCGCACCAGTGCGCCTCGTGCGCGGCCAGGTCGTCGCGCGTCATCGCGCCGCCATGGCGCGCGGCATGCGCGACCAGGGCCTCGGCCAGCGCGCCCCGGTAGAAAGCCTCGCCGCCGGTGGCGGCGATGGCCTCCAGCGTGCCGGCCAGCGGCGCATTGCGAAAGGTCTCGCCGGCGGCAGGCGCGCGCCCGCCGGGCAGGAAGGCTTCGGCAAAGCCCGGCTGGTCGGCGTAGTTGGGCGCGATGCGCTGCCACAACGCGGCGATGAGCGGACTGACCGCGAACCCTCGCCGGGCGTAGTCCACGGCCGGCTCGAACAAGCGCTCGAACGGCAGCGCGCCGAAGCGCCGGCTCAGCGCCACCCACGACGACACCGCGCCCGGCACCGTGACGCTGTCCCAGCCACGGCGCGGCATGGTCTCGCGCCCGGCGAAACGCGCCGCATCCCAGGCGGCCGGCGCGCGCCCGCTGGCGTTCAGGCCGTGCAGGCTCGCGCCGTCCCAGACAATCGCGAAGGCATCGCTGCCCACGCCGTTGGCGGTGGGCTCGACCACCGTGGACGCGATGGCGGCCGCGACCGCCGCATCGACGGCGTTGCCGCCTTGCAGCAGCATGCGCAGCCCGGCCTGCGCCGCCAGCGGCTGCGAGGCGCACACCACGTTGCGCGCCAGCACCGGCGAACGCTGCGACGAATAGGGCAATGCGTAGTCGAGATCCATGGCGCTCAGGCGGGCACGCCGGCCACCGGGGTCACCCAATGCGCGTAGCGTTCGTCGCGTCCGCGCACGGCATCGAAATACAGCGACTGCAGCCGCCGCGTCACCGGCCCGGGCACGCCCTGGCCGATGGGCCGGTCGTCCAGCGCCACCACTGGCGTGACCTCGGCCCCGGTGCCCACGAAGAAAGCCTCGTCGGCGATGTACATGGCGTCGCGGGTGAAGAACTCCTCGCGCACCACCAGGCCCGCGCCACGCGCGAGCTGGATGATGGAGTCGCGGGTGATGCCGTCCAGGATATAGGTCAGCGGCGGCGTGATCAGTTGCCCGTCGCGCACGATGAAGACGTTCTCGACCGAGCCCTCGGCCACGTGCCCCTCGGCGTCCAGCAGCAGCGCCTCGTCGTAGCCGCCGCGCAGCGCATCGGTGCGCGCCATCTGGAACAGCATGTAGTTGCCGCAGGCCTTGGCCTTGGACATGTTCGAATTGATGTGATGCCGCGTATAGGACGAAGTCTTGACCCGCGTGCCCTGCTCCAGCTTGCCCTGGCCCAGGTATTCGCCCCAGAACCAGACCGCGATGCCCACGCTGACCTTGCACCCCGTGTAGTTCAGCCCCATGCCGCCGTAGCCGATGTAGGCCACCGGCCGCAGATAGCACTGCGAGTGGCCGCTGGCCGCGACGGTTTCGCGGCAGGCCTCGACGATGGTTTCCCGGGTGTAGGGAATGTCCAGCCCGATGATCTTGGCCGACTTGAACAATCGGTCGATGTGGGCGTCGAGCCGGAATATGGACGTGCCCTGCTCGCCGTCATAGGCGCGTATGCCTTCGAAGACCCCGAACCCATACTGGAAACTGTTGCTGACGAAATGGACGGACGCATCCGCCCAATCCACCAGCTTGCCATCGATCCAGATGGGTGAACCCTGCTCTTCCATGACCGCCTCCTTCCAGGAAAGGCCGACTGCAAGAACTGCTTGAAGGGATTGCCGCTTACTTGATGGGAGAAATCTTCAGGTTGCGCAGCATGCGCTGCAGCGTGGTGCGCAGGATCTCCAGGTCCGCCGGCGGCACGTCGTGCACCGACCACTCGTACTGCGCCGACACCGCCGGCAGCATCGCGTCGAGCAGGTCGCGCCCGGCCTGGGTGATCGAAACGATGACCGCGCGGCCGTCGTCATCGTCCTGCTCGACGGTGACCAGCTCCTGCGCCTCCATCCGGCCGATGGTGCGGCTGAGCGTGGAGGACTCGATCAGCGTCAGCTCGATCAGGTCGCGCATGCGGGCATGGTCGCGGCGGGTAAGCGCGATCAACACCCGGTAGACGCTGGCGGTCTGGTTGAAGGGGCGCAGCGCCTCGGTCAGGCTGATGGCCAGCCGTTCGGACACCTGCCGCAGCAGGTAGGCCGTCTTCTTTTCGCTGCGCTGGTCCGAGAAGGCATCCGGCTCGTCATCGACCGGATCGACCGGCTTGCGGCGGGAGGAACGCGTCGAGCTGGAGGCCATGGCGAAGGAACCGTGATGGTTGCGATGGCCTATTTACTCACAAATAAACTTGCATATGCAAGTTCTTTTACAAGAATATTTTCATTTGATATCGCATAAAAACGGGAGGCCCACAGCCTCCCGCTCCTGCTAGCCCCCCACGCGCGCCATCCTCACCCCCAACGCCCCCAGCGCCGTCGCGGTGGCCAGCCCCACCACGCCCAGCCAGCCCGCATGCGCCCACACCAGGCTGCCCAGCCCCGCGCCGGCGGCCATGCCGATGAACATCCCGGCCACCAGCAGGGCGTTCAGGCGGCTGCGCGCCGCGGGCTCCAGGCCGTAGACCTGGGTCTGGCTGGCAACCAGCGAGGCCTGCACGCCGAAGTCGAAGCCGATGGCGCTGGCCACCAGCAAGGCGAGCTGCGCCTGTGCCGGCAGCACCTCGGTCAGCGCCAGGCTGGCGAACGAGACGGCCGCGATGATGGTGGCGATGCGGGCCACGCCGTCGGAGCCGCGGCGATCGGCCAGCCGGCCCGCGAAGGGCGCGGCCAGGGCGCCCGCCGCGCCGGCCAGGCCGAAGGCGCCGGCGGCCGTGCTGCCCAGGTGGAAGCGGTCGTGCAGCATCACGGCCAGCGTGCACCAGAAGGCGCTGAAGCCCACCGCCAGCAGCCCCTGCGCGTAGACCGCGCGGCGCAACGCGCCGTGGCGGCGCCACAACTGCGCCATGGAAGCCAGCAGCGCGCCGTATCCCAGCTGCGCGGTGGGCGCGAAGCGCGGCAGGCCGCGCGCCGCCACCACGCCCACGCCGGCGATGGACACCGCGGCCACCACGAACATGGCGCGCCAGTTCCAGTATTCGGCCACGAAGCCGCTGATCACGCGCGACAACAGGATGCCCAGCAGCAGGCCGGTCATGACGGTGCCGACGGCCTTCCCGCGCTGCGCATCCGGCGCCAGCGTCGCGGCCGCCGGCACGATGTCCTGGGCCAGCGTGGCCGCCAATCCCACCGCCAGGCTGGCGGCCAGCAGCCAGCCCACGCCCGGCGCCAGGCCGCTCAGCAACAGGGCCAGCGCCAGCACCGCCGACTTGCCGACGATGATGCGGCGGCGGTCGTAGCGGTCGCCCAGCGGCGCCAGCAGCAGGATGCCGGCCGCGTAGCCCAGCTGGGTCAGGGTGGGCACCAGGCCCACCGTGCCTTCACCGGCCCCCAGGTCCTGGCCCAGCAACCCCAGCATGGGCTGGCTGTAGTAGATGGAAGCGACGCTCAGCCCCGCCCCGGCGGCCAGCAGGCCGACCAGCGAGGTGGTCAACCGCGTGGCGGGTGCGGCAGATAGGGACGCACCATGCGCGATTTGTATGGATGACATGCTCGTAAACCCGTAAACAGAAGTGTGGACGGGATTGTGCATGGCGGTAGTTACGTCGTGTAGCCCCTGTAGGCGCAGATTCGTTATACGCTTGACGCATGAAAACCGGCGCCTCCCCGTCCATCGATCGCATCGAACTGATGCAGACCTTCGTTCGCATCGTCGAAGCCGGGAGCCTGTCCGCCGCCGCCGTGCAACTGGGCACCACCCAGCCCACGGTCAGCCGCAGGCTGCAGACGCTGGAACGCCTGCTGGGACTGCGCCTGCTGCAGCGCTCCACCCACGGCATGATGCTGACTAGCGACGGCGAGCGGTGCTACGCCCATGCGAAGGAACTGGGCGAAACCTGGGACGCCATGGAAGCCGACCTGCGCGGCGCCCACGACGAACCGCGCGGCACGCTGCGCGTGCTGGTGCCGCACGCCTTCGGCCAGGACCAGATGATGGCGCCGCTGACCGACTACCTGCGGCGCTATCCCGAGGCCTCGGTCGAATGGCTGCTACAGGACCGCCACGCCGATTTCATCGCCGAAGGGCTGGACTGCGCGATCCAGGTAGGCGCGGTGAACGACCCGGACGTCGTCGCCATCCTGCTGGCCGAGGTACCCCGCATCGTCGTGGCCGCGCCGTCCCTGCTACCGGACGACGCGCCGCCGGACGAGATCACGACCCTGGAAAGGCTGCCCTGGGTCGCGCTGAACATGTACTACCGCAACGAGGTGGTGCTGACGCGCGGCGCGGACGGCCTCAGCCACCGCTTCCCCATCCGCCCGCGCATGAGCACCGACAGCCTGTACGCGCTGCGCGCCGCCATGCTGGACGGCGTGGGCGCCGGCATCACGTCGGCCTGGGTGGTGGCCGACGACCTGCGCCAGGGCCGGCTGCGCCACGTCGCGCCCCAGTGGCGCGCCGCCTCGCTGCCGGTCTACCTGATCTATCCGTACGCCCGCTACTATCCGGCCAAATTGCGCGCGTTCATCGACATGATGCGCGCCGCCATGCCGACCATGGCGGGCGTGGCGCCGGCGGTACCTTCCTAATCCTGGCAGCTGCGCCTTGATGGGTATGGCAGCAACGCTGCCATTTCCTCCCTCATGCCTTGCTATCGCGCCAGCATCTGAACCGCTCGCGCATGCAAGTCATGTTGCCCCACCCCGGGCAGAAGCGAGACCTGCCCGGTGTTGGACAATCGTTGCAACAGTTGCTTGCGCTGGGGCTCCGTGGCCTTCGAAGCAATCGTAGGACCGAACTGCGCCGCCATGACCGCAGCGACCTGCTCTCCGCCGGAAGACGATCCAAGCAACTGGCCGAGCATGAAATCCGGCATGGCGCTATCCGATACGCCAGCCAGGCGCCCCCGGGCCTCCAGCCAATTGTTGTAGTCCACGTAGGGGAATCCTCCGGAGGCCCATCCTGGCGTGCGGCCGGGCTCCTGCGCCAAGAGAAACGCATCGAGCTTCTGCCGGCTGCCTGCGCCGATGGACTCGGTGAACTTTTCGGACTTCAGGTAGGCGCCCAGAAGACGCGTCAGCGTGACGGCTTCCGGTCCATTTGCGCGAAGCCCGCCGAGTACGAGAATGGAATCTATGGTCGCATCCTGGTCGGCAGCAGGCAACGCGGGAATCTGGATGATGGATTCCCGCATGAAATGCTCCGCGCCCAAGGCGCCCCGCTGGTTCGCCTGATGGATCAAAGCCGCCGCGCGCGGCCCGGGAACTGCGCGCGAATAAGCCAGCACCGCTGCGCGGGCAACGTCGCTATCCTGGTCAGCCGCTGCATGTTGGAGAAAAAGTAGGACATCGCTATTCCGGATCTGATCAGCGTCAGTAAGAGCAGGACCGGCCGAGGGCGCACGATAGATGCCAGCGATGGCCTGGACCAACTGTACGCGGTTCTTGCTCGGCGTGTCCTTCCGCGTAAACTCGTCCTTCAGCGCCTGCAGTTGGTCAACTGGCTTGAGAAACCCGATGGCACTTACGGTATAAGCCGCGAGTGTCGGCACTGTGCGATACATCTGATAAGCCTTCCAGAGTGTGTCGAACTTAGCCTGAGTACTCACGCGTTGGTTCTCGATCAAAGCACGCGTCGCGATATCCAGATCACCGATGCTCTGACTCTTGGCCGCCTCGTTTACAGAGCCCAAATAGGTCTCGGCCGGGCTAGCCAAAAGGTCTTGTGCGGCAAGAGCCTGGGACAAGCCGGAAAGGACGATCGCAAGTGCAATATTGCGCATGTTGAATGTCATCTCGGCCTCCCTTACCGAATGCTAAACGCGTAAAACATCGTGTTGGGCAACTGCGTGCCGGGGAAAGAAGCAACGGGGACCGTATTGCCGGTTCTCCACACCTCTCGCACGAAGGTATCGCATCGGAACTGACCCATCGTCGGCCCCTTATAGACCGGCTGGGCCGGGGGACCCCAAGGGGGTGATTCTGGGGTGTACCAGCCTCCAGGTTGTGGATGGGTATAAAACACCGTTGTCGTGTATGTAGCTCCAGCGGCCCACCAGAGGCTTGCCTGCCACTGGAGCGCATAGTCCGGCGCATACGAAATGAGGTTGTCGCAATAGGCAATGTTGTTGCACACCTGAACATTCGGTCGGCTCATTAGCGAGGAGTAATAACTCGCCCCCCAATAGGACGTCCTCGACTTGAAGTTTGCGAGCGTATTCTGTTGAAGCGGTGTCGCTTCATCCAACATCTCAATCACGTAACCAACTGCGCCACTCCAAAGACCGACGTGGCCGATCGAACCAAGCAAAGGCACATTTAGGTCGCGGCCGACCATGTCTGCGTTCTGCCAGGGATCCGCGGCATGAACGAGGGTTGCAGCGCAAGCGATGCTGCAGCTGTGAGCACGCGTTTCATGTTTCCTCCCGCAATATTCTCTGATTGGTGAATAACGAAAATAAGCGATGCTTTTAAATAACGAAACAGGAAAAACCCTAAATAGGTGCTCACATTGGTGAACCCTCGGACCTCCCCCACGTCTGTAATTGAAAATGCGTTGATTCGGGGGCTAGCACTCCAGTCGGTTCGCCACCGCCCCCGCGCTCACTCGACCGTGATGTTCGCCGCCTTGACCAGTCTGCCGTACTTGGCGCTTTCGGCGCGGACATAGTCCGCGAACGCCGGGGGCGACGAGCCCTTGCCGACAAATGCCTGTTCGCTCAGCGTCTGCTTGACCCGCGGCGAGTCGATGGCCTTGCGCACGGCGTCGTGCAGCCTGGCCACCACGTCGGCGGGCAGGCCCGCCGGCCCCCACAGGCCGTACCAGGACACCATCTCGAATCCCTGCAGGCCCGATTCGGCCACGGTGGGCACGTCGGGCAGCGACGGCAGGCGCTGGGCGCTGGTAACGGCCAGGGCCTTGGTGCGGCCGGCCTTGACCGGCGGCAGCGATGACGGCACGGCGTCGATGACGGCGCTGATGTGGCCGCCCATTAGGTCGGTCAGCGCCGGCCCGGTGCCCTTGTACAGCACGACGGGGATGTCGGCCTTGGCCTCGTAGCTGATGGCGGCTTCGGCCAGGTGGCTGGCCGAACCGGCGGCGGACGCGCCGAAGAAGTATTTGCCGGGCGCCTGGTGCGCCAGCGCGATGAACGCCTTGAGGTCTTTGGCAGGCACGCCGGGGTTGGCGGTGACCAGCAGCGGCACCTCGCCCAGGTTGGTGATGGGCGTGAAGTCCTTGTGGATGTCGTAGGGCAGGGACTTGAGCAGCCACGGCCCGGCCGCGAAGGTCGAGGCGTTGACCAGCAGGGTGTAGCCGTCGGCCGGCGCGCGCGCCACGGCTTCGCTGCCTATGGATCCGCTGGCGCCGGCGCGGTTCTCGACCACGAAGGTCTGGCCCAGCTGATGGCCCAGGCTGTCGGCGAACACACGCGCCACCGCGTCCACCGTGCCGCCCGGCGGATAGGGCACGATGACGCGGACGGGCCGCTGGGGATAGGCCTGCGCGCTGGCGGCCATCGTGGCGGCGCAGGCCAGCAGGCCCGCGAGATATCTGATGAAAGGCTTCATGTCGGTCTCCTTGTCGTTGTGATGAGGCGGGGCTAGGGTTGTCGGCGCTCGAAGATCCTGAGCGTGTCGTCGACCAGGTCGCGTTCGACGTCGCGGGTGATGAAGACGATGCGGGTGCGGCGGTCGCCGTCGGGCCAGGCGGGCAGGAAGGAATGGGGATGGAACACGTGCTGCACGCCGTGGATGACCACCGGCGTGCCGGGATGCTCGACCACGTTGAGGATGCCTTTCACACGCAGCAGGTCGGGGCCGCGCAGCGTGGCCAGCATGGCCAGCCAGCGCTGCACGCCGGCCCAAGACACGGGTTCGTCGCGGGTCACCACGTACGAGCGGATGCGGTCGCCGTGGCGGGTGCGGTCGTGATGGTGTTCATGTCCGTGCCCATGATGGGCGAGGTGTCCGTGCGCGTCGCCATGTGCCTCGTGCGCCTCGGCACGCAGCCAGCGCCGCACGTCGCGCGGGCGGCCGTCGGGCGCCGCCAGCCAGTCGCCGTCGTCCTTGCCGGCGCGTACCAGCTCGGCCCCGGGGTTGATCGCCCGCAGCCGGTGCAGCAGGGCCTCGGACTGCGCGGCGGACGCGAGATCGGTCTTGGTCAGCACCAGCAGGTCGGCCACCGCCGCCTGCTTCACGGCTTCCTCCTGCCGGTCCAGCGTATCGATGCCGTTGCAGGCATCGACGGTCGCGGCCACGTGGTCCAGCCGATAACGACGCGCAACCTCCGGCTCGCTCATCAGCGTGTGCAGGATGGGCGCGGGGTCGGCCAGCCCGGTGGTCTCGATCACCACCCGCCGCAGCGGCGCGGCCTGGCCCGCCAGCCGCCGGTCCAGCCGGTCGAAGGCCTCGACCAGGTCGCCGCGTATGGTGCAGCAGATGCAGCCGTTGGCCAGCAGCACCATGTCCTCGGCGCTCTGCTCCAGCAGATGGTGGTCCAGTCCGACCTCGCCGAACTCGTTGATGATGACCGCCGTGTCGCGCAGCGCGGGCCGCGCCAGCAGGCGGTTCAGCAGCGTGGTCTTCCCGCTGCCCAGGAAGCCGGTCAGCACCGTGACCGGTATGCGGTCGTCCGTCTCCGTCATGGCAAGGCTCCGGAACGCGCGCCGCCGTGCAGGCGCGCGAAAGAACTCAGGGTGCGATCCAGGCGGCCCAGCAGCCATGCGGCGCCGGCGGCCGCGGCATCGTTGCCGGGATCGGCCAGCGCCGCCAGCACCGCCGCCACGCCACCCTCCTGCCCGGCCGGGGCGTGGCGTTCGAGCAGGGCATGGGCCTCGGCCTCGCCCAGGCGCCCGGCCTCGTCGCGCAAATAGTCCAGGATGTCGCGCTCGAAATCCTGCAGTCGCAGCGTCACGCCACCCATGCCGCACGCGCAGGCGCCGCCCATGGACACGTGCTGCAGCGCCACGTCGTTCCACAGGCGCAGCAGCGCGGCGGCGCGGGCGGCGGCATCAGGCGGCACGGCGGCCCCGCAGCGCCTCGGTGGCGGCCTGGTCCACCGCGCCTTCCGCGGTCACCGCCACGCCATAGACATCGCGCGCCGCCTGTGCGCTGACATAGCCTTCGCGCACGTCCTCGGCCACGGTCTCGGGATCGCGCCCGCGCGGATCGCCGAAGCCGCCTCCTCCGCCCGACAGCATCTTGTAGGCATCGCCGCGCTCCAGCCGCACGTTGAAGATCTTGGCGTTGGGCATGCCGTCGTCCCATTCGCCCTTGCGGCGGATGGCGATGCCGTTGCCCGCGGCCTCGTGGCCGCCCTCCAGCCCCCAGGGCTTGCAATGCATGCGGTCGATGCGCGTAGTCACCGCGAAGGGGGACAGCGCCTGCACCACCATCTCCGCGCCCAGCCCGCCGCGATAGGTGCCCGCGCCGCCGCTGTCGGTGCGAATGGCGTAGCGTTCGACCAGGACCGGATACTTGGCCTCGAGCTGCTCGGTGGGACTGTTGTGGGTATCGCCGTCGTTGATGCACACCGTGACCGACACGCCGTCCTCGCGCGACTTCGCGCCCCAGCCGCCGCCCAGCGGGCCGATGCCGACGATGAACAGGCGGCCGTCCTCGGGCGAGATGCCGTGGATGTTGGGAAACACCAGGTCGGCATGGTGGCCGGCGATGGCGCGGTCGGGTATGGCCGGCGCCAGCGCCTTGAAGATGGTGTCGATGACGGTCATGGGGAAGGTCATCCAGACCCGCATCGGGAACGGGCGTTCGGCGCTGATGACGGTGCCCATGGGCATGACGACCTTCAGCGGACGGAAGCTGCCGTCGTTGACCGGATAGTCGGTGGGCGTGGTCAGGCACTTGAAGGCCACCTGCGCGCAGGCGATGCCGGTGGTGAAGCCGGAGTTGTAGAAGCCGCGCACCTGCCGGCTCACGTCCGACAGGTCGATGGTCATCTCGTCGCCCTGCTTGATCACCTTGACGCGGATGGGAATGCGCCGTCCCACGTCCACGCCGTCGTCGTCCATGTAGGACTCGGCCTCGTAGACGCCGTCGGGAATGCTGAGCGTGTTCTGCCGCGCCACCGCCTCGGACTGGTCCATGATCTGCGCGATCGAGCCGTGCACGGCGTCGGCGCCGTAGCGCTGGACCAGCTCCAGGAAGCGCCGCTCGCCGGTGGTGATGGCGGTGATCTGCGCGCGCAGGTCGCCCAGCGCGCGCTCGGGCAGGCGCACGTTCATCGCGATGATGTCGACCAGGTCCTGGTTGACCACGCCCGCGCGGCGGTACTTGACGATGGGAATCTGTATCCCTTCGGAGAAGATGTCGGTCGTGACCTGGCCCAGCGTGCCGCCCACGTCCAGCCAGTGCGCCATGCAGCAGGTGAAGGCGACGATGCGGCCTTCGTGGAACACCGGCATGGTGAAGGTGAAATGGTTCAGGTGGCTACCGGTGACATAGGCGTCGTTGGTGACCAGGATGTCGCCGGGATGGATGTTCTCCAACCCGAAGTGGCGGATCTTGGCCTTGACGGTCTCGGACATCCCGCGGATGAACATGGGCAGGCCCAGGCCGATGGACACCGTGTCGCCCTCGGGCGTGAACAGGCCCACGGTGAAATCCAGCGCCTCGTAGATGATGAGGTTGTAGGCGGTCCTCATCAGGTTGGTCTTCATTTCCTCCGTGACGGCCAGGAGGCCGTTGCGGATGATCTCCACCGTGACCGGATCGACGGTGGGCTGGTTCGTTTCTCGCGCGTTCATCAACGTTCGCTCCCGATGGCCACATGCAGGTTGCCGCAGTCGTCCACGGTCAATTCGTCGCCCGGCTGGACGACGGTCGTGGAGGCGTGTTCTTCGATCAGGGCCGGCCCCGGGATACGGTTGCCGGCCAGCAGGGCGTCGCGGCGGTACACCGGCGTCGGCACCTGGCCGTGCGAGCGGAAGTACACCGGCTTGGTGGCGCGCAACGCGTCCTCGGGCGGCGTCTGTCCACCGGCCCGCACCGCGTGGCGCGGCGGCTTGCGCATCACGCCCAGCACGGTCACGCGCAGGCTGACGATGTCGGCCGGCTCGGCCGGCGCGCTGGTGCCGTAGCGGATGGCGTGGACGTCGTCGAAATGGCGCTTGATCGCATCGCGGTCCTGGCGTTCGAAATACACGCGGGGCAGGTCGACGGTGACCGCGTGCTCCTGGCCGACGTAGCGCATGTCGGCCGAGCGCTCGATGACGATATCGTCCGGCCGCACCGCCGAGGCCGCGACGGCCGCGCGCCCTTCTTCTTCCATGGACGCGTACAGCGACTCGATCTCGTCGAACGAGAGATCGTCCAGGTGGCGGAACACCGAGCGCACGTAGTCGTAGCGCAGGTCGCTGAACAGCATGCCGTAGGCCGAGAAGTAGCCCGGCGCGTAGGGAATGAGCACGCGGCGGATGCCGAGCTCGCGCGCGATGGCCGAGGCATGCAGCGGCCCCGCGCCGCCGTAGACCACCATGGTGAAGCTGCCGGCGTCCAGGCCGCGTTCGGTGGTGACGGCCTTGACGGCGTGCGACATCGCCGTCACCGCGATGCGCAGGATGCCGTCCGCAGCCTCGACCGTCTCCAGGCCCAGCGGCGCGGCGATGCGCTCGTGCATGGCGGCGCGCGCGCCTTCCAGGTCCAGCGGCATCTCGCCGCCCAGGAAGTGCCCGGCGTCCAGGCGGCCCAGGACCAGGTTGGCATCGGTCACGGTGGGCTCGGTGCCGCCACGGCCATAGCAGACCGGGCCCGGCATGGAGCCGGCGCTCCGCGGCCCCACCCGCAGCGCATTGCCCAGCTCGACGCGCGCGATGCTGCCGCCGCCGGTGCCGACCTCGAAAATGTCCATCATGGGGATCTGGATCGGCAGGGCCTTCTCGTAGCCGCCGATCAGCGCGCTGCCCGTGGTGAGCGGCCGCCCTTCGCTGATCACGCCGGCCTTGGCCGTGGTGCCGCCCATGTCGAAGGCGATGGCGTCGGGCAGCCCGAGCTGCGCGCAGATCGCCTGGGCGCCGATGACGCCCGCGGCCGGACCCGATTCCAGCATGCGGACGCATTCGCGCCGCGCATGTTCCAGCGGGAACAGGCCGCCGGTGGACTGGACCGCATAGAAGTCGCCGCCGAAGCCGCGCTCGCCCAGGTGCGTCTCCAACTGGCCCAGGTAGGCCGACACGCGCGGACCCACATAGGCGTTGGCGACGGCGGTCGACACGCGTTCGAACTCGCGGTATTCCTGCGACAGTTCGTGCGAGGCGGTCACGAAGGCGTGCGGCAGTTCCTCGAGCAGGATTTCCTTCACGCGTTTCTCGTGGTCGGGCTGGCGATAGGAATGCAGCAACAGCACCGCCGCCGCCTCCACGCCCTGCGCCTTGAGCTCGCGCGCGACCTCGCGCACCCGCGCCTCGTCCAGCGGCTTGTGGACGCTGCCGTCCGCGCGCAGCCGCTCGGCGACTTCATAGCGCAGCGAACGCTTGACCAGCGGCGTGTGCTTGGAGAAGAACAGGTTGTAGGCATCGGGACGGTTGACGCGGCCGATCTCGTAGATGTCGCGGAATCCCTCGGTGATCAGCAGCGCCGTCTTCGCGCCGTTGCGTTCGAGCAGCGTATTGATCGCGATGGTCGAGCCATGCAGGAAGAGATAGCCGTTGCGCAGGTCGATGCCGGCGCCGTCCAGCGTGTGCTGGATGCCCTCGACCAGCCGGCCGTGCGTGGACAAGGCCTTGCCGAAATGCAGGGTGCCGGCGCTTTCGTCGAACGCGGCCATGTCGGTGAACGTGCCGCCGATGTCGACGGCGATGCGCAGGGGCGCCGGTGCGGGCGCCAGATTGGGTGCGGTCATGGTGGTGGGCGCGATGCGCGCGATGTCGTGACGGCTGGCAGTGTAGGAAGCGCGCAGATATCTTCCTAGACTGGTATCCGAGATTTCAGACATGCCAAAATAGAGATGTCTTCACGCAGGCGCCGTCCCATGAACCATGCCGATCTGAAACTGTTCGTCGAAGTGGCCGAAAGCGGCAGCTTCACCAAGGTGGCGGCCGCGCGCATGACCGTGCAGTCGCACGTCAGCCGCCAGATCGGCAACCTGGAACGCGAGTGCGGCGGCAGGCTGTTCCGCCGCACGGGCCGCGGCGTGGTCCTGACCGAACTGGGCGAGCACATCATCGCCCGCGTGCGCACCTGGCTGGCCGACACCGATCAGTTGTTCCGCGAGATCCGCTCCACGTCCACGGTGCCCATGGGCGAGGTCCGCCTGGGCATCCTGCCTTCGGCCGCCCATCCGCTCCTGACCACGCTGTTCGGCCGCGTGCGCGAGCAATACCCCCTGATCCGCCTGAACGTGCGCGAGGGGCAGGGCGGGGAACTCGATGCGCTGCTGGACGCGGGCCTGGTCGACATGGCCGTCCTGTTCCGCTTCCACAAGCCGGCCAGCGCCGAGGAACGGCTGCTGGCCACCGGCCACACCTATCTCGTGGCGCGCCCCGGCGATACGCTCACGCGGGCGCCCTCCGTCGATTTCGCGCGCCTGCAGGACCTGCCCCTGGTGCTGCCCCGGCGGCCCGCCCACTGGCGCGCGATCCTGGACGAGACCGCCCGCAGCAAGGGCTTCGCGCTGCAGGCGGTGATCGAGGCCGACTCGCTGACCGCGCAGAAGGAACTGGCCGCCACCCAGTCGGTATATGCCGTCCTCGGGCCTTATTCGATCATGCACGAACTGCGCCAGGGGTCGCTGCAGGCCACCCGCCTGGTCAATCCGGACCTGCGCCGCTACGTCACGCTGGCCTTGCCCAAATCGGGCGTGATGACCCCGGCCTGCCAGGCGGTTTCAGCGATGTTGCAGGACATCGTCGCGCAATGGGGCGGCGACCTCAGTCCGCCCGACAGGGCGATGGGATACACTGCCCGGCACCATCGCGCCAGGTCCGACTCCAGATGAAGCCCCACCGCGTCATCCGGCGATAGTCGCCACGCAACCCACAGGGGCACCGGGATGAGCAAGAGCACCGACAAGCCACGCGCCGACCGGCGCCTGCTGCAGCAGATCATTTCGGGGCTGGCCGAGGGCGTCGTGCTTCTCGATCCCGACGGCGCGGTCGTCTGGGCGAACGAAACGGCGCTGGCCATCCATGGCGCGGGAAACCTGGCCGCCCTGGGCCGCACGGCCCAGGACTACGTTGCCGCCCATACGCTGAAGTACCGCAACAACCACGTCCTGGCTCCCGCCCAGTATCCCATCATGCGGGTCCTCGCAGGCGAAAGCTTCACGGACGTCGTGGTCGAAGTGACCCGCCCCGCCGACGAATCATTCCGCCGCATTCACCAGGTGCGCGGCCTGGTCCTGACCGGCGCGTCCGAGGAACCCGAGGCCCTGGTGCTCGTGATCCAGGACGCGACGGACCGGTACGGCGCGGAGGAACGCTTCGAGCGCGCCTTCAGTACGAACCCGGCGCCCGCCATCATCTGCGGCCTGACCGATCTGCGCTACCTCAAGGTCAACCAGGGTTTCCTGGACATGACCGGACATGACCGGGAAGAAGTCCTGGGTCGTTCCATGTATGAACTCGACGTGCTCAACGAAGCGGCGCGGCGCGACGAGGCGATACGCCTGCTCCAACAGGGACGCACCATCCCCCAGATGGAAGCCACGCTGCGCCTGAAGGACGGCGGCACCAAGCTGGTGATCGTGGCCGGCCAGCCTCTCGAGGTCTGCGAGGACCCCTGCATGCTCTTCACCTTCATGGACCTGGAGCCCCGCCGCCGCGCCGAGGACGCCCTGCGCCAGACCGAGGAACGCTTCTCGAAGGCCTTCATGCTGGCTCCCGTGCCGATGGCGGTGTGCAATCGCGGCGACTTCGCGCTGATGGCCGTGAACGAGGCCTTCATCGCCGCCACCGGCCACGAGGCTCCGGAAGTCCTGGCCAAGACGCCGGCCGATCTGCACCTGTGGGCCGATGCCGCCGTCCATCGCAAGCTGAAGGACGACCTGGATGCCACCGGCAGCGTGCGCAACGCCGAAGTCGCCTTGCGCACGCGCGGGGGAGACGTGCTGGACTGCCTGCTGTCGGCCGAGACCGCCACCATCAATGGCCAGGCCTGCGTGCTCGTGGCGATCCAGGACATCACCGACCGCAAGCGCGGCGAGGAAGAGCTGGTCGCGGCCATCGACGCGGTCATGCAGGACGCCTCGTGGTTCAGCCGCACCGTCATCGAGAAGCTGGCCCAGATCCGGCGTCCGCAGGACACGCTTGCCAGCACCGCGGCGCTGTCGGAGCTGACGCCGCGCGAATACGAAGTCCTGGGACGCATGTGCCAGGGCGAGAACAACGAGCAGATCGCGGCGGCGATGCGGGTGTCGCCCAATACGGTGCGCAACCACATCGCGATGCTGTACAGCAAGATCGGCGTGCATCGCCGCAGCGACGCCATCGTCTGGGCGCGCCAGCGCGGCGTCACCGGCTACGAAGCGCCGGCCAAGGGAAGACGGCACGCGCGTCCCCGCTAGGCCGCCGTCTTCGGGACAGAAATACTATCGCCGCTGGTACGGACTCATCTAGCCGCTGTCCCGGCTCGACGCTACAGTCTGTTCCTCCCCCAGTCCGGCAACGGACGGCACCCTTACCATCGATGAGGAGTTCGCATGGACAAGGATCGCATCGGCGAAGCCAACGACAAGCTGCGTGGCGACCTGAACGAGAAATGACGCAGCGGTGGCCCCCGGTCCCGGTCCCGGACCCAGCGGCCGCCGTCCCATCCCAACCGGGACCTTCGCATCCGGTCCACCAGCAGCCTACATGACAAGCAAGCGCGTTCCGCAACACGACGCCCCGCCAGCCGATCCGGTCTCCACTCCGTCCTCCGAGGACGCCAGCACCACCCACGAATTGCGGCTGCGCGAACTGCACCATCGCATGCGCAACGGCCTGCATCTTCTTTCCAGCGCCCTGCAGGTCCAGGCCAGGCGCTCCGACAACGAGGACGTGCGCCGCGAACTCGGTATCGCGGTCAGCCGCATCGAAAGCCTGGTGCGGCTGCACGACCATGCCTACCGGCACGAGCCCGAGGCGGCGCCCGACGCCGCCACCTACCTGGCCGACCTGGCCCGGCACCTGCAATCGGCGCTGATCGATCCCCGCTCGGACCGCATGCTGGCCATCGTCTCCAACGGCGCGGTTCCGCTGGATGGCGAAGCCGCGATGTCGCTCGGCTCGGTCCTGATCGAGCTGGCGACCAATGCCGTCAAGTACGGCGCCGGCAACGTCCATCTCGACGTGGAGTACGGCCCCGGCCTGGTCACCGTGATCGTCGAGGACGAAGGCGTGGGCTTTCCTCCGGAATTCGAGCTGCCGGCCGATGCCGGCTTCGGGCTGCGGCTGGCCGGGCGCATCTGCGAACAGCACGGCGGCTCGCTGACCATCGACCGCTCCGTGGCCTTCGGGCGGATCATCGCGGTCATCGGACTGGCGCGCTAGGACGCCAGCCGCCAGCGCGGATCCCGCTCGAAGCACGCCGACACGAATTCGACGAACTCGCGTATCTTCAGCGACGAATGCCGCGGCCGCGGGTGGATCACGTACAGGGTGCGCGACGCCGGCGTCCAGCCGGGCAGCACCGGTACCAGCCGCCCTTCGTCCAGCGCCTGCGCGATCATGAAGGTCGGCAGCATGGCCAGGCCCGAGCCGCCCAGCAGCGCATCCTTGAGCACCTGGCTGTTGTTGCTGCGCAGGCTGCCGCCCACATGCACCATGCGCTCGGTGCGGCCATCCGAGAAATGCCATTCGTCCGGCGCCGGCCCCCGGTCGTAGATCAGGCAGTCGTGCCGCTTCAGGTCCTGCGGCGCAGCGGGCGCCTCGCGCCCCGACAGGTAGCCGGGCGAGGCCGCCACGGTGCGCGTCATGCGGGCGATGGCGCGGGTGGCATGCGTGGGATGGTTGACGTATTTCTGGTTGCTGCCCAGGGCCAGCGCAACGTCGTAGCCTTCGTCGTCCAGGTCGACGAAGCGGTCGTTCAGCGTCATCTCGACCTTGACGGCGGGAAACTGTCGCAGGAACTCGCCCATCATGACGCCGAAGCCCGCGTAGTCCAGCGAAACCGGCGCGCGCACCTTCAACACGCCGCGCGGCATGGTCTGCATCGAGGCGGCCGAACGCTCGACTTCCTCCAGGTCATCCAGCAGCCGCGCGCACTGCGCGTAGTAGCTGCGGCCCGCCTCCGTCACGTTCAGGCGGCGCGTGGTGCGGGCCACCAGCGAGGTGCCCAGGTGCAGCTCCAGCCACGTCAGGTACTTGCTGACCGATCCGACCGACATGCCCAGCTGGCGCGCGGCCAGCGTGAAGCTTTCGTGCTCGACGACCTTGCGGAACACCGACATCGCCACGAACCGGTCCATATTTTTTCCGGATTGGAAAGCAATTTTTTGATCTGACGATGTTTATCGCCGATGTGGAAAATGTCAACATGGCTTCCACACGCAGTCGCGCGCGTCCTGCCTCCGCCCACCCGGCGGCCCACGGCCTGGTGGCCCGGGCCCCGGGGATCTCCGCCATCGCATCCGAGGGGACACATGAGCCGCACGCTGATCAGGAACGCTTCCATTCTTTCCATGGATCCCGCCGTGGGCGACTTCGCCCAGGCCGACATCCTCATCGAAGGCGACAGGATCGCCGCCATCGGCCCCGGCCTGAACGCGGCCGCCGACGAGGTGGTGGACGGCACGCACCGCATCGTCATGCCGGGCATGGTCAACGCCCATATCCATACCTGGGAATTCCAGCTGCGCGGCATCGGCGCCGACTGGGTCGGCAGCCGCGACTACCATGCCAACCTGCACAAGAAACTGGCCACCTACTACACCGCTCGCGACGTCTACCTGGGCAACCTGCTGGGCGCGCTGAACCAGTTGCGCAACGGCACCACCACCATCGTCGACTGGTGCCACATCCTGCGCGACGCCGAGATGACCGACGCCGCCATCGACGCGCTGGAGGAATCGGGCATACGCGCCGTGTTCGCGCGCGGCACGGTCAAGCCGCCCGAGCGCGAGGGCGCCGTCCCCTACTACAAGCAGCCTTTCCCGCGCGACGAGATCCATCGCCTGCGCACCGGCCGGCTGGCCACCGACGACGGGCTCGTCACGCTGGCCATGGCCATCCTGGGCCCGGACTGGGGCGAGTACGACGTGGCCGTCCACGACATCCGCCTGGCGCGCGAATACGGCCTGTTCAACTCCGCCCACACCTATGGCCGCAAGGGCAAGCGCGTGGTCGAGGACGGCTATCCGCGCCTGGCCCGCGAAGGCTTGCTGGGCCCGGACCACAACATCGGCCACGGCAACTGCTTCGACGACACCGAACTGAAGATCGTGCTGGACGCCGGCTGCACCATCACCGCCACCAACCTGACCGAAATGCTGAACTACGAGCAGCCGGCCATGCTGGGACGCCTGGTCAAGCACGGCGCCACGCCCTCGCTGGGAACGGACTGCGATCCCTATTTCAACAGTTCCATGCTGTGGGTCATGCGCCATGCCTTCCTGCACCAGCGCGAACTGGACAACCGCAGCCTGCACGCCGAAGGCAAGTGGCCGGCCAGCACGCAGCACTCCACGCTGACGCGCGACGCCATCTACTGGGCCACCATGGGCGGGGCCAAGGCCTTCGGCCTGGACGGCAAGACCGGCTCGCTGGCGCCGGGCAAGCAGGCCGACCTGATCATGATCGACACGCGCGGCATGAACATCTTTCCCGCCCATGCCGGCGGCAATCCCGCGCACATCGTCGTCATGTACGCGGAAACCTCGGACATCGAGAACGTCATGGTGGCGGGCCGCTTCGTCAAGCGCGACGGCCGCCTCGTCTTCGACGCCGGCCGCCTCGCCCGCGTGACGGACGAACTGCTGGCGTCCCGCCTGCGCCTCTTCCAGGAAGGCTCGTTCAAGAGCGTGCCGGTCGAGCGCGGACCCCAACCCGGGAGGTTCCTGGTATGACACGCCGCCGATTCATCCGCGACCTGGCCACGCTGGCCGGGGCCGCCGCCACCCTGCCCGGCGCCCGCGCGCTGGCCCAGGATGCCTGGCCCGCCAAGCCCGTCCGCCTGATCCACGGTTTCACCGCCGGCGGCGCGGTGGACATCCAGGCGCGCCTGCTGGCGCAGCAACTGACCGAACGCCTGGGCCAGACCGCCTACGTCGAGGGCAAGCCCGGCGCGGGCGGCACGCTGGGCGCGAACTTCGTGGCCAAGGCCCCGCCCGACGGCTACACGCTGTTCTTCATGGCCTCGGGCCATTCGGCGGCGCCGGGGCTGTACAAGTCGCTGCCCTTCGACCCGGCCGGCGACTTCACGCTCGTCCATAAACTTGTTCCGATGTAAACAATTTTGAAACTATATGGAGGGAAGTCCTAATCCGCCGGTCCGGCTCCGGCCCCCCCGCTTCCGGGGATCGTCCCCCCGCGCGCCCCAGGCTCCCAGGCCGCCCGGCCTGCGCTCAACCCAGCGCGGGACCGGTCCCTTCAACGAAGGCCCGCACCAGGTGATGGGCGATGGCGTAGGGCCTGGGCGCGGACAGCCCCTCGGGATGCGTGCCGTCCAGCATCTGGCGGACTTCCTCGCGGGTGAACCAGCGCGCGTCTTCCAGCTCGTTGCGGTCGATCACGATGCCGGTGCCTTGCGCGCGGGCGAAGCAGCCTATCATCAGCGACGACGGGAAGGGCCAGGGCTGCGACGCGAAGTAGGCCACCTCGGCGCAGGCGATGCCCGCTTCCTCTCGGATCTCGCGCCGCACGGCGTCCTCGATGGTCTCGCCCGGCTCCAGGAAACCCGCCAGGGCCGAGTACATGCCCGCCGCGAAGCGCGGCTGGCGGCCCAGCAGGCAGCGGTCGCCGTCCACCGCCAGCATGATCACCACCGGGTCCACGCGCGGAAAGTGCTGGGCGCCGCAGGCCGGACAGTCGCGGCGCCAGCCCGCGCAGGCCACGCGGCTGGGCTCGCCGCAGTTGGCGCAATAGCGATGCCGGTCGTGCCAGCTCAGGATGGCCTTGGCGCCGCCCAGTTCGCCCAGCACGTCGGGCGGGAACAGGCCGCGCATGGCGATGCTGCGCAGGTCCAGCAGTTCCAGCCCGGACCGGGAGGCGGCCGCCTCGGCCAGCCCGCCGTCCAGGGCCACGGCGAACAGCGGGCGGCCCTGCTCGTCCTGCCCCAGGAAGATCTCCTGCCGCGCGGGTCCCAGGCCTATCCAGGCCTCGGCGGTGAACAGGGGGGAAGGCGCGGCGCCGCTCGCATCCAGCAGGGGCACGTCGCCGACGAAAACCATGAACCGGGCCGCCGCATCGTGCCGGCGCGCCCGGACGAACTCGCCGTCGGCGCGCGCCTCGGACATGCGGTCGAGCGGATTGAGGCCGAAGCCCACGGCGGCGGAACGGTCGAAGGGTGGCATGGAATGGCGGGCGGCCGCGCGCAGCGTGCCACCGCAGAGTCGTCTGATCGACGATTCTAACGCCGTGCGTTCAGGACGCGCCCGGGTTCAGCAGCGTGCGCAGGCGCTGGCGCATCGGCGTCTCGGCCGGCGCGTCGTCACCCAGTGCGCGGCGGACGAAATCGCGGCTTTGTCCGCTGCGCAGGTTCACTTTGCGCGTGACCTGCCCGTCCTGGTAAAGAAAGGCGACATTGGCCAGCTCCAGCACGTCGTCGATATCATGCGTGATCATCAGCACGGGGATGCCCCACTGCCGCGCTACCTCGGCCAGCTCCTTGCGCAGTTCGCCGCGCAGCATGGGATTCAACGCGGCGAAGGGTTCGTCCAGCAACAGGGCGCGGGGCTGGCAGGCCAGGGCCCGCGCCAACGCCACGCGTTGTTGCTGGCCGCCCGACAGCACGCCGGGCCGGCTGCCGGCCATGGCGGTCAGCCCGAAGCGGTCGATCAGGGCCTGCACGCGCCGCCCGTCCTCGGGCGACAGGCGACGACGGCGCCACGAGGTCAGGCCGAAGGCGATGTTCTGGCGCACCGACAGATGCGGGAACAGCGCGTAATGCTGGAACAGGTAGCCGATACCGCGCGCGGGCGGCGCGACGTCGATGCCTTGCGCGGCGTCGAACAGGGTCCGGCCGTCCAGCCGGATGTGGCCGGCTCCGGGCCGCAGCAGTCCGGCCACCGCCTGCAGGGTCAGCGACTTGCCCGAGCCCGACGGCCCGTACAGCGCGACGAAGGGCGCATCGGAGGCGAAGCGAGCCGCCAGGTCGAAGCGCCGGCTGCCGTCGCGCACCGTCAGCGCGATGTCGACATCGATCACGGCTTGCCGAATCCGTAGCGGTCCAGCACCTGCTGGCCGGGCGCGGACAGCAGGAAGTCGATGAAGGCCCTGGCCTGCGCCTGGTGCTTGCTGCCGGACAGCACCGCCACGGGATAGGTCACCGGCGTATGGCCGCCGGCGGTCAGCGTGATCCTGACCTTGTCCTGCATGATGGCCGCGTCGGTACGGTAGACGAAGCCGGCGTCCACCTCGCCCCGGCTCACGTAGTCCAGCACCTGGCGCACGCTGTCGGCCTGGATGAACTTGGGTTCGAGCGCGGTCCACAGGCCGGCGCGGTCCAGCGCCTGCCTGGTGTAGTTGCCCACCGGCACCGTGGCGAGCTTGCCGACGGCGATGCGCTTGACCGGCGCGCCGGCCAGGTCCTGCAGCGAGGCGATGGCAGGACCGCCCTGCGCGGGCGTGACCAGCACCAGGCTGTTGGCGGCGAAATCGCGCCGCGTCGGCACGTCGATCAGGTTCTGCGCCACGGCCTTGTCCATCGTGGCCTGGTCGGCGCTGGCGAACACGTCCACCGGCGCGCCCTGGCTCATCTGCTGGAGCAGCGTGCCCGAGGCCGCGAAGTTGAGCCGCACCGTGGTGCCGGGATGCCGTTGCTCGAATTGCTTGCCGAGGTCCTTGAAGGCGTTGGTCAGGCTGGCCGCGGCCGATACGGTGATCTCCTGGGCGCAAGCCTGAAACGGCAGGGCGAAGGCAAGCAACAGGGCGGCATGGCGGATGCGGGACATGGGGTTCCTTCAGCGTAGCGACAGATAGCGGTTGCAGGCCACCAGGATGGCGATGGAAATGGCCGAGGTGATGAGCACCAGCAGCAGGGCCAGGTCGTCCTGCCCCGCCTGCGTGGCGTCGTAGATGGCCATGGAAAGCGTTTGCGTGCGTTGGGGAATCGAGCCCGCCACCATCAGCGAGGCGCCGAACTCGCCCATGGCGCGCGCGAAAGCCAGCAGGGTGCCGGCCAGGATGCCCGGCCAGGCCAGCGGCAGGGTCACGCGCACGAACACCGACCAGCGCGACTGGCCCAGCGTGCTGGCGGCGGCTTCCAGGGTACGGTCGATGCCGCCGAATGCGGCGCTGGCCGACTTCAGGACCAGCGGCAGGGCGACGATGGCCGAGGCCACGACCGCGCCGTGCCAGCTGAAGATGATGGTGTAGTCGAAGTGCTCGTAGATCCAGCGGCCCAGGGGGCTGCGCCGGCCCGCCGCCAGCAGGATGGCGTAGCCGATGACCGTGGGCGGCAGCACCAGCGGCAGCATGAACACGGCCTCGGCCATCGAACTGCCCGGAAACGGCTTGCGCGCGAACAGCCAGCCCAGGCCCACGCCCGCGACCAGGGCCAGCACGGTGGCCAGGGCCGCGACCTTCAGGGACAGGATCAGCGGAAAAGCGTCGAAGGAATCCAGCAGCGCATTCGTCATATTCCGAAGAATACAGCGAATCCTGGCTGGACGGTAGCGCGAGCGAATGCCGGGCGGGGCCCGGACTCGCGTCAGTCGACGAGCATGCTTGCCATGGCGGCGATGTCCTCGGCCGCGGCCGAGCGGGCGGTGGCCTCGATCGAACGGTAGCGCCGTATGAGTTCGCGGCCCGCGTCGGTCACGACCGTGCCGCCGCCGCGCGCCCCGCCGGCGGCGCTCTCGACCGCGGGCTCGCGCAGGGACCGGTTCAACTCGTCCACCAGCAGCCAGGCTCGGCGGTACGACATGCCCATCTGCTGGGCGGCGGCGGTGATGGAGCCCGCCTCGAGAATGGCTTCCAGCAGCGCGATCTTGCCCGGTCCGATCGCGATGGAAGCGTCGCGGTAGACCCGCAGCCGGAACTGGAACCGGGGCTTGGTGGAGGTATCCATGGCACGAGGGGAAGCATCGGTGATGCCGCCGATTGTAGGCGGATAGGGATGCGTGCGGGCCGCCCGGCCCTATCGGCCGTTCAGTCGACTCCCAGCCTGAACCGGAACACGGTCCCGGGTCCGCCGTCTTCGACCAGGCGGATGTCGCTGCCATGCAGCGCGAGCATGCGCTGGACGATCATGAGCCCCAGCCCGCCGCTGTCCTGCGCTTTGCGGCCCCAGGCGGGGATCCGCTTGAACAGGCGGGGCCGCAGCGCCGCGGGGATACCCGCTCCGGTATCACGGACGTCCACCCGCACGCCGTTGCCGGCCGCCGCCAGCCCCACGGTGATCTGCGTGCCGGGTGGATTGTGGCGGATGGCGTTGTCCAGCAGGTTGGTCAGCACGCGCTCGATCATCGCGATGTCGGCATGCACCTGCGGCAATGCCGGCGGGATCTCGGTCTGCAAGCGCTGGCCCCGCGCCTCGGCCGCCAGCTCGAACTTCTGCACGACGTCCTGCACCAGGTCGGGCAGGGCGAAGGTTTCCCGCTCGGGCTGGACCAGGCCCGACTCCAGGCGCGCCAGTTCGAACAGCGCCTGCGCCAGCACGCCGACCTTGCGGCTCTGGTCCAGCGCGATGTCCAGGTAGCGATGGCGCTCGCACCGGGACAACAGACCGTCCTTCACGCGCAGGGTTTCCAGGTAGCCATGCAGCGAGGTCAGGGGGGTGCGCAGGTCGTGCGAGATGTTGGCGACCAGTTCCCGCCGCTGCTGGTCCTGGCGGGTCAGTTCGCGCCACTGCTCGGCGATGCGCCGGCTCATCTGCGCGAAGGCGGCGCGCAGCGTAGCGATCTCGTCGCGCCGGCCGTCGTCGGGCACCGGCTCCGGCGCCACCACGGGCACGTCGCTGGCGGCGTCGAAGTCGCGCACGGTATCGGCCAGTGCGCGCAAGGGGCGGGTAATGAGGCGGAAGGCAACGAGGCCCATGATCAGTCCCAGCAGCGCGACCAGTCCCATGGCCAGACCCGTCATGCGCCACACCGAATGGCGGGCGAGCCCGGCGGCCAGCGCATCGTGCGTCTCGCCCTGCAGGATGACGTAGACGTAGCCGGCTTCCTTGCCGTCGACGCGCACCGGGGCGGCGTTGAACACCTTGCGCGCGTCCGTGCTCCGGGGGTCGTCGCCGAGTATGGGCAATTCGGCGCCGGCCATCAGGCGGCGCACCGGTGCCAGGTCGATGTGATCGCGCACAAGGCGGCCGGGCGGGGCCGCATGGCCGACGATGCGTCCGTCGGGATCGAGCAGGTAGAGCTCGACGGCGGGATTCACCGCCATCAGCTTGTCGAACAGGTCGCGCACGGCATCCGGCTTCCAGCCGCCCGCGTCCATCAACTGCGCGGTACCGGCGATGTGCGCCGCCAGCCCGCTGGACAACTGCTGCACGACCTCCTGTTCGTGGCGCGCCGTGGCCTGGATCTGGAACAGCAGCGAGATCCCGCTGCAGGCCAGCAGCAGCACGGCGAACACCAGGGACAGGCGCTGCGTGAGCGACAGGCGTTTCATGGCGCCGCGGCCTCGTCCCGCACGCCCGAGGCGAACTTGTAGCCTCGGCCCCATACCGTCAGGATGCGCCGCGGCTCGGACGGGTCGTCCTCGATCTTGGTGCGCAGGCGGTTGATGTGCGTATTGACCGTGTGTTCGTAGCCGTCGTGCTGGTAGCCCCACACTTCGTCCAGCAGGTCCATGCGCGAGTACACCTTGTCCGGATGCCGCACGAAGAAGGCCAGCAGGTCGAACTCGCGCGGGGTCAGGTCGATGGCCCTGCCGTTCAGCCGGGCCGTGCGGGCCAGCGGATCCAGGTCCACGCCGTGCAACGACAGCAACCCCGCCTCGATGCGCGCATGGCGCGCCAGGGCGTCCACGCGGCGCAGCAGCGCCTTGACGCGCGCCACCAGCTCCAGCAAGGAGAAGGGCTTGGCGAGGTAGTCGTCGGCGCCCAGTTCCAGTCCGACGATACGATGGACTTCGCTGGAACGCGCACTGGTGATGATGATGGGGGTGTAGCGCGCCATGGCCCGGGCCCGGCGGCAGATTTCCAGTCCGTCCACGCCAGGCAGCATCAGGTCCAGGACCAGCGCATCCCAGGTCCCGCCCTCCAGCATGCGCATGCCCTGCTCGCCGTCGGCCGCATGCTCGACGGCATAGCCCTCGTCGCGCAGGTGCATGCGCAACAGTTCGGCGATATGGGCATCATCCTCGACGATCAGGACGCGCTTGACCCGTTCCATGAGCCTGCCTGTAGAAAACCGTAGACCGCATTCTCGCCAATCCCGGCGCGGGAAATCATCACATTTATTTTAAGTTTGCGTGAGGACTCCGGGATGGCGGGGGGCCAACAATGCGGCAAACCTCGAACGGAGAGCCCGCATGTCCCCGACGGCCACCCCGGCGATTCACCCCCCCGCTTCCCGCCTGCCCCCGGTCCATCCCGCGTGGGTGCGCATGTCGCATGCCCTGAATGCGCTGGCCGTGCTGGTCATGGTGGCGAGCGGATGGCGCATCTACAACGCCTCGCCGCTGTTCGGCTTCACGTTCCCGGAGGCGGTCACCCTGGGCGGATGGCTGGCCGGCGCATTGCAATGGCATTTTGCGGCCATGTGGCTGCTGGCCGGCAACGGCGCGGCCTATCTCGCGCTGAACCTGGCGACCGGGCGCCTGTTCCGTCGCTTCCTGCCGCTTTCGCCCCGCGGCGTGCTGCGCGACCTGGCGGCGGCGCTGCGCGGCCGCCTGGGCCACGACGATCCGCGCCGGTACAACCAGGTACAGCGCCTGGCCTACCTGTTCGTCATGGTCGATGTCGCGCTGCTGGTCGTGTCGGGCCTGGTGCTGTGGAAATCGGTGCAGTTCGGCATGCTGCGCGAGTTGATGGGCGGCTACGAGATGGCGCGCCGCGTGCATTTCGCCGCGATGGCCGCGTTGGTGGGATTCGTGGTCGTGCACCTGGCCATGGTGGCGCTGGTGCCGCGCACCCTGCGCGCCATGGTACTGGGCAGGTAGGGGACGGCCATGGAAAAACGTTCCCGCCTGTCCGCCTCCGATGCCGACCTGGCGTTGCGCGAAGCCCGGCGGCTGCTGGCCCCTCGGATCGAACGGCCCGAGCGGCGGGCCTTCCTGACCCGCACGCTGTCCCTGGGCGGGCTGGCCCTGCTGTCGGGCTGCGAGATCACCGGCCAGGCCGGTGTCGAGCAGGCGCTGTCGGCCGTTTCCCGTTTCAACGACAAGGTGCAGGGCTGGCTTTTCGATCCGGACGCCCTGGCGCCGACCTATCCCGCGTCCATGATCACGCGCCCCTTTCCCTTCAACGCCTATTACGGCGTGGAAGACGCCCCCGAGGTGAACGAGGCGGACTACCGGCTCGAGATTGCCGGCCGCGTGGCCGACCGCCGGCCATGGCGCCTGGCCGACTTGCGGGCCCTGCCCCAGGCCGAGCAGATCACCCGGCACATCTGCGTGGAGGGCTGGAGCGCCATCGGCCGCTGGGGCGGCGTGCGCTTCTCGGACTTCCTGGCCCGCATCGGCGCCGACACCGGCGCCCGATACGTGGGCTTCAAGTGCGCGGACGACTACTACACCAGCATCGACATGGCGACGGCCCTGCATCCGCAGACGCTGCTCACGTTGAGCTACGACGGGCGCACGCTGCCACGCGAATACGGTTTTCCCATGAAGCTGCGCATGCCGACCAAGCTTGGCTACAAGAATCCCAAGCACGTCCAGGCGATTTTCGTCACCAACGCCTATCCGGGCGGGTACTGGGAAGACCAGGGATACAACTGGTTCGGCGGCAGCTGAGCCGAGGTTCCATACGGCGCGGATTCCCCGCGCCCTCTTTCGACCCACGCTTCAAGGAGCGACGCATGAAGAAACTGACCCCTCTCGTTCTTTCCCTGGGCATGGCCCTGGCCGCCGTCACGGCCCACGCCGCCGATAGCATGGGCAAGGACAACATGGCCAAGGACGGCATGGGCAAGGACGCCATGTCCCAAACCGCGCCCGCCAAGGACGCGATGAAGAAGGACGACATGAAGAAAGATGCCATGGCCGGCGACAAGATGAAGCACGACGGCATGAAGAAGGACGACATGAAGAAGGACACCATGTCGAAGGACGGCATGAAGAAATAGGGTTCGGCGTCTATCTCCGCAGCTGTCCATAGTCCACGATCCGGCCCGCCAGCGCGCTGGCGGCCACCGAATACGGACTGGCCAGCCACACGCTCCCGGGCCCCGAGCGGCCCGGGAAATTGCGGTTGATCGCGCTGATCGTGACCTGCGAGGCCGAAGTCGACTGGCCCGGCCCGCAATTGGCGCACGAGCCGCAGCCCGGCATCACCAGTTCCACGCCGGCACGCTCGAAAACGTCCAGGTAGCCGCGCTGCTCGCAATAGCGCTTGACCTCCATCGTGCCGAACTGCAGGTAGAAGCGGGTGTGCGGCGCGATGCGCAGCCCCTGGTCCAGGCCCCATTTCAGGACCTCGTGGTAGGCGTCGAAATCGGCGCGCTTGCCGCCGGTACAGGAACCGCCGTAGGCAATGTCGACCGCCACGTCGCCGTCCAGCTCGGCGATGGCCACGCCGTTGCCAGGATCGCCCGGGCGGGCCGCCATGGGCCGCACGTCCGCGCCGTCGATGTGGATCACGCGGCGGTAGGCGGCGTCCGCATCGCTGGCCATCCAGTCCTCCAGCGCGAAGTCGATGCCGCGCCGTTCCTTCAGGAAGGCCACGGTACGTTCGTCGGGCTCGACGATGCCGGTGAACCCGCCCAGCTCGGCCACCATGTTGGTCAGCGTGGCGCGCTCGTCCACCGACATGGCGCGCACCGCCTCGCCTCCGTATTCGAACACCGCGCCGATGGCCTCGCCGTTGCGCACGGCCTCGGACCGCAGCAGCACCAGCACGATATCCTTGGCCGTGACGCCGGGCGCCAGCGTGCCCGAGACCTCCACGCGCAGGGTCTCCGGCACCTTGCAGCGAACGTAGCCGGTGGCCCAGCTGTTGGCCATGTCGGTCGAGCCCACGCCGAACGCCAGGCAGCCCAGCGCGCCGGCATGCGGCGTATGCGAATCGGTGCCGGCCACGACCTCGCCCGGCAGCGCGTGGCGCTCGGCCATCAACGCATGGCAGATGCCCTCCGACCCGCTGCCGTCGGGCAACTGGCCGTAGTGGCGCACCGGATAATCGTCGATGAAATCATGGTGTCCCTGCACCAGGGTCGCCACGCGCGGCAGGAGGCCACCCTTGACGTGCGGCACGCTTTGCGGCGCCAGGACCAGATGGTCGTGGAAGGCCACGATGCGGTCCGGATCGCGCAGCGGCGCCGGCTTGCCGTAGGCCAGGTGCATCAGGTGCGCGCTCATGCCGGTGAAATAGTCGTGGCTGAAGCGCCAGTCGGCGCGGATGAACACGCCGCTGCCGCGTCCGGCGTCCACGGTGTCCGGGTGCAGGTGCCGGTGGATGATCTTCTCGACCAGCGTCAGCCCCTTGCCCGGGGCGCGCGGCGTGGAAGCCGTGTCGGCCCGCAGCGCCTGCCGGCTGTAGGCCATCAGCCCGCCGCTGCGGATGATGGCCTGGGTCAGCGCGTCGCGGCCCTTCAGGAACAGTTCGATGGGAATGGACTCGCCGGCCTCGATCCGGCGCAGCACGTCGAAGTCCGTCGTGGTCAGGATGCCGATGTTGTCGCAGTTCTGCTGATAGATGCGCTCGAAACTCTCGGCCACGATCAGCCGTATGCCGGCCGACAGCTCGGCCAGCGGGCTGTGCTCGCGCGACGAACCCTTGCCGTAGCGCTTGCCCGCCACCGTGATGCCGAAGCCGCCCCGGCGCACGGCGTCCTCGCCTATGGGCAGCTCGTCGCCGGCCTTCAACCCCACGTAGGGATAGCGGCCCAGGCGCTCGTCGTACACCAGCATGGTCGTGACCGGCGTGATCTCGTCGGTCGACACGTCGTCGCGCAGCGGTCCGGCCTGGGCGAGCGAAACGGATTCGCCGGCCAGCTGGCGGCGGATACAGGACGGATCGCGCGACAGGTAAAGCACGCGGCCCTCGAAACGGATGCTGTCTTGCATGAACGACTCCTTTTCCGCACTGTAGAGAGGTTCGGAACGCTCATGAAGCATCAAATGGGCATGGCTGGCATCTCCATCGGCGAAATCGTTGCAAACCGGTTTCCGCCGCGACGGCAGCCATCTCGATTCATCATCTCTCGAACAACGCGCCACTCCTAGAATGAAGCGGTTCATGATGAAAAGGCTACACCGCATGCCGCGCACGCTCTACGATAAACTCTGGGACACGCACGCCTTCGCCGCCGAACCCGACGGCACCTGCCTCTTGTACATCGACCGGCACCTGATCAACGAGGTGTCGAGCCCGCAGGCCTTCGAGGGCCTGCGGCTGGCCGGCCGCGCGCCGTGGCGCGCCGATTCCTGTCTGGCGATCGCCGACCACAACGTTCCCACCACCGACCGCAGCCAGGGTATCGACGATCCGTTCTCGCGCGCGCAGGTGGGCGCGCTGGAGGACAACGCCCGCACCTTCGGCCTGACCTTCTTCGGCATGCAGGACCGCCGCCAGGGCATCGAGCACGTGGTCGGTCCCGAGCAGGGCGCGACGCTGCCCGGCATGACGGTGGTGTGCGGGGATTCCCACACGAGCACGCACGGGGCCTTCGCCTGCCTGGCGCACGGCATCGGCACCTCGGAAGTCGAGCACGTGCTGGCCACGCAGACGCTGATTGCGCGCAAGATGAAATCCATGCTGGTGCGCGTGGAAGGCATGCTGCAGTCCGGCGTGGTGGCCAAGGACATCGTGCTGGCGCTGATCGGCAGGATAGGCGCCGCGGGCGCCACCGGCCACGCCATCGAATACGCGGGCTCGACCATACGCGCGCTGTCCATGGAAGGCCGCATGACCATCTGCAACATGTCCATCGAGGCCGGCGCGCGGGCCGGCATGATCGCGGTGGACGACACCACCATCGACTACCTGCGCGGCCGGCCGTTCGCGCCGTCGGGCGCGCAGTGGGACCAGGCCGTGGCCTGGTGGCGCACGCTGCGTTCGGACGAGGACGCGGTGTTCGACACGGTGGTGGAGATCGATGCGGCGTCCATCGTGCCGCAGGTGACCTGGGGCACTTCTCCCGAGATGGTCGTGGCCGTGGATGGCAGGGTACCGGACCCCGACGCCGAAGCCGATCCGGTCCGGCGCGAAGGGATGCGCAAGGCGCTGGCCTACATGGGACTGGCGGCCAATACGCCCATCGCCGACATTCCCCTGGACAAGGTGTTCATCGGTTCGTGCACCAACTCGCGCATCGAGGACCTGCGCGCCGCCGCCGCCGTGGTCAAGGGCCGCAGCAAGGCGCCGAACATCCGGCTCGCGATGGTGGTGCCGGGTTCCGGACTGGTGAAGGCGCAGGCGGAACAGGAAGGCCTGGACCGCGTCTTCATCGACGCCGGCTTCGAATGGCGCGAGTCCGGCTGTTCCATGTGCATGGCGATGAACGCCGACCGGCTTTCGCCGGGGGAGCGCTGCGCCTCGACCTCCAACCGCAATTTCGAAGGCCGGCAGGGCGCCGGCGGACGCACGCACCTCGTCAGCCCCGCGATGGCGGCCGCCGCGGCCATCGCCGGCCGCTTCGTCGACGTGCGCGCCCTGTAAGGAGCCCATCATGGAAAAATTCGATCGTCTGCAAGGGCTCGTCGCACCGCTCGACCGCGCCAACGTCGACACCGACGCCATCATTCCCAAGCAGTTCCTGAAGTCCATCCGGCGCACCGGCTTCGGCCCCAATCTGTTCGACGAATGGCGCTACCTGGACCAGGGCGAGCCCGGCCAGGATTGCAGCGGCCGTCCGCTGAATCCGGACTTCGTGCTGAACGAGGCGCGCTACCAGGGCGCGACCATCCTGCTGGCCCGCGCCAACTTCGGCTGCGGTTCGTCGCGCGAACACGCGCCGTGGGCCTTGCAGCAATATGGCTTTCGCGCCGTGATCGCGCCCAGCTTCGGCGACATCTTCTACAACAACGCGATGCAGAACGGTCTCCTGCCCGTCGTGCTGCGCGAGGACGAAGTGGACGCGCTGTTCGCGCTGGCGACGCGGGAAAGGCCGGTTCAACTGCTGGTGGACCTCGAGGCGCAAACCGTGTCCGATCCGAACGGCACGCCGTCGTTCGCCTTCGACATCGCGCCCTTTCGCAAGTACTGCCTGCTGAACGGCCTGGACGACATCGGCCTGACGCTGCGCAAGGCCGACCAGATCCGCGCCTTCGAGGACGCACACCTGCGCGCGTACCCCTGGCTGTCGCCCGCGCGCCGGAGCGCCTGAGCGCGTTGCCCCCTGTCGCCCGCCGTGCCACAATCGGCGCAGCGACAGGAAGGCAAGACCATGAGCAATCTCGTCCGTAAACTCGACCTGACCTCGCTGCGCCTGTTCGTCGCCGTCTGCCAGGAACGCAACATCGCGCGCGCGGCCGAACGCGAGGCCATCGCGCCTTCGGCCGTCAGCCGCCGCATCGCCGAGATCGAAGGCGTGATCGGGCAGCCGGTCATCCACCGCGAATCGCGCGGCATCTCGGTCACGCCCATAGGCGAGGCCGTGTATCGCCACGCGCGGGAAGTCCTGGCCGACATCGAACGCATGGAAGCCGAGCTGTCCCAGTACGCCAGCGGCGCCAAGGGCACGATACGCATCGTCGGCAACATGTCGTCCATCGTGCAGTTCCTGCCCGAGGACATCGCCGCCTTCAAGCGCGTGTTCCCCGACGTGGACATCCAGATCGACGAGCAGACCAGCAGCCAGGTGCTGCGCAGCCTGACCGAAAGCGATTTCGACCTGGGCTTCTCGAACAAGGTCCCGGGCATAGAGCGGCTCGAGCACCTGCCCTACCGCAGCGACCGCCTGGTGCTGGCCGTGCCGCGCCGCCATCGCCTGGCCAAGGCGCCCGTGGTGCGCCTGCGCGACTTCATGGACGAGAACATCGTCGGCATGGGGCAGGGGACGTCGCTGACGCAATTGCTGGTCAAGGAAGCCGGACGTCTGGGCGCCACGCTGCACGTCAAGATCAGCGTCAGCAGCCTGGATGCCCTGTGCCGCATGGTCCACGTCGGCCTGGGCGTGGCGGTGGTGCCGCAGCACAGCGGCGAACTGTACGTGGGCACGCTGGACCTCGCGCTGATCCCCATCGACGAACCCTGGGCCGCGCGCGAACTCTTCGTGGTCTTCCGGCAGCGCGAGGGCCTCTCAGCCCCGGCCGCAGCATTAGTCAACTTCCTGATGAATAGGTAACCCCCCTACGCAGACCCAGGATGCGGTGGATCCGGCTTTGCCGGTCCACCCGCATCGCCCCCTGGGGGGCGCGCGAAGCGCGTAGGGGGGATCCTCTACTTGGCAATGGGCATGGCGAACTCCGCGCCCTTCTCGATGCTGCTCGGCCACCGCTGCATGATGCTCTTCTGCTTGGTGTAGAAGCGCACGCCTTCCTCGCCGTACGCATGCATGTCGCCGAACAGCGAACGCTTCCAGCCGCCGAAGCCGTGCCAGGCCATGGGCACCGGAATGGGCACGTTGATGCCCACCATGCCGACCTGGATGCGGCGGCCGAATTCGCGCGCCACGTTGCCGTCGCTGGTGAAGCAGCTCACGCCGTTGCCGAATTCGTGCGCGTTGATCAGCTCGACCGCCGAGGCGAAGTCGGGCACGCGCACGCAGGACAGCACGGGGCCGAAGATTTCCTCGCGATAGATGCGCATCTCGGGCGTGACATGGTCGAACAGCGTGCCGCCCATCCAGAAGCCGCGCTCGCAACCCGCGCCTGCCGACGCCGGATCGAAGCGGCGGCCGTCCACCAGCAGCTTCGCGCCTTCTTCCACGCCCAGGCCGATGTAGTCGCTGATGCGGCGGTGCGCGCCGGCATGCACGATGGGGCCCATCTCGGCGTCGAGCTCCATGCCGTTCTTGACCTTCAGCGCATGCGCGCGCTCGACCAGGCGCGGCACGATGCGGTCGGCCACCTCGCCCGCCAGCACCGCCACCGAGATGGCCATGCAGCGCTCGCCCGCCGAGCCGTAGCCCGCGCCGACCAGCGCGTCCACGGCCTGGTCCAGGTCGGCGTCGGGCATGACCACCATGTGGTTCTTCGCGCCGCCCAGCGCCTGCACGCGCTTGCCGTTGCGCGCGCCGGTCTCGTAGATGCTCTGCGCGATGGGTGTGGAGCCGACGAAGGACACCGCGGCCACGTCGGGGTGGGCCAGCAGGGCATCCACCGCTTCCTTGTCGCCCTGCACGACGTTGAACACGCCGTCCGGCAGGCCGGCTTCCTTGAGCAGCTCGGCCATCATCAGCGAAGGGGTGGGGTCGATGGGACTGGGCTTGAGCACGAAGCAGTTGCCCGCCGCGATGGCCACGGGGAACATCCACATCGGCACCATTACCGGGAAGTTGAACGGCGTGATGCCCGCCACCACGCCCAGCGGCTGGCGCAGGGTCCAGTTGTCCATGCCGGTGGAAACCTGGTCGGTGAACTGCGTCTTGAGCAGTTGCGGAATGCCGCAGGCGAACTCGACGATGTCGATGCCGCGCGCGACTTCGCCCTGCGCGTCGGTGAACACCTTGCCGTGCTCGGCGGTGATCGCGCGGGCCAGTTCGTCCTTGTGGCGGTTCAAGAGTTCGAGGAAGCGGAACATCACGCGCGCCCGGCGGATGGGCGGCACGTCGGCCCAGGCGGGAAAGGCGCGGCGGGCGCTGGCGACGGCGGCATCGACGTCGGTGGCGCCGGCCAGCGCCACCTGGCCGGAGACGGCGCCGGTGGCGGGATTGAAGACGTCGGCGACGCGCGATCCCTGCGAAGGCATCTTGCGGCCGTCCACCCAATGGACGATGGAAGCGGACATGGCGGTCATCCTGAGAAGAAGAGCAAGGCCTCCAGTCTAGGTCGGCCCGGTCGATTGGATAAGCCGGCCGAAGACGATTAAAGTGTTCAATAAATTGAACAATCTGAACGGAAAAACATGGCTGCCGATATCATCGGGCCCTGGGTGGCCGACATCCACCTGCTGACCGTGCTGGCCGAGACCCGCAGCTTCACCCAGGCGGCCCGGCGCCTGGGCCTGTCCAAGGCTTCGGTCAGCATGCGCATAGTCGCGCTGGAGCGCGCGGCCGGCGTGCCGCTGGTCCAGCGCACGACGCGCTCGGTCGTGCTGACCGACGCCGGCCGGGAACTGGTGGCCGACGCCGCGCCGGCGTTCGAGCGCATCGACGCCGGTTTCACGGCGGTAAAGGACCTGTCCGGCACGCCGCGCGGCACGGTGCGCGTCACCGCGCCGGTGGCGCTGGGCAGGCAACACGTCGCGCCGCGGCTGGCGGCGTTCTTCCGCGACTATCCCCAGGTGCGCATCCACCTCGACCTGACCGACCGCTTCGTCAACCTGGCGCAGGAAGGCTACGACCTGGCCATCCGCCACACGGCCGCCGCACCCGAAAGCTATGTTGCCTGGCCGCTGTGCGAAACCCGCTCGCTGCTGGTCGCCAGCCCCGCCTATCTGCGACGGCGCGGGGCGCCCCGGCACCCGCGCGACCTGGCGGACCACGATTGCGTGCTGTACCTCGGGCCGGGCGCCGATACCTGGACCTTCGTCGCGGCCGACGATGCGCGGGGCGAGACGATGTCGGTGCCCGTGCAGGGCCCCTTGAAGGCCAACAACAGCGAGGTGCTGCGCGACGCGGTGCTGGACGGACTGGGCATCGGCCTCTTGCCCGATTTCAGCGCGGCACCCGCCATGCGCCGGCTCAGGCCGGTACTGCCGGGCTGGCGCGTGCAAGGCTTCTTCGGCAACCAGCTGTATGCGCTGCGCCCCTGGGCGCCGCGCGTGCCGCGCGCGGTGCAATGCTTCGTCGAATACCTGCGCGAGTCGCTGGCGCAGGGCTTTCCCTTGCCGGACCGGTAGAACCAGAATACCTAGCGGTCCATGGGCAGGGCCAGGCTTTCCTTGACCTCTTCCATCACCACGTAGCTGTGCGACTCGGCCGCCACCGGCAGCTTCTTCAGGATGTCCCCCAGCAGCCGGCGGTACTCGCGCATGCCGCCCAGGCGCGCCTTGACCAGATAGTCGAAATTGCCCGACACCAGATGGCACTCCAGCACGTCGGGCACGTGCAGCAATTCCATGCGGACCTTGTCGAAGATCTCGCCCGATTTCGAGGCCAGCTTGATTTCGACGAAGACCAGCAGCGACTTGCCCAGCGCGGTGGGCGACAGGTGCGCGTGATAGCCGGTGATGACCTTCTCGCGCTCCATGCGCCGTACCCGTTCCGAGCAGGGCGAGGCCGACAGGCCGACGCGATCGGCCAGCTCGGTCATGGAAATGCGGCCCTCGCGCTGGAGGATGTCGAGGATTTTCCTGTCGGTGCGATCGAGCTCGTGCATGTCACTTCGTCCCCCCGGTTTGGACGGGGACCTTCCGGTTGAATTCATTGTCCAAGAAGTGAATTTCAGTGAAATTCACTGGATTATCGTTCCTATACTAGCTGAATACATATACGACGCGAGGATTTTTCCATGAAGGTGCTCGTTCTCGGTGGCGGCGTGATCGGGGTCGCCAGTGCCTATTACCTGGCCCGCGCGGGACTGGAAGTCACCGTGCTGGATCGACAGGGCGGTCCCGCGCAGGAAACCAGCTACGCCAACGCCGGCCAGGTCTCGCCGGGCTACTCCACGCCCTGGGCCGCGCCGGGCATCCCGCTGAAGGCGATCAAGTGGATGTTCCAGCGGCATGCCCCGCTTGCCATCCGCCTGGACGGCAGCCTGTTCCAGCTACGCTGGATGGCGCAAATGCTGCGCAACTGCTCGGCCGAACGCTACGCGGTCAACAAGGAGCGCATGATGCGGGTGGCCGAGTACAGCCGCAGCTGCCTGCAACAGCTGCGCGCGGAAACCGGCATCCAGTACGAACAGCGCACCGGCGGCACGCTGCAGCTCTTTCGCACCCAGGCCCAGCTCGACGCCGCCGGCCGCGACATCGCGGTGCTGGAACAATGCGGCGTGCCGTTCGAGCTGCTGGGCCGGGACGAACTGGCCCGCGTCGAACCCGGCCTGGCCGTATCCGCCGGCAAGCTGGCGGGCGGCCTGCGCCTGCCCAAGGACGAGACCGGCGACTGCCATCTGTTCACGCGGGCGCTGGCCGACATCGCCCGCACGCTGGGCGTGGATTTCCGCTACGGGCAGGCGGTGGACGGGCTCGTGGTCGAGGGCGGCCGCATCGCCGGCGTGCGCGCGGGTGGCCGGATCCTGACGGCCGACCGCTACGTGCTGGCCCTGGGCAGCTACTCGCGCGGCATGCTCGAACCGCTGGGCCTGGACCTGCCGGTCTATCCGGTCAAGGGCTATTCGCTGACGGTGCCGCTGGTCGATCCTTCCCGTGCGCCGCAATCCACGGTGCTGGACGAGACCTACAAGATCGCCATCACCCGCTTCGACCATCGCATCCGTGTCGGGGGCATGGCCGAGCTGGGCGGCTACGACCTGCGCCTGGACCCGCGGCGGCGGGCCACGCTCGAGCACGTGGTGAACGACCTGTTCCCCGGCGGCGACCTGGCGCGGGCGACCTTCTGGACCGGGCTGCGTCCCATGACGCCCGACAGCACGCCCATCGTGGGCGCCACGCGCTACCCCAACCTGTACCTCAATACGGGACACGGCACGCTGGGCTGGACCATGGCCTGCGGATCGGGCCGCCTCATCGCCGACCAGCTGAGCGGCCGGCGGCCGGAGATTAGCCTGGACGGGCTGGCCATCGACCGCTACGCCGGCCGCGTCCGCGGCGCGCGCATCGCCCGGCAGCAACCGCTGGCGGCCCGGCCATGACTCGTCCCGCGCGCGCACGCATCGACCTGGATGCGCTGCGACACAACTACGCGCTGGCACGGCGCCTGCACGGGGGCCGGGCACTGGCGGTGCTCAAGGCCAATGCCTACGGCCACGGCGCCATCCCCTGCGCGCGGGCGCTGGCCGATATGGCCGACGGGTTCGCGGTGGCCTTCACCGATGAAGCCCTGGCGCTGCGGGCGGCGGGCATCATCCGGCCCATCCTGGTGCTGGAAGGCGCCTTCGATGCCGACGAACTCCGGCTGGCGAACCGGCATGGTCTCTGGATGGTGGTGCATCACGAGCATCAGGTACGCATGATCGAATATCAACCGGACCTGCGCGGCCTGCACGCATGGCTCAAGGCCGACACCGGCATGCGCCGGGCCGGTTTTTCGACGCAGGCCGAACTGGCCGATGCCCATGCGCGCCTGTCGGCCAGCGGCAAGGTCGCGGACATCACCCTCATGACGCATCTGGCGCGCGCGGATGAACCGGACCAGACCGCCACCACCCGGCAGATTGCAGCCTTCAAGGCGCTGACGGGCGGGCTGCCCGGCGACCGCAGCCTGAGCAATTCCGCCGGCGTGCTGGGCTGGCCCGCGGCGCGCGGCGACTGGTCGCGGCCGGGCATCCTGCTGTACGGCGCCGATCCCATGCCCGGCGCCGGCCACGGACTGATCCCGGTCATGACGCTCGAGAGCCGCATTTTCGCGGTTCGCGGCGTGCAGCCGGGCGATGCCATCGGCTACGGCGGCCGCTACGTCGCGGACCGCCCCATGCGTGTGGGCCTGGTGGCCGTGGGCTATGCCGACGGCTACCCGCGATCGGCGCCATCCGGCACGCCGGTATCGGTCGATGGCCGGCCCAGCCGCCTGGTCGGCCGGATCTCCATGGACATGCTGACGGTGGACATCACCGACCTGGCCGGCGCCGGCGTGGGCAGCCGGGTCGAACTGTGGGGCAGGCAGGTGGACGTGAATGTCGTGGCCCGGGCGGCCGGCACCGTGGCCTACGAGCTGCTGTGCAACGTGAAACGGGTACCGCTGGACTACTCGGGCTGAGCCTGGCGCGGCCTCATGCCGCCGCCCGGTCCTCCAGCAGGAAGGCCAGCGCCTGGGCACAGGACTGCTCCACTTTCAGGGTCAGCAGGTCGTCGGCGCGCGTGCGCCCCAGGTTGACCGCGGCGACCGGCAGGCCGGCCTGCGCGCCGGCCCGCACGTAGCGGTAGCCGGAATGCACCATCAGCGACGAGCCCACCACCAGGATGGCGTCGGCCTCGTCCAGCGCGCGCAGCACCGTCGCCACGCGCGGCGCGGGCACCTGTTCGCCGAAGAAGACGACGTCCGGCTTCAGGATGCCGCCGCAGGCCGGGCAGGAGGGCACGGCGAAACGGGAGAAATCCACCGCCTCCAGGTCCGCGTCGCCATCGGGCGCATCGGCCGCGTCCAGCGCGACCCAGGCGGGATTCACGGCTTCCAGGCGCTGCTGGAACACGGCGCGCGGTTCGCGGTGCGCGCAATGCATGCACCGGACCTCGTCCAGCCTGCCATGCAGATCCACCACCTCGCGGCTGCCCGCCGCCTGATGCAGGCCATCCACATTCTGGGTGACCAGCAGCCGCACGCTTCCACCGGCCTCCAGCCGGGCCAGCGCGCGATGGGTGTCGTTGGGCCCGGCTTTCCCGAAGCGCCGCCACCCGATCATGCTGCGCGCCCAGTAGCGCGCCCGGGCCAGTCCGTCGCGCATGAATACCTGGAAGTCGATGGGCGGCGTGCGTTTCCATTGGCCATCGGCGTCGCGATAGTCCGGGATGCCCGAATCCGTGCTGCATCCGGCGCCGGTCAGGACGAACAGGCGTTCGTAGCGGCCCACGAACGCGGCCAGGGCGGAAGAAGAGGCGGATACATCCATAACGGCTCCAGGCAGGCGACCAGGATACCCGATGCGGCCATTCCAGGGCCTGTGGATAAGCTCTGGGAAGCGGGGTGTGCACACGATGTTGACCCTTTGTGGATAACTTCGCTTTCGCCGCCCGCCGAAAAACTTGTCCAATTTTCGGGTACACCCTGTGGACAAGCTTATCCACATGCCTAAAAATTAGGCATGCCGTTGAATCGAAAAGGTTTTTTCGTACACGCGAAGTTATCCACAGGCTCCTATTACTTACTACGAATTGGATAGATAGTTTTGGGATAAAAGCTCAAACATCTTTTTTCCTACCGCGACGAGGGGCCGCAAGCGGCCCGGGGCGCCGCTGCGCGGACGCGGTTGACCCCAACAGGGCGAACACCTAGCATCCAGGCGTCTCATTCCTATAAGTAAGTACGGAGCACCCGATACGCCATGCGCATCCTGTTGGTCGAGGACGAACCCGAACTGGCCCGGTGGCTGTCAGGCACGCTGGCCAGACATGCCGGCTTCGTCGTGGAATGGGCCGACGATGGGGTGGTCGCCGAAAAGCGCCTGCAGGTAGAGGACTTCGACGCCGTCGTCCTGGACCTGGGACTGCCGGGCCTGGATGGCCGCACATTGCTGGCCAGGCTGCGCGCCCGCGACGACCGCACTCCCGTCCTGATATTGACTGCGCGTGATTCACTGACGGAACGCGTGACCACCCTGCATGAAGGCGCGGACGATTTCCTGCCCAAGCCCTTCAACGTGGCCGAACTGGAAGCCAGGCTGCTCGCGCTGATACGGCGCAGCCGGGGCAGGGAACACCCCCGCCTGTCCTGCGGACCGCTGGTTTTCGACCTGGCCGCCCAGAAGTTCCTGCTCGACAACCAGCCATTGGCCCTGTCGCCGCGGGAACATGCGGTGCTGCGGGCCCTGATCCAGCGCAGCGGCGAACCCATGACCAAGCAGCAGATCCTGGACCGGGTATTCGACGACGACCGCGACGTCGGGCTGGATGCCATCGAAGTCATTGTCCACCGCCTGCGCAAGCGCCTGGGCGATACCGGCGTACACATCGTGACCTTGCGCGGACTGGGGTACAGCCTGGAGCCCGCGTGACGGCGCCTTCGTCCAAGGACGGCATCTCGCATGGCCCGGCGCGGCGCCCACGGCGGCGCAGCCTCAAGTCGACCCTGCTGTGGTGGCTGCTTCCCGTCCTGGCCGTGGTGGCAAGCGGTGGCCTGTGGCTGTCCGTCCGGCTGCTGGACGACCTGGCCAATGCGGCCTACGACCGTTCGCTGGCGGGAGCCCTGCGGGCCATAGACCTGAACATATCGACGGAAAGCGGCGGGTTGGCGGTGGAACTGCCCTACCGGCTGCTGCAATTCTTCGAGCTGACCGCCAGCGGCAACGTGTATTTCCGGGTGTCCACCGAGGACAACCTGACCGAGATCGGCAACCCGGCGCTTCCCATGCCCGAGCATCCGCTGGTATCGGGGCGGGCGGAATTCTTCAACGCCGAATATTTCGGCGAACCCGTGCGCGTGGGCGTGCTGGCGCGGCGGCTGGATCCGCCCCTGTACGGTGCCAAGGAACGCCAGCGGGTGGTCATCCAGGTCGCGGAAAGCATCGAATCGCGGGCGGGCTTCACGCGAACCGTGCTGATGCGCGCGATCGAGCGCGACACGCTGCAGATCCTGTTGAGTGCAATCCTGCTGACAGGCGGGGTGATCATCGCGTTGCGGCCGCTGGTGCGCCTGAGCGAGGAGATCGATGCGCGCGACCCGGACGACCTGCGGCCGGTGGACGACAGCCAGGTGCCGGCCGAAGTCCAGCCGCTGGTGTCCGCGATCAACCGGCACATCGCGCGGCACGATGCCCAGGCCCGCGCGCAGCGCCAGTTCCTGGACGATGCCTCGCACCAGTTGCGCACGCCGCTGACCGTGCTCAAGACCCAGGTGGATTTCGCGCTGCGCGAGACCGATCCGCAGGCGGTCCGCCAGGTCTTGCAGGCCATGCACGCCGGCGTGGACCGCTCCATACGCATGGCGAACCAGATGCTGGCGCTGGCCCGCGTACATGATGCTTCGCTGGCCGAGGGAGGGCTGCCTTTCGTGCAGACCGATCTGGCCGAACTGGCCGGGGAATGCGTGCGCAGCCTGTTGCCGGCCGCGCGCGCCAAGCGCCTGGACTACGGAATCGAGGCGCCCGGGGATGCTTTGTGGATGGCCGGTTCCCCGGTCCTGCTGCGCGAGGCCGTGCTCAATCTGCTGGACAACGCCATCCGCTACAGCCCGGAGGGGGGCATGGTGACCTTGACGCTGCTGCGCGAGCCAGGGCAGATCGTGCTGAAGGTGGAGGACAGCGGTCCGGGCATGCCGGTATCCGACATCGAGCGGGCCGGGGTGCGCTTCCGCCGGGGCGAGTCGGGCAAGGGCAAGCCCGGAGCCGGGCTGGGGCTGGCCATCGCGCAGCGGATCGCCGGCCTGCACAAGGGGCGGCTGGTATTGGAAAACCGGGAACCGGGTCCCGGCCTGCGTGCTGCCCTGATTTTCACCGGGGCCTGAATGCTGCTTCGCAGCACGAAAAGAGGGGGAATTGAAAGCCGGTTGAAAGCGACGCGTTCGTACAGTCGCCTCGGTGCGGCCCAGCCGCGACATCGACAACAACGACAAGGAGGTGACCGATGAAACCCACAGTCCGACTGCGGGCGGCGGCGTGTGCCGCGGCCATGGCATTGGCGGGACTGGCCGCGCAACCGGCCGCTGCCGCTCCCGAACGGCCCGAGTGCATCGCCCCGGCCAAGCCGGGGGGCGGTTTCGACCTGACCTGCAAGATCGCCCAGAGCGGCTTGCAGGAAGGCAAGTACCTGAACGCCGCGATGCGGTCCGTATACATGCCGGGCGGCATCGGCGCGGTGGCCTATAACACCATCATCGCCCAGCGGCCCGCCGAGGCCGGCACCATCGTGGCCTTCTCGGGAGGCTCGCTGCTGAACATCGCCCAGGGCAAGTTCGGGCGCTATACCGAATCCGACGTGCGCTGGGTGGCCGGCATCGGCACCGACTACGGCGCGGTCGTGGTGCGCAAGGACGCCCCCTGGAAGGATCTCAAGAGCCTGATGGCCGCCATCAAGGCCGATCCCACCAAGGTGGTGTTCGGCGCCGGCGGCACCATCGGCAGCCAGGACTGGATGAAGGCCGCGCTGACTGCGCGCGCCGCCGGCATCGACTACAAGACCATGCGCTTCGTGGCCTTCGAAGGCGGTGGCGAGACCCTGACCGCCTTGCAGGGTGGCCACGTGCAGGTGTATTCGGGCGATGCCGGCGAAGTCGCGTCCGTGCTGGATGCCGGCGTGCCCATCCGCATCCTGGCCGTGTTCTCGGAGCAGCGCCTGCCGGGCCGGCTGGCCGACGTGCCCACCGCCAAGGAGCAAGGCTTCGACATCCAGTGGCCCATCATCCGCGGTTTCTACGTGGGGCCGAAGGTCGCCGACGCCGACTACCAGTGGTGGGTGAGCACCTTCGACAAGATGATGGCCACGCCCGAATTCGCGAAGTTGCGCGAGGAACGCGGCCTGTTCCCCTTCAACAAGACCGGCAAGGACCTGGACGGCTACATCAAGCAGCAGGTTGCCGAGTACCGCAAGCTGGCCGACGAGTTCGGACTGGTGCGCAAATGAGCGGCGGCCGTGTCGTGTTGAACGACCGGCTGCTGGGAACGGCGGCGCTAGTGTTCGCCGCCGTGATGGTGTGGCAGGGCTACGGGCTCGAGGCGCCTTTCGCCTACGAGCCGGTGGGTCCGCGCGCCTTTCCCATGCTGCTGTCGCTGGTCATCGGCCTGTGCGGCCTGTGGCTGGCCGCCCGGGGTGGCAATCCGGTCGAACCGGTGGCGGCCGGCGTCAAGGGACGCGTCGTCGCCGTGTCGGTGGCGCTTGCCGCCTACGCCTTCCTGTTCCAGTGGCTGGGCATCGTCCTGGCCACCTTCCTGATGAGCCTGCCGGTGGGCCGCGCGTTCGGCGGATCGTGGCTCAAGACGGGCATCACCGGGCTGGCCCTGGGCGTGGCCGTGTTCCTGCTGTTCGACAAGGTGCTGGACGTGGTGCTGCCCACCGGCCTGCTGGGAGGCCTGCTGTGAACGATATCTTCGGCCACCTGGCCACCGGTTTCTCGGTCGCGCTGACGCCGCTCAACCTGCTCATCGCGGCCATCGGCTCCTTCATCGGCACCATCGTGGGCGTGCTGCCCGGCCTGGGGCCCATCAACGGCGTGGCCATCCTGATGCCGCTGGCCTTCGCGATGCAACTGCCGCCGGAAAGCTCGCTGATCCTGCTGGCCGCGGTCTATATCGGCTGCGAATACGGCGGGCGCATCAGTTCCATCCTGATCAACGTGCCGGGCGAGGCCTCGGCCATCATGACGGCGCTGGACGGCTACCCCATGGCCCGCCAGGGCAAGGCCGGCGTGGCCCTGTCGATCTCGGCCTGGAGCTCCTTCGTCGGATCGGCCGTGGCCACCATCGGCATCGCCATTGCGGCTCCACTGCTGGCCCGGTGGGCGCTGGCCTTCGGGCCGGCGGAGTACTTCGCGCTGATGGTGTTCGCCTTCTGCTGCCTGGCCGGCCTGATGGGCGAGCAACCCGTCAAGGCGCTGCTGGCGGCAGCGGTGGGCCTGGCCCTGTCCACGGTGGGCATAGACGAGAACTCGGGCATCTATCGCTATACCTTCGATTCGCTGCACCTGAGCGACGGCATCCAGTTCGTGGTGGTGGTGATCGGCCTGTTCTCCGTCAGCGAGATGCTGTTGCTGCTGGAACAGTCGGTCACGGGCAACGTCGCGGTCAAGCCGACCGGGCGCACGCTGTTCAACATGCGGGAACTGGCGATGACCTGGTGGGGCACGGTGCGCGGCTCGCTGATCGGCTTCGTGGTGGGCGTGCTGCCGGGCGCGGGCGCCACCGTGGCCTCGGCCATGGCCTACTCGACCGAGAAGCGCCTGGTCGAGCAGTCCGATCCGGAAGGCGCGCATTTCGGCAAGGGCGACATCCGCGGCCTGGCATCGCCCGAGGCGGCCAACAACGCGTCGGCCACGGGTTCGTTCGTGCCCATGCTGACGCTGGGCGTGCCGGGATCGGGCACCACGGCGGTGATGATGGGCGTGCTGGCGCTCTACAACATCACGCCCGGGCCCGCGCTGTTCGAGCAGCGTCCCGAGATCGTCTGGGGCCTGATCGCGTCGCTGTTCATCGGCAACGTCATGCTGTTGGCGATGAACATCCCCATGGTGGGCGTGTTCGCGCGCATGCTGTCGGTGCCGACCTGGGCGCTGGTGCCGTTCATCGTGACCGTGAGCGCGATCGGCGTGTACTCGGTGCACGCGACCACCTTCGACCTCGTGATGATGGTGGCGCTGGGCGTGGTGGGCTATCTGCTGCGCAAGATGTCGGTGCCGATGGCCCCGCTCATACTGGGACTGGTGCTGGGCAACATGATGGAGCAGAACCTGCGCCGGGCGCTTTCCATCACCAACGGCGACACGGCCATCCTGTGGGAAAGCCCCGTCAGCATCGGCCTGTGGCTGTGCGCGGCGGCCGTGCTGGTCGTGCCGGTCACCATGCGCATGCTGGCGCGGCGCCGCGCGGGCGCAACCGAACCCGCCGCGTCGGCCTAGGCGGCCCGAGCATGCGGGCCTTGCGCCCGCATGCCGCTTCAGACCCGCTTGAGGCGCTCCAGCGCCGCGTCCAGCGTGCTGTCCTTCTTGGCGAAGCAGAAGCGCACCAGTTGCCGGTTCGAGGCCGGCGCGTCCGGATCGGCATGGAAGGCCGCGATGGGGATGACCGCCACGCCGTGCTCGGTGGTCAGCCAGCGCGCGAATTCGCTTTCGGGCGCGTCCGATATCGCGCTGTAGTCGGCCAGCAGGAAATAAGTGCCCGGGCAGGGCAGGGTGCGAAAGCGCGTCTGCTTCAGGCCCGCTTCCAGGCGATCGCGCTTGGCCTGGTAGAAGGCGGGCAGCTCGAGGTAATGCCGGGGGTCTTCCAGGAACGTGGACAGCGCGTACTGCATGGGGGTCGAGACCGCGAACACCATGAACTGGTGGATCTTGCGGAATTCCGCGGACAGGGCGGCGGGCGCGCAGCAATAGCCTATCTTCCAGCCGGTGGTGTGGAAGGTCTTGCCGAACGACGAGACCAGGAAGCTGCGGGCCGCCAGCGCCGGCCGGCGCGCGATGGACGCATGCCGGCGGTCGTCGAACACGATGTGCTCGTAGACCTCGTCCGAGATCAGCACGACGCCCGTGTCGGCCAGGATGCGCTCCAGCTCGTCCAGGTCGCTCTCGTCCAGCACGGCGCCGGTGGGGTTGTGCGGGAAATTGATCACGAGGGCGCGGGTGCGCGGCGTGATGGCGCGCCGGACCGCGTCCCAGTCAGGCCGGTAGCCGGGGACCTCGGGCGTGGGCGCGAGCAACTGCACCGCCACCGGTACGGCCCCCGCCAGGCGTATGGCCGGCACGTAGGAGTCGTAGTTGGGCTCCAGCACGATGACCTCGTCGCCCGCGCCGGCCACCGCCAGGATGGCGGTCATCAGGGCCTGGGTGGCACCGCTGGTGACGGTGATTTCCGTTTCGGGATCGTAGGCCGCGCCGTACAGCGCCCGCGTCTTGGCGGCGATGGCGGCGCGCAGCGCCGGGATTCCCGGCATGGGGGCGTACTGGTTGTGGCCCGCGGCCATGGCGGCGTCGACCTGCGCCAGCAGGCCCGCGTCGGGATCGAAATCGGGAAAGCCCTGGCCCAGGTTGATGGCGCGGGTTTCCGTTGCCAGCCGGCTCATGACCGTAAAGATGGTGACGCCGACGTCCGGCAGTTTGGAATTAATCATCAGCTTGCTTGGGCCTTGGATGTACCATTCGTCTTCATCGAAGCAGTCTACCTCCACGCGTCCATCGGCGGCCACGCCCGCCTTGCTTCCTTCCCCATGCCTGCCCGTCTACTGCTAGGTTTCGCCATCGCGCTTTGCGGCTCGCTGATAGCGGTCGCGCTTCACACTCCGCTGCCCTGGATGCTGGGCGCGCTGATCGCCACGGCGGCGACCAAGATCGCCGGAGTGCGGTCCCGGAGCCGCACCGAGCTGCGCTACGCCGGACAATGGGTGATAGGCGTGGGCCTGGGCCTGTATTTCACGCCCATGGTGGTCGACGAGATCGCGAGCAATCTGCTGCCGCTGCTGCTGGGAGCCGTATTCTCGGTCGCCGCGGGGTTGGCCGGCGCATGGTTCCTGCAGCGTGCCGGCGGCGTGGAATTCAGCACGGCCTATTTTTCTTCCACCATAGGCGGCGCGGCGGAAATGGCCAACCTGTCCGACCGCTACGGCGGCAAGGTGGCGCTGGTCGCGTCGGCGCACAGCCTGCGCATCCTGCTGGTCGTCGTCCTGGTGCCGCTGGCTTTCCGCATGTCGGGCGTGACCGGCAGCGGTCTGTTCGCGCCCGCCATGACCGCGGTGGATCCCGCCGGACTGGCGGCGATGTTCGCGCTGGGCGCCGGCGGTGCGCTGCTGGCCCAGCGGCTTCACGTACCCAATGCCTGGGTGCTGGGACCCATGGCGGTCACCATCCTGCTGACGGCCAACGACATGGCCCTGTCGGCAATGCCCACGTTCATGCTGAACGCCGCGCAACTGCTCATAGGGTGGTCGCTGGGCGACCGCTATACCCCCGATTTCTTCCGTACCGCCCCGCGCTTCATGGGATTGATCCTGGCCTATACCCTGGTCGTGATCGTGCTTTCGGTAGGCCTGAGCCTGCTCCTGGCCCCACCCAGCGGCATCGCGCTGCCCACCCTGATCCTCGGGCTGGCGCCCGGCGGCATCGCCGAGATGTGCATCACCGCCAAGGTGCTGCAATTGGGGGTGCCGCTGGTGACGGCATTCCAGGTGTTCCGGCTGGCCTTCGTGCTGCTGATCACGCCGCCGCTCTACCGTGGTTTGCTCATGCGTTTTCCGGCGTTGCGCGACTGATTTTGGCGTCCGTTCCCGGGCCGTTCGAGCCTGTTGCGTGGCGTGTACATCGCATTTGCGATATGCCTGCTAAATGTTATTGATTCGCAAAGTACACGCGGGTATGCTGCCATTCGCAGTTGAATTCAAGCAGCACGCAAGTCCCGTCTGCCATTTGCGGATGTCCGCCATTACCGCATATCAGTTCGTGTCGGCGTTCTTGGTTCCATTGCATTGTTTATTGATTAGAGGACGCCGAACATGGCACAGAAGGGCAAGGTCAAATGGTTTAACGCGGACAAGGGTTTCGGCTTCATCACGCCGGATGCCGGTGGTCCCGATGTGTTCGCTCACTTTTCCGCCATCGTCGGCCGCGGCTACCGCAGCCTGGCCGAAGGGCAGGAAGTCGAGTACGAAGTCAAGGACGGCCCCAAGGGTCCCCAGGCTTCCGACATCAAGCCGCTGTAATCAGCCGCTCATGCGCGGGGCGGCCGCGCCGCCCCGCTTACCCATCCCGCTCCCCAGCGGGGTGGGCTTATTTTTTCTAAAGTATTTGATCCCCCCTACGCCCTTCGGGCGCCCCCCAGGGGGCGATGCGGGTGGACCGGCGGAGCCGGATCCACCGCATCCTGGGTCTTCGTGAGGTATCTCGGTGCGGAGCACCGAGTGCTTGCTTTTACCTTGGGCGCCGCGGATCCGGCTTTGCCGGTCCGCCAGCGCCGCCCCCTTGAGGGGGCCCGCGCAAGCGGGTAGGGGGTGGGCTTTCCTGGCCCGCGCAAGCGGGCAGGGGTGGGCTTTCCTACGGGGTGACCAGATTAGCGGGTTTCCCCGCCGCCCAAGCCAATATGTTCTCGAACGCAACCTTGAAATACAGGTTGTAGCTGTTGATCTCCACGAAACCGATATGCGGCGTGCAGATGACGTTCTCCATCCGTAGCAGCGGATGTCCCTGCAGGATGGGTTCGCTTTCGAAGACGTCGATGGCTGCCAGCCCCGGCCGGCCCCGGTTCAGGGCCAGGACCAGCGCGTCGGGTTCCACCAGCTCCGCCCGCGAGGTGTTCACGAACAGCGCCTCGGGTCCCATGCGCTGCAGGTCGGCCAACGTGACGATGCCGCGGGTTTCCTCGCTCAGTTTCAGCAGCATGCACAGCACGTCGCTGCCTTCGAACAGCGCTTCCTTGCTGTCCGCCGTTTCCAGGCCATCGGCCCGCGCCCGCTCCAGGGTCGATTCCCGGCCCCATACCGTGACCTTCATGCCGAAGGCCTTGCCGTAGCCGGCGACGATCTTGCCGATCTTGCCGTAGCCGAACAGGCCCAATCGGCCTCCGTGCAAGGTCCGGCCCAGGCCGAAATTGGCCGGCATCGACGACGCTTTCATGCCGGATTGCTGCCAAGCCCCATGCTTGAGGTTTGCCGCATATTGAGGAATTCGCCTCATCGCGCTCATAATGAGCGCCCACGTCAGTTCTGCCGGTGCGACAGGCGAGCCGATTCCCTGGGCGACGGCGATCCCGCGCTCGGCGCAGGCTTCCACGTCGATGTGCGACCCGACGCGCCCCGTCTGGGAAATCAGCTTCAACTGAGGCAGTTTGTCCAGCAGGGCACGGGTGATGGGCGTACGTTCACGGATCAATACCAGTGTTTCCGTGTCGCGCAGCCGGACGGCCAATTGGCCCAGCCCCTTGACCGTGTTGTTGTAGACCTTGACTTCGTGGCCATCGAGCAGACTGAAGCAGTCCAGCTTGCGTACCGCGTCTTGATAGTCGTCCAGAATCGTTATGCGCATGGGCTTTCCTTCGATCAGTCGCGATGGTAGTCCAATTGGTCTTGTGAGCGATAGCTGCCAACGGTAACGGACCCTTTCTTCCTGGAAACTTTTGGTGGAAAGGGGTGGGGTATATTAAGTTAAAGTCCAGCCGGGCCAATCGATGCCCGGCTCATTATTTACATCATGATCAGGCGCCCCAGCGTCGAGGAGAATGTCACCAATGAACGCCGTGCCCAAAACATCGGTTCCCAAACAACTTTCGGCGGTGGATGCTCCTGACTGGGTACGTCACGAACGATTGAAGGCCTGGGTGGCCGAAGTCGCGGCGCTGGCGCAGCCCGATCGCATCGAATGGTGCGACGGTTCGCAGGAAGAATACGACCGCCTGTGCGAACAGATGGTCCAGGCCGGCACGCTGCGCCGCTTGAACCCCGCCAAGCGTCCCAATTCCTATCTGGCCTGGTCCGATCCGTCCGACGTCGCCCGTGTCGAAGACCGCACCTTCATCTGTTCCGAGCGCAAGGAAGATGCCGGTCCCACCAACAACTGGGTGGATCCGGCGGAAATGCGCGCCACGCTGGACGGGCTGTTCGCCGGTTCCATGCGCGGCCGCACCATGTACGTCATTCCGTTCTCGATGGGGCCGCTGGGCTCGCCCATCGCGCAGATCGGCGTCGAACTGTCCGACTCGCCCTACGTCGTGGCCAACATGCGCATCATGACCCGCATGGGCCGCAAGGTCTATGACGTGCTGGGCACCGACGGCGTGTTCGTGCCCTGCGTCCATACCGTGGGCAAGCCGCTTGCCCAGGGCGAGGCCGACGTGGCCTGGCCGTGCAACGAAACCAAGTACATCGTGCACTATCCCGAGACCCGCGAGATCTGGTCCTTCGGTTCGGGCTACGGCGGCAATGCGCTGCTGGGCAAGAAGTGCCTGGCGCTGCGCATCGCCTCCAAGATGGGGCGCGACCAGGGCTGGCTGGCCGAGCACATGCTCATCCTGGGCGTCACCTCGCCCGAGGGCAAGAAGATGCACGTCGGCGCGGCCTTCCCCTCGGCCTGCGGCAAGACCAACTTCGCGATGCTGATCCCCCCGGCGTCGCTGCCGGGCTGGAAGGTCACCACCATCGGCGACGACATCGCCTGGATCAAGCCCGGTCCCGATGGCAAGCTGCGCGCCATCAACCCCGAAGCCGGCTACTTCGGCGTCGCGCCGGGCACGAACGAGAAGACCAACTTCAACTGCATGGCGACGCTGCGCGAGAACGTCATCTTCACCAATGTCGCGCTGACCGACGACGGCGACATCTGGTGGGAAGGCATGAGCGAGCCGCCTGCCCACTGCATCGACTGGCAGGGCCAGGACTGGACCCCGGAGATCGGCAAGACCACGGGCCGCAAGGCGGCGCATCCGAATGCCCGCTTCACCGTCGCCGCCGACCAGAACCCGGCCATCGACTCCGAGTGGGACAACCCCGCGGGCGTGACCATCGACGCCTTCGTGTTCGGCGGCCGCCGCTCCACCACGGTGCCGCTGGTGACCGAGGCCCGCAACTGGGTCGAAGGCGTGTACATGGCCGCCACCATGGGTTCGGAAACCACCGCCGCCGCCACCGGCAAGCAGGGCGTGGTGCGCCGCGACCCCTTCGCCATGCTGCCGTTCTGCGGCTACAACATGAGCGATTACTTCAGCCACTGGCTGCAGCTGGGTGCCAAGCTCGAATCGGCCGGCGTACGCCTGCCTGCCATCTTCTGCGTCAACTGGTTCCGTACGGACGAGAACGGCAAATTCGTCTGGCCCGGCTTCGGCGAGAACATGCGCGTGCTGAAGTGGATGCTCGAGCGCATCGATGGCAAGGCGCAGGGCGTGGACCACGTGTTCGGCGTGACGCCTTCCTACGGCGATCTGACCTGGGACGGCCTGAACTTCACCCGCGAACAGTTCGATCGCATCACCGCCATCGACACGCAAGCGTGGAAGGAGGAATTGCGCCTGCATGATGAATTGTTCGAACTGCTCAAGCATGGGCTGCCGAACGAACTGGTGGAAGTCAAGGAGCGCCTGAGCAAGCGCCTGCAAGGCTGATCCGGCGCTTGCCGCGTGGCGCGCGAGCGCCCCGGCCGGCGATGAAAATGGCCCCCACGCTTGCCGCTACGCGGAAGCGTGGGGGCCATTTTTCATGATCTTTCCGCTTCCTGTTGCGGTCCCTTGCGAAGCGACGGCCCTGGTTACAGCGCGGCGGGGGATCATGGAAAACGGCTCGTAGACCGGCCATGTCCCAAGGAGAAACTCGTCGCTCGGGAGAAGCGCATGCCTATCAGGTACACCCTTAGATTGATCGCCATGGCCTTGGCCCTGGGCTTGATGAGCCCGGCGGGTGCCTTGGCGCGCAACATCATCGATACGGCCCAGACGGCCGGGATGTTCAGTTCGTGGATCAACGCGGTACGCGAGGCGGGATTGGAGCAGACCTTGAAAGGGCAGCCCTATACCGTGTTCGCGCCGTCCGACGAAGCCTTCGCCAAGCTGCCCTCCGCGCAGCGCGAGGCGCTGCGGAACAAGGATACGCTGGTGCAAATGGTCAAGCTGCACATGGTGGCCGGCAAGGTCCGCCTGAAGGATGCCAAGGAAGGCACGCAGATCAAGACCGAAGGCGGCAAGACCTTGACGGTCCATCGCAAGGATCGCCGCCTGCTGTTGTCGGACGCGGAGGTGCTGGAGCCGGACGTCGAGGTCGACAACGGCTATATCAATGTGCTGGATGCCGTCTTGCTTCCCTGATTCCGCGTAGTGGCCGTTGGCCGGATTCGTCGTGCTATTAAGATACATGATTGAATCTTGTAAATGATCGTCTATCGTGGCAAATAGCATGACTTGTCCTGTATTTGTGCATGGATAGTCCTTGCGAGGATAATGGCGCCTCTTCCATAACAAGCGCCTTGCCGCAGGCTGCCACCCATGACTATCCAGCCCTCGCCCGAGGAAGAAGAAGCCGCCGCGTCCGTCGACGACATGGAAATTCACCGGCAGGACGGCCTGCTCGCGCCCAAGGTCGCTGCGCTCAGCAAGTCGCTTTCGCGCGCCTCCCAGCTGCAGGCTCGCATGCAGTTCGGGTTTTCTCAGGTGGAGTGGCAGGTGGTCACGCTGCTTGCCACGACCCAGCCTGCCTCGATACGCAAGCTGGCCTACATCGCCATGGTCGATGCGGCACAGATCAGCCGGGCCATCGGGGTCCTGACCCGTCAGGGATTGATTGAAAGGGGAGTCTCTGAACGGGACAGCCGGCAGGCCGAACTGAGGCTGAGCCCGCGGGGAATGGAGGTGGCCGTGACCTTGCGGCGCCTGGCTCGCCAGCGCAATGATCGGCTCTTGGGTGGGTACTCGCCCGAGCGGATAGCGGGTTTGTTCGAGATGCTGGATGTGTTGATCGCTCGGGCCATGCGTGAAGAGACGGACAGCGGCGACGGCACCGGCAGAGAAGAATGAGAGAAAGGATTCACGTGGTGTACTGCCGCCGGAAAAGAAGTCGCAATCACTAGCGGCATTGAGTCAGCATCGCTGCGATTCCCTCAGTCGTTTTGCCCTGTCACGTATTGCCTCCTTGTAGCCATGACAGCACGCGTGGCTAGATCCGCATAGGACTTTTCCCGAGGAGGGTAGGGAGATACATCGGTATCGGCCTGGGATTGGAGAAACATCGACAGCCGGGCAGCCTGCAATATCGGCGCGGTCGCAGGCAACGACCTACCCGTACCACTGCTGTTTTCCGCCGGCGCCGTATTCCCCCGAGCCAAAGAATGCACAAGCAACCGCTGCAATGTTTCACGTGGAACATCGGCACGCTGCTCGGGTGGGTTCACACCCAATCCGTCGAGCTGCTCATCGCGAGCATCCCGCTCGCCATAACTTCACATCAGTTGCCACGCCGAGCTGCCACAATGTACGTCATGAACGGCTTGCCTCGTAGCCAGTGTTTCACGTGAAACACTATGGAGCGGCTTGTCCAGGGTAATGCTCGCGTTGGCAGGGCGGGAATCCTATAATCCCAAGTTACCGTGGCGTTTTCTCTCCAGACCCGGACATCTCCCTGGCCACGAAGGCTGCCAGGTCGCCAGGCCAAGCTTGGCTTTTTGCGGATCCCACCATGCTGTATCCAACCGAATTTGATGTGATTGTTGTAGGCGGCGGCCATGCCGGTACGGAGGCCGCCTTGGCGGCCGCACGCGCTGGCTGCAAGACGCTGCTGCTCACGCATAACATCGAGACCCTGGGGCAGATGTCCTGCAACCCCTCCATAGGCGGGATAGGCAAGGGCCATCTGGTAAAGGAAGTCGATGCGCTGGGCGGGGCCATGGCCCTGGCTACCGACGAAGCAGGGATCCAATTCCGCATCCTGAATGCGTCCAAAGGGCCTGCGGTGCGGGCCACGCGGGCCCAGGCGGACCGTGTGCTCTACCGTAAAGCCATCCGCCATCGCCTGGAAAATCAGCCCAATCTCTGGCTGTTTCAGCAGGCAGTCGATGACTTGATGCTGGAAGGGGATAAGGTAGTTGGCGCGGTCACCCAGATCGGCCTGCGCTTCCGTGCGCGGGCGGTGGTGTTGACCGCTGGCACCTTCCTGAATGGGTTGGTTCACGTGGGACTGCAAAACTACTCGGCAGGCCGGGCGGGTGATCCGCCCGCCATTTTGCTGGGCAAACGCCTGCAGGAACTCAAGCTGGGACAAGGCCGCCTGAAGACCGGTACGCCGCCCCGTATCGACGGCCGTTCCATCGACTTCAGCGTGCTGGAGGAACAGCCCGGCGACCTGGATCCGGTACCGGTGTTCTCCTATCTGGGCGATGCCTCCATGCATCCGCGCCAACTGCCGTGCTGGATCACGCACACGAATGCGCGCACGCACGAGATCATTCGCGGCGGCCTGGACCGTTCGCCCATGTACACCGGCGTTATCGAAGGGGTGGGGCCGCGCTATTGCCCGTCCATCGAAGACAAGATCCACCGCTTCGCCGACAAGACCTCGCACCAGGTTTTCCTGGAACCGGAAGGGCTGACGACCCACGAGTTCTACCCGAACGGGGTGTCGACCAGCCTGCCTTTCGATGTGCAGCTGGACCTGATCCATTCGCTGCCCGGGCTGGAAAATGCCCATATCCTGCGGCCCGGCTACGCCATCGAGTATGACTATTTCGATCCACGTGGACTGAAAACGTCGCTGGAGACCCGCGCCATATCGGGGCTGTTCTTCGCCGGACAGATCAACGGCACGACGGGCTACGAGGAAGCAGCAGCGCAAGGACTGCTGGCGGGCATCAATGCCGCCCTGAAGGTGAAGGGCGAGGAAGCCTGGGTGCCGCGCCGCGACCAGGCCTACTTGGGCGTGCTGGCCGACGACCTGGTGACGCGCGGGGTGACCGAGCCCTATCGCATGTTTACGTCGCGAGCCGAATATCGCCTGAGCCTGCGCGAGGACAACGCCGATTGGCGCCTGACGGAAACCGGCCGCCGGCTCGGACTGGTGGACGATGTGCGGTGGGATGCTTTCAACCGCAAGCGGGACGCGGTGGCGAGCGAGGTCGAGCGCCTGCGTTCCACGTGGATCAATCCCCGGATTTTCCCGGCCCACGCGGCCGAGCCGCTATTGGGCAAGGCGATCGAGCGTGAGTACACACTATTCGACTTGCTCAAGCGCCCCAACGTTTCCTATGATGCGCTTATGCAAGCGAAGAACGCGGACGAGGAATTGCTGGCGGGTCCGGGCGTAACCGACCAGATCGTTGCCGAACAGGTCGAGATCCAGGTCAAATACGCGGGTTACATCGCGCGCCAGCAGAACGAGATCGACAAGCAGGCCGGGCACGAGAACCAGCGTATACCCGACGACATCGACTACGACTCGGTACGCAGCCTGTCCTTCGAAGTCCGCCAGAAGCTCAAGACTCATCGGCCGCAAACCATCGGCCAGGCTGCCCGTATCTCGGGCATCACGCCTGCCGCCATCTCGCTCCTGCTGATACACCTGAAGCGCCGGCAATACGGACGGCTGGATGCCGATTCCGCCGCCGACGCCAACCGGGCGGCATGAGCGTGTCCCACGGCCATTCGACAACCATACGCCTTCTCCTGGGAGAAAAGCCGCGCCACGACGAGACGGGAGGCTCGTCGGCATCGATGCGCGGCTTGCGGCGAAGCGCGTCCGCTTCCCCGGCAAGGGGAGCTCCCGGCCGCCGGAGGGTCGTCCCATGAACATGTCCCGGAAACCGATCCCGATGCAGGAACCTTTCAATGGCGCGGTATTCGCCGCCCAGCTCGAGTCGGACTGCGCGGCGTTGCGCCTGCCGCTCGATCACGCGCGCATCGACCTGCTGCTGAACTACCTGGCGCAGATGCTGCGCTGGAATCGCACCTACAACCTCACGGCCATACGAGAGCCGGAGCAGATGCTTTTGCATCACATCACGGACAGCCTGGCGGTGGTGCCGGAGCTGGCCCAGCGGCTTGCGGGCCAGCCGGCCAGCATCCTGGATGTGGGCTCGGGCGGAGGATTGCCCGGCGTGGTCCTGGCCATCTGCCGTCCGGAGTGGCAGGTGCGCTGCGTGGACGCGGTGGAAAAGAAGACCGCGTTCATCAAGCACGTGGCCGGGGTGCTGCGGCTGTCCAACCTGGAGGCGACGCACGCCCGGGTCGAGGAGCTGGAACCCGCCGAGTGCGACATCGTCGTCTCGCGCGCGTTCGCGTCGCTGCACGATTTCGCCGCGCTGGCCGGGCGCCACGTCAAGCCTGGAGGACGGTTGGCCGCCATGAAGGGCCATCCGCCCGAAGACGAGATGCAGGCGCTGAAGGACCAGGGAGCATGGCAGGTGGAAGGCGTCACGACGCTTTATGTGCCAAGATTGTCCGCTCGCCGCTGCCTGGTCTGGATGGACCGCGTCGAGGGCGGGGCAAACGAGGGTTAGCAGAACGCGGCGCCGGCCACCGGCGCGTCAGATTCACCCATAATCAGGTTGTATTCGATGTCTTCCAATTCCAGCATGGTCAACGAGGCGGCACCGTCCGGAGAAGAAGCCGGCGAGCTGGAGGCGATCAGCGGCGCCGAGCCGCTGGCCGCCAAGCGCACCGCCCGCATCTTCTGCATCGCGAACCAGAAGGGCGGGGTCGGCAAGACCACCACCGCGGTCAATCTGGCGGCGGCCCTGGTGGCCCAGGAGCAGCGCGTGCTGCTGGTCGATCTCGATCCGCAGGGCAACGCCACCATGGGCAGCGGCATCGACAAGCGCGAGCTGCAGGCGACGCTCTACCAGGTCCTGATCGGCGAAGCCGGCATCGCCGAAGCCGCGAAGGCATCCGAGAGCGGCTATGACGTCCTGCCCTCCAACCGCGAGCTGGCGGGCGCCGAGATCGACCTGGTGGAACTCGAGGAGCGCGAGCGCCAGTTGAAGCACGCCATCGCGGCCGTGGCCGACCGCTACGATTTCGTGCTGATCGATTGCCCGCCCACCTTGTCGCTGCTGACGCTCAACGGCCTGGCCGCCGCGCATGGCGTGATCATTCCCATGCAGTGCGAGTACTTCGCGCTGGAGGGACTGTCGGACCTGGTCAACACCATCAAGCGGGTCCATGCCAACCTGAATCCCGACCTGCGCGTGATCGGCCTCTTGCGCGTGATGTTCGATCCGCGCGTGACGCTGCAGCAGCAGGTGTCGGCGCAGCTCGAGAGCCACTTCGGCGACAAGGTATTCAAGAGCATCATCCCGCGCAACGTCAGGCTGGCCGAGGCGCCCAGCTATGGCCTGCCGGGCGTGGTGTTCGACCCCGCGTCCAAGGGGGCGCAGGCCTACGTGGCCTTCGGGGCGGAAATGATAGAGCGTATGAAGACGCTATAGCTTTGGGGAAGCACATCATGGAAATGAAAGCAGGATCTAAGGGTGTGAAGAAACCCAAAGGACTCGGACGCGGACTGGACGCGCTGCTGGGCGCCGACATGCCGGCGGTCAGCACGTTGGGCACCAAGTCCACGGCCCAGCCGGAACAGAAGGAAGGCCCGCCCAATACGCTGCCGGTGTCCAGCATGCAGGCCGGCCGCTACCAGCCGCGCTCGCGCATGGATGAAGGCGCGCTGGGCGAACTGGCCGAATCGATACGCACCCAGGGGGTGATGCAGCCCATCCTGGTCCGCGCGATCGAAGGCGGCCGCTACGAGATCATCGCCGGCGAACGCCGCTTCCGTGCCGCACAACTGGCCGGCCTGACCGAGGTACCGGTGCTGGTGCGCGAGGTCAGCGACGAGAACGCCGCGGTCATGGCGCTGATCGAGAACATCCAGCGCGAAGACCTGAACCCGCTGGAAGAAGCGCAGGGCGTGCAGCGATTGATCGGCGAATTCGGCATGACGCACGAGCAGGCGGCCCAGGCCATTGGCCGCTCGCGTTCGGCCACGAGCAACCTGCTGCGCCTGTTGAACCTGGCTGCTCCGGTGCAGACCATGCTGTTGGCCGGCGACCTCGACATGGGCCATGCGCGCGCGCTGCTGGCGGTGGATGCCGCCACGCAGATCCAGCTCGCCACGCAGATCGTGGCCAAGCGGCTGTCGGTGCGCGAGGCCGAAAAGCTCGTCGCTCAGACACTGCAGGAAGCCGCGCAGAAGTCCAGCCGCAAGCCCGCGGCCAAGTCACGCGACGTGCTGCGCCTGGAAGAAGCGCTGTCCGATCGCCTGGGCACGCAGGTGGCGTTCAAGATCGGCGCGAAGGAACGCGGCCAGATCATCATCGATTTCCACGGCTGGGAACACCTGTCGTCGCTGCTGGAAAAGCAGGGCCTGGCGGACGTGCTGGAAAACAGCTGAACGGCGGCGGCGCGCGTCCGCTATGCCGACGCGCCTCCGAAGAAGGCTGCCGCGATGCGCGCGACACTCGCATGCGCGGCGATGACGGTCAAGCCGGCCGTGGGCGTGGCGGCATCGGCCGCCACGGGCAGGGGGCGCACGTCGAAGCGCCTGTCGTCGGGCGCGAACTGCACCACTCGCCGCTGGCCGTCGGCCAGCATCACGATGCCCTTGAGGCGCAGCAGGTCGTCACCCAGCGCATCGGCCAGCGCGTGCAGACGGACCAGCAGCGCATCGCGCGCGATGGCCTCGGGCAACGGAAGAAAATACGCCTGCGCGTCATGATGATGATGAGCGTGTTCATCATCGTGTTCGTGGGCATGCGCGGGATCATGAGGGTCGTGCGCCACGCCGGTCGCCGACTGTCGATCCGCGTCATCGCCTGCCTGCGCGGCCCGGGGCGCGACGGCCTGACATACGTGCTCCCATGACAGGTCGGCCTGGTTGGAGACCAGCACGGGCGCCGCGGGATTCAAGGCCGCCAGGCGACAGGCCAGCGCTTGCGTCGATTCCTCCGGCGCATCCGATGTCTTGGTCATGATCAGCGCCTGCGCCGCGCGTACCTGCGCCCGCGCTTCCGGATGGCGATCGAGCAATGCCGCGCCGGCCGGCGCGCCCGCTACCGTCACGACGGCCCGCAGGCGATAGCGTTCGCGCAGCAGCGGGTGATCGTGCAAGGCCTGGAGAATGGGCGCGGGATCGGCCATGCCCGTGGTCTCGATCGCCACGGCGGGAAACGCCGGCATGCGGCGTTGCAGCCGTGCCCAGAACAAGTCCTCCAGCGCCTGTTCCAGGCCCGGCAGGCCCATGCAGCACACGCACGAACCCGATACCAGCGAGGCCTGTTCGGTCACGCCCAGCAAGGCGCCGTCGAGCCCGACCTCGCCCAGCTCGTTGACGATCACCGCCGCGCCTTGCAGGCCCGGTTGTTCCAGCCAGGCCGAAAGCAGCGTCGTCTTGCCGCTGCCCAGGAAGCCAGTCAGCAGATAGACGGGGATGGGGGACGAGGCAGCCATGGACGAACTCAGCTCATGATTGGTAGCCTAGGTCGTGTTAACACTAATGGTGTTAATCATGAAAATTAAGAGATACTTCGGTGATGGAAATCAGCGAAGCCCAATTCAAGCAGATAGAGCATTG